>DATFRR010000243.1:0-10146 GCA_035263025.1 Micromonosporaceae bacterium
CGGTGGCATCAGGTTATTCGTGAATCGACGATGGCGCACCCACGCGCTCGGCCAGCCACACGCCGACCAACCCGCGAAAGTGCGCGACGAACCGGTCCTGCTCATCGGCCGGATAGGTGGCTCGTACGGTGTCGACGAGCAACGCGTCGAAATCCGGCGAACCGACCCAGTCGCGCACCATCTCGTCGACGTGCCCGAGTTTCGAGGCGCAGAACTCCGCGTAGCGGTCCGCGTCGAAGTAGTCGTCGGCAAGCTGCCGATACGCCGCGAGCTTCTCGTGGTAGGACAAGTCGGCTCGATCCGCGACCTCGAAGTAGCGCGCGGAGTCCATGTCGAGACGCAGCCGGCGCCCGGTGACCACGCAATAGACGCTCCACCGCAACAGCGCCGCCATGGCCCACGGGAAGTAGTAGTGCAGCGAGGTGATGGCCACGTCCGGGCACGCGTTCGCGTAGTCGATGGGATAGACCACGCCGTCCCGTACGAGCATCTCGCACGAGTTGAACTCCCACCGGAAGAACGCGTTGACGAGTCGGGAGATGGTGAGAACCTCGTCGCCGGTCGACGCGTCCAGGAAACCGTGCTCCACCGCGTAGCGGTCGTGCATCGGCAGTTCCGGACGGAACTTCATGACCATCGTCTCCGGCCCGATGGACAGCGACCGGACGAACACGTCGTATCCCTCGACGGACTGCTGCAGGTGCATGAGGCGCTCGCCGGACGCGTCGTAGGCACGATGCAGGTCGGTGCTGTCCTTGATGCGGGATACACCGACCCATCCGCCGCCGTCGTAGGGCTTCATGAACAGCGGGTACCCGAGCGGCTGCGCGATCTCGTCCAGGTCGAACGGGCGGTTGTAGCGAGCCGCCGTGTACGCGTACCGGGCGTTGTCCACCGGATGCTTGAACGGGACGAGCACGGTCTCGGGCACGTTCAGCCCGAGCCGGATCATCGCGCAGTAGGCAGCGTGCTTCTCCATCGACTGGAACGTGAAGGGGCTGTTGAGCAGGTAGACGCCGTCGGCCAGCGCGACCTTCTTGAGCCACTCACGCGGGTGGTAATACCAGTAGGCGAGACGGTCGATGACCAGCGCGTGGCGCGGCCGGTCCCGTAGGTTGAACGGTTCGATGGTGACGCGATCCGTACGCAGCCGATGCGTCGTACCGCCGTCGGTCACCGGTCCGAGCCGGGCGAGCAGCGTCTCGTACGCGCGCGGCCAGTCCTCCTCGGTGCCCAGCAGCAGCCCGATGATGTGTTCGGCCTCGGACATCCGTCCTCCCGGTGGTGAGCAACGAGCGTCGGTGCTTGCCTACTCGCGAACCTGCCGGCCGCCCAGTGCCCCGCCCGTCAACAGAAGCGTGGCAAGTGTTTGGCCAGTTGTGCCCGCCACGACGGCCAGTCGTGTGGCGTGTCGGTGCCCCACAGGTCCAACTCGCACGAGATGCCCTTTTCGGTCAGCATCTTCGCCATTCGGCGCGTCGACTCCAGTGCTCCGGTGGTGTCCTCCCATTGGCCCTGACCGCACACCAGTAACACCGAGACCCGCTCGCGCAGCCAGTCGAGGTTGACGCCGTGCAGGTGGTCGACGTACCAGATGGGGTTGTTGAAGTAGAGCGCGTCGCCGCGCTCACCCCAACCGCGCCAACTCGTCGGGTCGTAGTTGCCGGACAGGCACAGCGCGCGGGGGAACAGGTCCGCGCGACGGAGGGCGAAGTTCAAGGCGTGGAACGCGCCCATCGATGCGCCGAGCGTGGCGATCTCCGCCTCGCCGCCGCAGTCCTCGACGATCCACGGCACGACCTGATCGAGGACCCATGCCTCGTATCGGCCATGCTGCCGCGCGCGCTCCTCGAGCGGGAGGTCGCTGGCCGACCACGACTCGGCGTCGTACGAGCCGACGCAGTAGAACTTCACCCGGCCGTCGTCAACCAGCGGTTGCACCGCGTCGATCATGCCGTTGCTGGCGAAGTCGCCCGCGTGCCCTTGCTCGGACGGAAAGACCAACACCGGCCGACCCCAGTGGCCATACCTGATGACCTCGCCGGCGTCCTCCGTGTCCGACGAGTAGAGCAACTGGGTCCGCTGCTCCATGTGCCGATCACCCCCTTTTGTCGCTGGCGCCGTCGGTAGAACTGCCGACGGACGCCGCGACCGTCCACGCCGACCCCCGCACCGCCGCCTCATCCCAACACTGGCCGGCGAGATCGGCGAGGTGTGGATGCCACGCGTCGCGCCATGCCGTGAAGTTGTGGGCGTCGGGTACTTCCACAAGTCCCACCGGGTAGCCCGACCCGGCCAGCGCCGCCGCCATTGCGCGGTTGTTCGCCAGGTTCTCCTCCGCCGCGCCACAGGTCAATACCGTGGGTACGGCGGGGCCAACGCTCGCCTGCCGGCGCACCGCGCCGACGAAGCGGACCACCCGGCGATAGCGCGCGAATCCGGACTCCTGGGAGTCGAACCGATGCTGGAAGAAGCTGCCGGATTGGAGGAACAGTCCGGCGAACGGTGTGTGCCCGTGCGCGTGCAGCAATGCGAGTGCGCCGAGGCTCGCGCCAAGCGCAACGATCGGCTCCCGGCCGATGTCTGCGCGGAGCCGTGGCAGTACGTCGTCGCGCAGCGCCCGGGCGTAGGCCGGATTCGCGGAATACCACTCGTTCCGCTCGACCGGACTGAGCAGCACGAGATGATGCGGCGGCACGCGACCGGCCGCGATCATTGCCGCACTGTAGTGGCCCAGGCGGGCGAGCCGGTCGTACTCGCCGCCGTCGTGCGCGAGCAAGATTCCGGCGGCCGATAACGCGGTTGGCGACCAGACGCGGATCGCGACGGTGGCGCCCAGGGCGCGGGACGCGACCGGCAGGTCGCGCCAAGTGCCCGGCGCCGCAGGCATGTCGAGCCACTCGGGCGGCCGGTATCCCGGGAACTCGAGCACCGACTTGTCGCCGTAGGCGCTGTGCACGATCGTCGGGTTCGACGGGTCGCAGACGATGTCGGTCCGGCCGTCCGGGTGGCGAAGCTCGAAGCGGTATTCGAGTCTGCGTACGGCCACCGGCGGCAGTACGAACCGCCAGGCTCGGCCAACCGCGTCGTACGCGAAGTCGATCCGATCCGACGGCAGCCCGATGTCCTGGACGAGTCGGACGCCGACGAGCGCGTGCGTCTCGTCGGCGTAGCCCAGCTCGATCGGGTCCCGGGACTGATCGGCCACTCCGGCACAGTAGCGAACCATTGTCGGATCGCGGCGCGCGTCACTTTCGCGGGTCGACGTGGATCTTGGGGGCGGCGCTCCACTCGGGTCGGCGATGGCCGGCGAGAACGCTTGCCACCTCGTCGAGTCCGACCACCGCCGCAACGAGTGGACGTGGGTCGACGGCTCCGGCGGCGTACCGCGCAATGGTGTCGGCCAAGCCACCGGAGGCGCTGAGGATCCCGACGGCGGTGATGTCCCGCAGCACGATCGCGCGTGTGTCGACGAGGCTCGGCTCGCCGGCGAGACCGATGTAGACAACGCGGCCGCCGGGCTCGACCAGGTCCACTGCGACCGCCGGGAGCGCCGCGGCGTTCGACGCGTCAAGCACCGCGTCCCAGCGCAGCCGCGGCAGCGTATCGGCACGCCACGCGGTGTCGAACCCAATAGACCGAGCGAAGTCCAGCGACGGCTCGTCGCGCCCGAGTAGGTGCACCTCGACACCCTCGGTGCGCGCGAACTGCGCGGCGAGCAGCCCGATCGTGCCCGGCCCGAGCACGAGCAGCCGCTGCCCGGCGTCGAGCGCGGTGGCGCGTACCGCCCGCAGCGCATTGCCGCCCGGCTCGACCAGCGCGCCATGGGTGGCGTCAAGCCGGTCCGGAAGCGTATGCACCGCAGTCACCGGAACGGGCAACTGCTCCGCGAGCGCACCGGGCCAACCGTGGCGGATCCCGACCTCGTGGCGGTCCGCGCACAAGTGGCCGCGGCCGGCCGCGCACCGGGCACACCGGCCGCAGCCGAGCATCGTGTCGCCGGTGACGCGACGGCCGAGCCAGGCGCGATCGACGTCGACCCCGACCGACGACACCACGCCGGCCCACTCGTGCCCGATGCGGATCGGGTAGCTGGCCTCGCCGCTGTGCAAGTAGGCCATCTCGCCGGAGTAGAACTCCGCGTCCGTACCGCAGACCCCGGCGCGTTCGACGTCGACAACGACCTCGCCGGGTCGCGGTTCCGGCACCGGCACGTCACGAACCCCCGCCTCCCCGGGACCGGTGATGACGAAAGCGCGCATGGTCATGGCCGCTCCACGGGCGGTACGGTACATCGTCCGCAGCGCCGAAGCGCAGCAAAGCAACGAGGCGCCATGTCAGTCGATCATTAGTTGGTGGGCGACGATGTCAGCCTTGCGCAGCGCACAGTGGTATTCGAGCAATGACCGCGACGCGTACCTCCACCGCGCGTGGATGCGCCGCGGCCTGCCCGACGACGCGTTCCACGACCGGCCACACATCGCGATCGCGAACACCGCGTCGGATCTGACGCCGTGCAACAGCCATCTCGACGAGATCGCCGCGAGCGTCAAGGTGGGCGTCGCGGAGGCCGGCGGCGTCGCGCTCAACCTGCCGATGGTGTCGCTCGGCGAGACCCAACTCCGGCCCACCGCGATGCTGTGGCGGAACATGGCCGCGATGGCCGCCGAGGAGCTGTTCCGAGCGAATCCGGTGGACGGCCTCGTGCTGCTCGGCGGCTGCGACAAGACGATTCCGGCGCTGCTGATGGCGGCGGCGTCGGTGGACCTGCCGGCGGTCGTGGTGCCGGGTGGACCGATGCTGAACGGTACGTTCCGCGGCACGCTGCTCGGTTGCGGTACGGGCGTGTGGCGGCTGAGCGAGGAGGTCCGCGCCGGCACGTTGTCGCTCGACGACTTCGTGGCGTCCGAGTCGTCGATGATCCGCAGCCGCGGCCACTGCAACACGATGGGCACCGCGTCCACCATGGGGTTGCTGACCGAGGCGCTTGGCATGACGCTGCCCGGTACGGCCGGCCTGCCGGCGCCGGACAGCCGACTGCTCGCCAACGCGCAGCTGACCGGGCGGCTCATCGTCGACATGGTGGCCGAGCACCGTACGCCGAGCCGGGTGATGACCGCCGGCTCGTTCCACAACGCAATCGTGGCGCTCGCCGCGCTCGGCGGTTCGACGAACGCGGTGGTGCACCTGTTGGCGATCGCCGGACGACTCGGTGTGCCGCTCGTGCTCGACGACTTCGACCGCATCGGTGCCGACGTGCCGCTGCTCGTCGATCTTCAGCCGTCCGGCCGCCACTTGATGGAGGACCTGCACCGCGCCGGCGGGCTGCACGCCGTACTCCACCAGGTGCGCGACCTGTTGGACCCGACCGCGATCACGGTCACCGGTCGGCCGCTCGTCGACGACATCGGCGCGGCGCAGATCTGGGATGCCGAGGTCATCCGTACTCGTGACGAGCCGTTGCAACCGCGCGCGGGCATCGCCGTGCTCCGTGGAAACCTCGCGCCCAGCGGCGCCATCATCAAGCCGGCCGCCGCGTCACCGCACCTGTTGCGACATCGCGGACGCGCCGTCGTCTTCGACTCGATCGAGGACTTCCGCGGTCGCATCGACGATCCGGACCTGGAGGTGGATGCCGACTCCGTGTTGGTGCTCCGTGGCTGTGGCCCGAAGGGCTACCCGGGCATGCCGGAGGTGTCGAATCTTCCGCTGCCGCCGAAGTTGCTTCGCGACGGCGTTCGCGACATGGTCCGGGTGTGTGACGGACGGATGAGCGGCACCGCCTACGGCACCGTGGTGCTGCACGTCGCGCCCGAGGGCGCGGCCGGCGGTCCGCTCGCGCGTGTGCGCACCGGTGACTGGATCGTGCTGGATGTCGAGCAGCGCCGCCTGGACGTGGACGTGCCGCAAACCGAGCTGGACGGCAGATCTCCGTCGCCGGCGATGGTCGCCGGCCTGGCACGGCCGCGCCGCGGTTGGGAAGATCTTTACGTCCGTACGGTGATGGGCGCGGATACCGGCGCGGATCTCGACTTCCTGATCGGAGCGAGCGGACACCAGGTGACGCGCGAGTCGCACTGACCGCGCCGGCCGAGTTTCCCGGTTGTCACGGTCGGCGGCGTACGCGCTGCTAGCGTGCCGGGCGTGCGGTCCTACGATGTGACGGCCGAGTTCTACGACGTGCTGCAGGCCGCCGATCACCTGCGGCGCGCCGAGCGGCTGCTCGATCGGTGGTTGGGGTCGCCACGCGTCGGGGCACTGGACATCGGTGCCGGGACCGGGCTCGCCACGCGGCTGCTCGCGCAACGAACTTCGGTGACGGTGCACGCGGTGGAGCCGTCGGCTGGCATGCGAGCCGTGTTGCTCAGCCGGCTCGCCCGACACACGGAGTTGCTGTCGCACGTCCGAGTGCACGCGCAACCGATGGAACGCCTCGGGCTCGCCGACGTCGCGGACTTCGCGCTGTGCCTGAACACGATGGGATTGCTCGATTCGTCGGACCGGCGGGCGGCGCTGACCGCGATCGCTCGCGCCGTCGTACCGGGCGGCACGTTGGTTGTGCAGCGACCGCCAGATCGGGCCGGACCGGACATCCGCGCGTTGCCGTCCTGGGAGTTGGGCGGCGACATGTACGGCGGCGAGGTGGTCGCGTCCCCGGCCGGCGAAAGCGAGATCGATTGGCGGTTTGCCTACCGCGTCACGCGAAGTGGTGTCGTGGTTCGCGAGGAGAGCGAGACCTTCCACGGCTACCTTGTCAGCGCGCCGGCGTTCGACGGCGAGCTGTCCGACGCCGGGTTCGCGCTCGTCGACCGCGACGCACCGGACGTGGTGGTTGCTCGCGTACTCCGTTCTTGACTCGTACTCCGTTCCGGATACGTATTCCGTTCTTGATACTACCGCGCAATGCGTAGTAGTATGCCATCCATGGATGCGACCCAGTTGCTCAAGGGTGTCCTGGACGTGGCGGTCCTCGCGGTGTTGAAGAACGACGACGGCTACGGCTACGACGTACTGCGACGGCTGCGATCCGCGGGCCTCGACGACGTCGGTGACGCCTCGGTCTATGGCACATTGCGGCGTCTCTACGCGGCTGGCGCCCTGACGACCTATGTGGTGCCCAGTGACGAGGGCCCGCACCGCAAGTATTACGCGTTGAACAAGGCAGGCCACGACCAACTTGCGCGCTCCGCCAAGGTCTGGCGGTCGTTTGCCTCCACTATGGACGTTCTGCTGACCGAACAGGGGGTCTCGGCATGAGCACGGTCTCCGGCGCGAGCGCGGCTGCGGCGAGCGCTGAAACGTCCGACGCGGCATCGTCGCGGGCCGACGAGATCTCCGCCTATCTGCGGGAGGTCCGGGCGGCGCTGGCCGACCTCGACCCAGGGGTACGGGACGGTCTGCTCGACGACCTGCCGGCACACCTGACCGAGGTGGCCGGCGCGGACACCGCACCGCTGCGCCATAGCCTCGGCTCACCCGGGACGTTCGCCGCCGAGCTACGCGCCGCCGCGGGTCTCGCACCGGCCGCCGGTGGGGACGGCCCCCGCACTGGCCATGCTGGCGTCTCGTCGGGCGAGCTGACTCGCGAGTACGTCGGTCGGCTGGCGAATGGCCTGGCACGTGCGTGCGGCTACGACACGACCGCGGAGTTTCGCGAGGCGTTTCGGCCCGTGTGGTGGTTCGTCCGCGGTGCCGGCATCGGACTGTTCCTGGTGATCATCGGTGGGTGGGTCTCTGCGGCGTGGTACAACCCGGCGGGACGCGTCGTGCTGGTGCTGCTCTTTGCTGTCAGCGAGGTGGTGTCAATTCGCCTCGGCCGCGTGTGGCAGCGAACCGACGTCGGACGTCAGACCGCCGTCATCGTGAATGTCATCTGCGTTGTGCCCATGTTCTATGCGGCGCTTGCGGTGTTGACGAACCGATAGCGGCCACCGACCGCGGGTGTTTACGCGGTCGGTGGATCCGCCGCAAGACCGAAGAACGACAGGCATTGGCCGAGGCCTTCGATGCGAACATCGTGGTCTGCGTGGCGCGCTCGCCACGTGTCCCTCGTGAGTCGCATGTGGACTAGATCGCCGATGCGACCCCGGTCGGCGTGCCGATGCACGCCGTTGTCGACGTACCCGAGCGCGCGTGACACGCCGAGCGAGGCGGCATTGTCGTGCCACGCACTCGTCTCCGCGACCTCGGCGGCCAACGCGTCGAACGCCAGCGCGAGGATCGCCAACCGCATCCCCTTGCCGTGACCGCGTCCGCGTGCCTCGGTCACGAGCCACGACGAGCTGTCGACGGTGCGGCGTTCGACGAAGTTGTCGGCTTCGAGGCCCTGCACCCCGATGGGTACGTCGTCGCGGAGCACCACGAATAGCAGGTTCCACGACTCGGGTCGCCACGTACCGACGCTGTGCCAATACGTCTGGTACACCGCCGTACCGCGCGCGGCCCGACCGACGCGCCCCGGGAACGAGGGCAGCGCCGGGTTCTGATCGACGTCGTCGGGTATGCAGGCGGCGAGCGGCGCAAGGTCGGCCTCCACCATCGGGCGCAGCAGCAGGCGCCCGGTCCGCAGACGCAGAGAAGTCAGCGGCCAGTTCGCGACGTTGCTGTCCGGCACGTTGGCGTCCTTCCGGCCGGCTAGTGCCACCGGCTTCCACGCAGGCTACGCGGCGGCGTCGAGGCGTACGCAACACCTGCCCTCGCCGGGATCCAGCACCAACGTGTGCGACGTGTCGCCAGCACCGTCCGCTACGCCACGCAGCAACTCAAGGTTCACTCGGCACACCAGTTGGGTGTACTGCTGCGACAGCCGATGGAACGGACAGTTGCGCAGCGTCAGGCCGCCACGATGGTCCGGTGACTCGACGGGTTCGTACCCGACGTCGACAAGCGCCGTACGCACATCGGGCGCCGCCGCGCCGAGCCGGCACCCGATCTCGTACGCGGTACGTGGCAACGTATTTGCGACCGGCACCCCGGACGCGATCGACTCGGCGGCCGCGGCGACGAACAGCTCGCCGACGACGTGGTAAGCCCGCTCCGGCACCGACACCGCGACCTCGTCGTCGGACCGTCGATAGAGCTTGGCCGGCCGCCCGGCACCCGGTCCGGTCCGGCCGTGCAAGCGGCGGTATTCCACGGCGAGAAGCCCGAGGGCCGCGAGTCGGTCGAGATGCATCGCGGCCATTCGGCGACTGACGTGCAGTGCCTCGGCGGCGGTATCCCGGCCGACCGGCGTCTCGCTCCGGCTGACGAAGTCGTAGAGCGCTCGCCGCAGCGGATCGTCGAGCGCCGCGACCGAAGCGATGCGATCTGACCTGGCGTGGGTGGACACGGAACCAGTGTAAAACGCGAATCAATTGACTTTAGACCCGGTCAGCCGTAGCGTGGTCTAAAAGACATAGCTCTGTCTCTTAGAAAGAGGACGCGCATGGCCACGCAAACAACGACGTCCGCGACCGTGCCAAAAACCTCGACCGGCCGCGCCACCGATCCGGCCTATCAGGCGTTTTTCCTGCTGCGGACGGTGTTCACGGTCGCGCCGATCCTGTTCGGGCTCGACAAGTTCTTCAACCTGATGACCGACTGGACGATCTACCTCGCGCCGTGGATCAACCGCATTGTTCCCGGTACGGCGCAGCAGGCGATGTACGTCGTCGGCGTGATCGAGATCATCGCTGGCGTCCTGGTCGCCGTGCGGCCGCGCTGGGGTGCCCTGGTGGTCGCCGCATGGTTGGCCGGCATCATCATCGACCTGCTTACGCTGGGCAACTTCTACGACGTCGCGGTACGCGACTTTGGTCTGTTCGTGGCCGCGCTCGCGCTATCACGGCTGGCAGTCATCTCGTTCCCGCGGCGCAGCGGCTCGCCAATGTCTTGAGCCGATGTCGCTTGGCGGCGTCGAAAGGCCCGGCCGGGCGGTTCGTCGGGGCGCACCGTCCGGTCCGATCGTGACCATGCGGGGCTTTTGTTGGAACCTCGAGGGCCAACCCAACAATTTCCCCGCAAGGTCATGAGGCCACGCGCCGCGGCGGTGCGAAGGGCCACTCTTCGAACTCCTCGCAGCGGCCGTCCGTGGCGAACCGAATCAGCCATAGGTCACGCCACTCGTCAGTGGTCGGCCTGCCGTACGCGACTTCCACCCGTACC
>DATFRR010000244.1:0-3532 GCA_035263025.1 Micromonosporaceae bacterium
GCAAATCGCCGATCAGGTCTGGGGCGATGCCGGCCCCGCCGGCCGAGCCCGGCGCTTGCATCGCACCGCCGGCGTGGATGCCGACGACGGCGCCGTCGCGATATGGCAGCCGCACGTGCGAGCCGAAGAATGACAACAGGATCTCGCCCTCCCGGGCGCCCAACCCCGACGGAGCGAGGCGCGCCGAAAGCACCGGTCGCAGGTGATCTAGCAGCGCCACCGGATCGGCGACCCGCACGTAATAGGCCTCGGCGTCTGGTGGCCTCGGAGCAAGGAAGGGATCTAGAGCGTCGCCGGCCACGCTACCCGGTCGCTCTTTGACTGCGAGTTCGCGGTCGCCGTAGAGGCTTTGCGCGTACGTGACAAGCGCAAGCGCTGCCTCAGGCTCAGCAGCAGCGACCTCACCGATCAGGATGTCCTCCTCGGGCGGCGTGATCCGTGCCGTCGCGACCGGAATCCCGCCACGTTCCACGAGGAGTTGGCTACTCCCGTCGCGCGCGCAGAGCCATCGCCAACACGCCGCCGAGTGGGCCATCCGCAGGTCGTACCGGCTCTGCTCGGCGTCTTGCAGGCTTTCCATTGTCGCAATGTCACTCGGTCCGGCCGGACGGACAACGTAGCCGTCCTGTGCCGGCGGCGCGGCGATCACTTGGCGGGTGTGCGGCATACCGATCGCGTACTGGTAGCCAAACAGCCGATAGAAGTACGGGATGCCGACCATCACCTGAACCACGTGACCGCGGGCGGCTGAACGTTGGTGCGCCCAGCCCATCAGCGCGCGTACCAGACCACGACCTTCGTACCCCCGATCGGTTGCCACCAACTCCACCTGGCCGCTCGGAATCTCCAGACCGTCGAGGCTCAACGTCTCGTCCAGCAAGGTGGCCGTCGAGACGACCCGATCGCCGTCAACGACCACGGCGCAGGACTCCCAGCCGGCATCCGGATCCTCGACGATCAAGCGGTGATCGACCGCGTCGGCGGCTTCGCCTCGATCAGTCAACAGCGCCGAGATCTGGTCGAGGTCGGTCGGCTGGGCCGTTCGCAGCAGCAGACCGTCGGGCAACGGCTGATTCACCAGCAGAGCATCCCGGTCGGCCGACCCGCGGTCCAGCGGTTTAGCAGGCTCGGACATCCGGCAGACGTGACAACCGCCGATCGTCACGTTTGGGTCACTTCGATAGACATGCGCGCACGTGCCCCCGGACAGTTGAAATGTGTACGCCGTGAGTCCTGGATTCTCACCGGACCGTCGTTGGTGGTGGACCGGCTCGACATGGGTCGCCGCGACGACGCCCGACGGTCGGTGGTCGTGGAACGGTCGTTCGTGGGTCCGGTCACGGCCGCGCTGGAGTCGGTGGACGACACCGATCGGCATTGGACTCCTCGGCGTCGCCTTCATCGGGTTGTTCTGCGCCGGCGTCAGCACAATGGGTGATCCCGGTCCCGGGCATGTCGTTGAGCCGAACCCGTCGTGGGTAGGACCGGCCTCTGCGGTGGCCGTGGCGTTGCTGGCCGTCGGCCTTTTGCTGTTGTTCGCTGCAGAGATCTTCCGGCGCGTCGCCACGCATCGTGGACCGCGTCCGTCGCCCTTGCCTCCGGTCGGCGTCAACAAGCAATGACTGGTACGTCGCGGTCAGCGCTCACCCAGCGGCTTGCGGCTTCCGCCACGTCCTAATCTCCGTTGGTGGCAGGTGTTCCGCGAAGTGATCGTCCGGTGCCGCGTTTCGCAACAGCGCGCGTAGGTCCTGCTCGAAGTCCGCGATCCTGTCACCGAACAGGTGCGGGGCCGAGCTAGACAGGGAGAACGTCCAGGCCACGACGTCGTCCGCGCTGCGGTCAATGATCTGCCCGGCCGGCACGATGTGGCGTTCGAAGCGCTCGAACCCGGCCCGCGCCACGACAATTTCGTCCCGGCCGGGCGTGCCGTGCGGGATCGTTCCCTGCCCGGCGCGGCGGACCGGTCCGAGGTATCGCCGCACGAGATCGTTGACCA
Source organism: Micromonosporaceae bacterium (assembly GCA_035263025.1). Taxonomy (GTDB): domain Bacteria; phylum Actinomycetota; class Actinomycetes; order Mycobacteriales; family Micromonosporaceae; genus DASQPR01. Next base: position 1,997 of record DATFRR010000244.1, read on the forward strand.
ACTCATATGGCGGGGCGGGATGTGGCAACGGTGTCGGCTCGGCCGGCGGATTCTTTAGGTCACTGATGTACACGAAAGCGCCGCCGGGCTCCAGCATCCGCAGCGCGGTCGCGGCAACCGCGTCGCGCTCCGTCCAGTGGAACGACTGCGCGAAGACCACTACGCGGAACTCACCGAGACCCGCCGGAAGCTCCTCGGCACGGGCGGCAACCCAGCGTACGTTCGTCACGCCGCGGCGCTGCGCGTGCCGTTCGGCCTCGAACCGCATGCCGTCGTCGGGGTCGACACCGACGGCCTCGGCGAATAGCGGCGCCAACTCGACCGTCACGGTGCCCGGGCCACAACCGACGTCCAGGAGCCGACCGCGTCCGTCGAGGTCGAGGACCGTGCGCAACGTCTCGACGTAACCCGGTGCGTACGGCAGCCGCCCGCGCAAGTAGTGGGCCGCGGCGCCCTCGAAAAGCGAACTGTCCCACTGCCACCCAACGACCATCTGATCTCGCCCCCGATTTACCAGTGAGGTCGTCTCGCGTGCGGATTCCGCTGCGCCTGCCGCGGCAGTATGTCAGCGCTGGCGTCTCGACGCTTCTGGATTACGTGCAGCACGGCTCGCTCGGGTACTAGCCTGGCTGCACGCTGTCGATGGCATCAGCGATCGAGAAGCGGCGGGATGAGTGTGACGGAGAAGTCGAGCACCTCGTCGAGTTCGGCCGCGAAGGCTGGGTTGACTTGTGCCGTGCCGACGAACCAAAGGGCAAATGCCACCTGCCGCGCCGCGATGTAGTCGTCGAGGCACGACAGCTGCTCGGCCGGAATGTCGCGGTGCTGCGCGTAGCCGTCGAGCAGCGCCGCGCGGAACTCGGGGTAGTCGTCGCGGTCGCGGATCTCCCAGAGGGGTACGGCAAGTTCGTAAACACGGTGACCAAAGCCGCAGTCGTCGAAGTCGATCGGGCGTACGTCATCGCGGGTAAATAGAGCATTGTCAAGGTGCAGATCGGCGTGGATGAGTCCGAATGCGTCCGGGCTCTCGCCGAGCGCGGCCATCACAATGGCCATCCGTTCCGCCACCCGGTCGAACACGTGGCGGACGTTGTCGGGGAGCAGATCCCAGCAGGCCGCTGCGGTCACCCCGCCGTACTCCATGGTGTCGCCGAAGAACGTCTCCCAGTCCCACTTGATGCGTACGAACCCCGGTGGCGGCGACCACGTGTCAGCGTGGCTATGGATCTGTGCCATGAGCGCGCCGAGACGGCGCAGGTGTGCGGGGCGCTGCGACTCGGTTCGAATGCTGCCGTCCATCCAACGCAGCAGCGAGCAGATCCTGGGCTCGTCGACACCAGCGACAGACGCCGTGCTGGTCAGGTTGCCGTCACGGGTCGACACCGGCTCGGGTGCGGATATGCCGGCATCGGCGCGCAGTGCCGCGAGCCACTGTAGTTCGGAACGGATGGCGGCGGCGGAGTCGACGGCGCGGCCGTGCCGGCGCGGCCGATGTACCCGCAGTAGGTATCTGCCGCCATCCGCCGTGTCGACGCG
>DATFRR010000245.1:0-9906 GCA_035263025.1 Micromonosporaceae bacterium
TCGATCACCGGCTCGACGCGGGCCGGCGGCGAGGTTGCCGCGACCGCCGCGCTGGATCTCAAGCGGACCCATCTCGAACTCGGTGGCAAGGCGCCGGTGTTGGTCTTCGACGACGTCGACATCGAGGCCGCGGCGGCCGGCATCGCGGCGGCCGGATATTTCAACGCCGGTCAGGACTGTACGGCGGCGTGCCGGGTGCTGGTCGCCGAGCGGGTCGCCGACGACTTCATCGACGCGCTCGCCGGAGCCGCCAAGGGCACCAAGGTCGGCGACCTTTCGGTAGCCGATGCTGCCTTTGGACCGGTGAACAACCCGAATCAGCTGGCCCGCGTACAGGGGTTCCTGTCCCGTACGCCGGCGCACGCGACGGTGGTCAGCGGCGGCTCACGCATCGGCAGCGTCGGATACTTCCACGAGGCAACGGTCGTCGCCGGGCTCCGCCAGGACGACGAGATGGTGCAGGACGAGATCTTCGGCCCGGTGATCACGGTCCAGCGATTTAACGATGATAAAGATGCCATACGCTGGGCGAACGGTGTCCAGTACGGCCTTGCGGCCAGCGTGTGGACCGGCGACCATGGTCGGGCCATGAGAATGTCACGGAGCCTCGATTTCGGTGCGGTGTGGATCAACACCCACATTCCCTTCGTGTCGGAGATGCCACACGGCGGGTTCAAGCACTCGGGCTACGGCAAGGACCTGTCGATCTACGGGTTCGAGGACTACACGCGCGTCAAGCACGTCATGCACAGGTGGGGGTGACCGGTGCGGCCGGCCGTTCCGGCCGGTCGACGCCGAACAGAAGAAGCGAGATCGGACACGATGTCTAACGCAACGTACGTGACCGCGTCGGAGGCGCCACGGGTGCCGTCACCCGGCGGGGCACCGGCGATCGAACTCATCGGCGTCGTCAAAGAGTTCACCGCGCACGGCGAGGTCGTGGCGGCGGTGAACGGCATCGATCTGGCCATCCGGCCGGGCGAGTTCTTCTCGCTCCTCGGTCCGTCCGGCTGCGGCAAGACGACCACCATGCGCATGGTCGCGGGTTTCGAAGAGCCGACTCGCGGCCACGTGCTGTTGCATGGCAATGACGTGACCGGGGTGCCGCCCAACCGCCGCGACGTCAACATGGTGTTCCAGTCCTACGCGCTCTTCCCGCACATGTCGGTCGCCGAGAACGTCTCGTTCGGCCTCGAGCAGCGACGCGTACCCAAGCTCGAGATCCAGCAGCGGGTCGGCGAAATCCTGGAGATCGTCGGGCTGACCGGTCGGGAGAAGCGGCGTCCGCGGGAACTCTCCGGTGGCCAGCAGCAGCGGGTGGCACTGGCCCGCGCGCTGGTCAATCGGCCGAGTGCGCTGTTGCTCGACGAACCGCTCGGCGCGCTCGACCTCAAGCTCCGGCAGGCCATGCAGGTCGAGCTGAAGCGGATCCAGCGCGATGTCGGCATCACGTTCGTCTATGTGACGCACGACCAGGGCGAGGCGCTGACCATGTCGGATCGCATCGCGGTGATGAACGAGGGCATCATCGAGCATCTCGGCCCGCCGCGGGACATCTACGAGCACCCGGCCACCAAGTTCGTCGCGGGATTCATCGGCACGTCGAACCTGTTGGACGGCACCGTCACCGCAGTGCAGCACGGCGACGACGGCGAGGTCGCCGTGCTCAAGACGAGCGCCGACGAGCGCATCGTGGTGCCGGTCCGCGACGGCGTTGCGGCCGCGGTCGGCAACGGCATCGAATTGACGGTACGGCCGGAAAAGATCGTGATCCGCACCGATAGGCCGACCGACAACCAGGGCAGCGTGTTGACCGGAACCGTGACCGAGGTCGTCTATCTCGGCACCGCAACCACCTACAACGTCACGACGTCGGCCGGGTCCGACGTTGTTGTCTTTCTACAGAACGCCTCGTCTGCCGAGGATCTCGCCGCTCGTGGCGACTCCGTATGGCTTACGTGGGAGCCACAACACTCGTATGCGATTGGAGCAAGCACACGATGAGCGAGCACAATGTCGACCCTAGTTTCCTGCGCGGTCTGACGAGCCGGCGCCTCGGTCGGCGTGACGTCGTCAAGTTGGCGGGCCTCGGCGTCGCCGGCGCGGCCGTCGCGGCGTGTGGCGTGAAGGGCAAGGCCACCGGTAGCGCCACGCAGGCACCGGACCAGGTCGCGAAGTTCTGGGCCGGCAAGACCGCCGGCACCCATATCGACTTCGCTAACTGGCCGCTCTACATGGATCCGGAGCACCCTGAGCTCAAGAAGTTCTCCGCGCAGACCGGCATCAGCGTCACGTACAAGGAAGTCATCAACGACGACCCCACGTGGTTCGCGAAGATCCAGCCGCTGCTGTCCGCGCACCAGCCGATCGGCTACGACCTCATGGTCATGACCAACGGCGTGGAGTTCCAAGAGTGTGTGGAGTTGGGCTACTACGCGCCGCTCGACCACTCGAAGATGCCGAACTTCACCGCGAACGCCGAGGACAAATACAAGAACGAGGCGTTCGACAAGAACAACGTCTACAGCGTGCCGTGGGCCTCCGGCATCACCGGCATCGGCTGGAACCCGAAATACATCAAGACGCCGCCGACCGGCATGAACGACCTGCTGAACCTCGCCTACCGCGGCAAGGTCGGCATGATGTCCGACACGCAGGAGATCGGCAACTTCGGCATGATGGCGCTCGGCATCGCGCCAGAATCGTCCACGCCAGCCGACTGGCAGAAGGCTGCTGACTGGTTGACCAAGCAGCGCAACTCGGGCGTCGTCCGCAAGTACTACGACCAGGACTACATCTCCTCGCTGACCAACGGCGACATCTGGATCACGATGGCCTGGTCCGGCGACATCTTCCAGCAGAACGCGTCGGCGGGCACGAACCTGCAGTTCCTGATCCCGTCCGAAGGCGGCTCGCTGTGGACGGACAACATGACGATCCCGATCACGGCTGCGAACCCGGTCGGCGCGATGCAGCTGATCAACTTCTTCTATGACCCAGCCATCGCGGCGAGCCTCGCGGAATACATCAACTACATCACGCCGGTGCCGGCGGCCCAGCCGATCATCGCGTCCGACGCCGCGGCGGCCAGCGGCGACGACAAGGCGGCGCTCGAGCAGGTCGCGAAGAGCCCGTTGGTGTTCCCGTCCCAGTCGGACTACGCGAAGCTGCACTATTACCGCGACTTCAAGACGCCCGCCGAGCACACCCAATACCAGTCGATCTTCAACCCGATCGTCACGTCGTGACGTCCGGGCGACTCCGTGCGAGGCTCATCCCGTACCTGACGATCCTGCCGGGCGGCCTCTGGCTGGTCGTGTTCTTCGTCGTGCCGATGGTCTTCATGGTGTCGCTATCGCTGCAGCAGGGTGACATCGTGCACGGCTTCCAGCAGACGTGGCACTGGCAGACGTATACGACGAGCATCTCGGCCTACAAGGATCAGCTGCTGCGTTCGTTCAAGTACGGGCTGATCTCCACCCTGCTGCAGATCGTCATCGCGTATCCGATCGCCTACTGGATCGCGTTTCGGGCCGGTGCGCGGAAGTCGTTCTACCTGTTCCTCTTGCTGGTGCCGTTCTTCGTGTCGTTCGTGCTGCGGACGATCTCGTGGAACTTCATCCTGGCCGACAACGGCATCGTGCTCGGCACGTTGAAGGACTGGCACCTGTTGCCGCAGAGCTTCCACATCCTGGCGACCGGGACGGCGGTGGTCGGCGGACTGACGTACAACTATCTGCCGTTTATGATCTTGCCGATCTATGTCGCCCTTGAACGGGTCGACCCGAGACTGATCGAGGCCGCGTACGACCTCTACGCGACGAAGGTCCGGGCGTTTCGGAAGGTGATCCTGCCGCTGTCGATACCGGGCATCTTCGCCGGCGTCGTCATCACGTTTGTGCCGGTCAGTTCGGACTACGTGAACGCGCACATCCTCGGTGGCCCGACCAGCACGATGATCGGCAACGTCATCCAGAACTCGTACCTCGGCACGCAGGACTATCCGACCGCGTCCGCGCTGTCGTTCGTCCTGATGGCGATCTTGCTGATCGGCATCTTCGCCTACGCCCGGGCGCTCGGCACCGAGGAGGCGTTGGAGGTGGCGGCGCGATGACGTCGATCACCGATTCGCGCGGCCAAGGGCTGGACCGGCTGGAGTCTGGCGAGCGACGGGCGCCGCGCCGCAGACCACGACGCCGCGTCGGTGACGCGCTGCTGCACTCGTACACCTGGTTGGTCATCGTATGGCTCAGCCTGCCGGTGCTCGTGATGATCGTGTTCAGCTTCAACAACCCGCACGGTCGCTACAACACGACGTGGGTCGGCTTCACCACGAAATACTGGTCCAGCAAGCTCTTCGCGTTCGAGGACCTGACGCAGGCGCTGATCACGTCGCTGGTGATCGCCATCTTGAGCACGCTCATCACCACGATCCTCGGGACGATGATCGGCATCGCGCTCGGCAAATACCGGTTCCGCGGCCAAGGGTCGTTCAACCTGCTGCTCTTCGCGGTCATCTCGGCGCCGGAGATCGTGTTGGGTGCGTCGCTGCTGTCCCTGTTCACGACGTTCAACACCGGGCTCGGGTACGTGACGATCCTTATCGCGCACGTGATGTTCTCGCTGTCGTTCGTGGCGATCGTGGTCCGTGCCCGGGTGCTCACGCTCGATCCGTCGATCGAGGACGCGGCCCGCGATCTCGGCGCGGACTCTTGGACGACGTTCTGGCGCGTCACGTTCCCGATGATCGTGCCAGGCATCCTGTCCGGTGCGCTGCTTGCCTTCGTGCTGTCTATCGACGACTACGTGGTCACGAGCTTCACGAGCGGCAATGTCACGACGTTCCCGCTGTGGATCTACGGTGTCTCGAAGCTCGGCCTGCCGCCGCAGGCGGACGTGATGGGTACGATGATCTTCGTCGCCGGGCTGCTCATCGCGGGTACGAACGCGATCGTGTCGACGCGCCGCGCCGCCCGATAGCGTGCCGCCTGCTCGCGTGGGGCACGATAGCGTCGCGCGGCGTGCGCTCGCCGACGCCGTACCCACGCCGTACTGGCTGGACCAGCCGGCGGCGCCAGCGGCGCTCGACCCGTTGGACGGCGCGATCACCACGGACCTCGCGGTGGTCGGCGCCGGCTTCACCGGACTCTGGACCGCGCTGATTGCGAAGGAGCGCGCCCCGGAACGCGACGTTGTGGTGCTGGACGCGGTCCGGAGCGCTTGGGCGGCCTCCGGCCGCAACGGCGGCTTCTGCTCGTCGAGCCTCACGCATGGGTTGGCCAACGGCATCGAGCGGTTCGGCGATGAGGTCGACACGCTGGAGCGCCTGGGTCGGCGGAACCTCGATGCAATCGAGGCGACGATCGGCCGCTACGACATCGACTGCGACTTCCGTCGCACCGGCGAACTCAGTGTCGCGACCGCGCCGTGGCAGGTCGACGGACTTCGCGAGGGCTACGACGAGGCGCGCCGGTTCGGTGCCAATGTGTCGCTCCTGGATCGCGACGCGGTACGCGCCGAGGTCGCGTCGCCGACGTACCTCGGCGGGCTGTGGGACCGTGACAGTTGCGCGATCGTCGATCCGGCCCGCCTGGCGTGGGGTCTGCGGGACGCGTGCCGGCGGCTCGGAGTACGCGTTTTCGAAGGCTCCGTCGTGCAGTCGATCGCGCGTGACGGTGGCGATCTCGTGCTCCGTACGCCGCGTGGCTCGGTACGGGCCCGGTACGTCGCGATGGGCACCGGCGCGTTCCCGGCACCGCTTCGCCGGCTGCGCGCCTACGTCGTGCCGGTCTACGACTACGTGCTGGCCACCGAGCCGCTGAGCGCTGCGCAACTCGACGCCGTCGGCTGGCACAACCGGCAGGGCGTCGGCGACACCGGCAATCAGTTCCACTACTACCGGCTCACCGTGGACAACCGCATCGTCTGGGGCGGGTACGACGCCGTCTACTACAACGGCGGGCGCATCACCGCGGCTCGCGACCAGCGACCGGCCACCGCGCTCAAGCTCGCCGAGCACTTCTTCGAGACATTTCCGCAACTCGAAGACGTCCGGTTCAGTCACACGTGGGGCGGAGTGATCGACACCTGCGCACGGTTCTGCGCGTTCTTCGGCACCGCGCGGGGCGGCCGGTTGGCGTATGCCGCCGGCTACACCGGCCTCGGTGTCGGTGCCTCGCGTTTCGGTGCCGAGGTGATGCTCGACATGCTGTCGGGGGAGGGTACGGAGTTGACGGCGCTGCGGATGGTGGCTACCAAGCCGGTGCCGTTCCCGCCCGAGCCGCTACGTTCGGCGGTGATCCAGTTGACCCGATGGTCGCTGGCGCGCGCCGACCAGCACCACGGCCGGCGCAACCTCTGGCTGCGTACGCTCGACCGGATCGGGTTGGGTTACGACAGCTGACCGTGGGCACAGACCCAGTCGAATCGATGGAGTCTGCCGCAATTACATACCCCCGATGCCAAGCGGCTTCGGGGGTATGGATCGATCGTCTATTCGTCTTGCTGGCGGCCGCTATGCGAACGCCAGTGTTGCGGTCGTGTCTGACGGGGTGGTCAGACGCGGGCCCTCGCTAGAGGGAGGCGCGGATGCGGATGCCGCCGCGACGCTTAACGGCACGCCGCTCCTCTTCGCTCATGCCGCCCCAGACGCCGGCATCCTGACCGGACTCGAGCGCCCACTGGAGGCACGAGTCGATCACCGGGCAGCGACGGCACACCGCCTTCGCCTGCTCTACCTGCAGGAGGGCCGGGCCGGACGTACCGATCGGGAAGAACAGCTCCGGATCCTCGTCGCGGCACACAGCACGGTGACGCCAGTCCATGGCGAATTCACTCCTTGTGTGAGGCAAAAACTCGGGTGGTCTAAACCCCTATATGCACGGCTTCGTCATCCGGGGGCATCCGCGGCGAAGACCCCAACAGGTGACAGCGCGTGAACAAGGCAACTCTGTCGCTTGTGAATACTTTCACGAACTCCAGCTATGTCAAGGGGGAGCGCAGGAAAAAGTCCGTACGGGTGAGCCAACTCACGTCCGGTTTATGGGTCTTCTTCCGAGTCTGCTCCGGCGCTTGGGCTAGCAACTGTCAGTAGTGAATGTAGTACCGCCTGCTGGAGTCCCGCTAGGATTTCCGAGCATCTGTCCCATCTGTCCGATACCTGCCCGGTTAGCACACTACCCGGATTGCGGCGGGTGCCGAGGTAAAACGCACCTTGTCGCGTACCCCCAGGAATTCGCCATCAACCTGTAAGCCGACCGGCGAGGTTGCGCTAACTGTGAATTCCGACAAATCATGGCAATGGACCACCTGCTTGCCGTGTGGTCCCGTCGGTGTGTTGGCCTCGTCGTCCCATCGGCCGATCAGCAGCTGGGCCATCGTGCGAGTGGTGGCGGCCAGCGTCATGTGGCGCATCGCCATCACGTCGAGCCCGAGGTCGAACGAGGCGTGTGGCGTCGCGTCAATACGCCGTTCGCCGATGAACGTCCAGGGCGCGGTGTTCTGGATGATCACCGTGGATATCTCGTCGATCGCTTCTTCGCCGGGTCGTTCGATTGCGATGCGCCTATCGCGGGCGCTCTTTTCGAATACGAAGTTGCCTGCCATTGACTGCATGTAAAGCCACGGCGTCGACTTGCGGCCGCGCAGTCGCGCGCGTTCGACGCGATGAATGACGTCCGCGTCCATTCCGAATCCGGCGCAGAAGGTGAAGTATCGGTCGTCGGCGCGGCCCAGACCGATGTGCCGCATCCGGCCGTCACGTAGCGCCTCGAGGATCACCGCCGTGCCCTCGGCCCAGTCGACCGGTAGGCCCAGCGCGCGAGCGAAGACGTTGGTCGAGCCGCCCGGGACGACCGCGACCGCTGGGACGTTGCGCTCTGGGCTGTCCGCGAGAAGCCCGTTGATCACTTCGTTCACGGTGCCGTCGCCACCGAGCACGACAACAAGATCCATGCCGCTGGCCCGGGCGCTGCGCGCGAGCCCCGCCGCATGCCACCGCCGGCGGGTATAGGCCACGTCCAGCTTCGTCTCGCTCCGCAGCGCGCGGACCAGCACGTCGCGTACCCGATCGCTGGTGGTGGTCGCTTTCGGGTTACACACGAGCAGAGCGCGCATGGCTGGCACTGTACCGGCAGGTGACCGGCGGTGCTCGGGAGCCGGCTACGCTGGGCTTCGTGACCGACACCCCGACGCGGACCAATGCGCCGACGCTGAGCTGGGCAATCCGGCTGCTCGCGGTGCAGTGCGTCGCCGTCGTCGGGGCAGCGGTGTTCGTGGCATGGGAGGTCGCGACGGCCACCGCGACCAACAAGCGCAGCGGCGTGGCCTTCCTGGTGTTCGTGCTGATCTGCGCGGTCATCCTGGGCGGACTCGCGCGGGCGCTGTCGAATCTGAAGCCGTGGGCGCGCGGTCCGGCGATCGTGATCGAGATGCTGCTGATTCCGATCGGATTCTCCATGGCGACGCACGGGCTCGCGCTGATCGGTGTCGTTGTCCTTCTGGTCGGCTTGTTCGGCGCGGGCCTCTTGCTCGCGCCGTCGACCCGAACCGCGCTGGGCATCGACCGCTACTCCGACCGGTAGCCGCCGCCGGTCTTGGCGACGCTGCGGGTCAGCCGGCGCGGCGCTTGGTCAGCGAAATCGTGGCCCGACCGTCGGCGGCCTCCGCCGCGACCTCGCCGGCCAGCGCGGTGAGCACTTGCCACGAGAACGATTGATTGCCGGGCAGGCGTTCGGCATATGGCGTCGCGACCGACACGTCGATGCGCAGCGCCTCGGGCATGACGCTGAAGCGGCAGGTGACCTCGGCCGCGGCGCGTGCGTCCGCGGTGGCGAGTGGGACGAGGATGGCGCAGGCCTCGTCGACCGCGATCCGTAAGTCCTCGATCTGATCGAGAGTCATCTGGAGGCGGGCGGCTAGCCCAGCTGTCGCGGTGCGGAGCACGGCAAGGTAGGTGTTGTCGGCCGGCACGACGAGGACGACGACGTCACCCTCGATTGCCGCCTCCGGCACCGTTTGACTCACCTCGCCGCCCCTCGCTCTGGTCAGCCACGCGCTAGTCACTCACGGGCTAGTCACTCACGGGCTAGTCACTCACGGGCTAGTCACTCACGCGCTGGTCACCCTCGCCGTGGGTTACCTGACGGAGACTCTATGCCGCGAGTGCGACACCCGCCGTCCAGCGATCGATCGACGCACGTCGACTCACCCGGACATTCGTCTCATGCGACACATCTTGAGCCACTGATCACGCGCGAGCGGCGAGATCGACGAGTCGGGTATCAGACGGAGGGCGTCGGTTCGGGCGACGCCGACGTGGCTGCGTCGGCGAGCGCCGGACCGCTGAGGCGATAGGGCACCCACTCCGACATCGCGATGGCGCCGAGTCGGTGGTAGAACTCGCGCGCCGGATTCCAGTCCAGCACCCACCACTCGAGTCGCGGGTACCCGCGCTGGACACAGACCTCGGCGAGCGTGGCGAGCATCGCGGCGCCGAGACCGCGGCCGCGCGCCGACGGGCGGACGTAGAGGTCCTCGAGGTAGATGCCGTGCCGACCCTCCCATGTGGAGAAATTGAGGAACCACAGCATGGCGCCGACCGCTTCGCCGGTCTCGTCGTGTGCGACGTGCCCGAACAGCGCGGGCGATCGCGCGAACAGCGCCGCGTGCAGGTCCGCCTCGGTGAGGTGACACTCGTCGGGGGCCCGTTCGTATGCGGCGAGTTCGTGCACCATATAGACCACAGCCGGTACATCCTCGGGACGCACCGGCTGGATCACGTAACCGTCGCTCACGCCTGCTTGGTCTCCCAGAAGATCTTCGAGATCTCTTCGATCTTGCCGAGCAGCTGGTCGGCCACGGCCGGGTCGGCCGAGCCCTTCGAACCGCTCGCGCCGGCAAGCTTGG
>DATFRR010000246.1:0-3560 GCA_035263025.1 Micromonosporaceae bacterium
GGCGGCTCGGTCATCGGTCTCAATGCTACGCACCGAGACCGTGTCGGACTGTTCGCTTACGCTGTCGGCATGATGGTGGACCCGGCAGCACCTGTACCGGCAGCACCCGTACCGGCAGCACCCATGTCGGCCGCACCCATACCGGCCGCACCGCCGGTCGGCGAATCGCCTTCGACCACCGGACGGGAGTCACCGGCCGACATTGCGCTGGAGGATTCGCGTCGGCGGCCATCGTTATCGCCGTCACGCGCCGCCGACTTCAAGTCGTGTCCACTGCTCTACCGGCTGCGCAGCATCGACCGCATTCCCGAGGCACCGACCGCCGATCAGCTGCGCGGCACGCTGGTGCACGCCGTGCTGGAGCGGCTTTTCGATCTGCCCGCCGAGCAGCGCACGCCGCCGACCGCCGCCGAGCTGGTGACCCCGCAGTGGGACGCGCTGCTGGAAGAGACGCCGGAGCTAGCCACCGTTATCGACGAGGGCGAGCTCGACGCGTTCTTCGAGTCCACTCATGCGTTGCTGGCTGGATACTTCGCGATGGAAGATCCGCGCCGGCTAGCGCCCGCCGAGCGGGAATATCTCGTGTCGACCGAGATCGACGAGGGGCGCCTGCAGTTGCGCGGATACATCGACCGGCTCGACATCGCCCCGGACGGCGCGATCCGGGTCGTCGACTACAAGACGGGCGGCGCGCCGCGCGAGGCCTTCGAGGCGCGCGCGCTGTTCCAACTGAAGTTCTATGCGCTGGTTCTGTGGCGCACGCGTGGCACGGTGCCGGCCGTGTTGCGGCTGATCTACCTCAAGGACACCGAGGTCTGCGACTTCGCGCCGGGCGCCGAGGAGCTCGAACGCTTCGAACGAACACTGATCGCGCTGTGGGCCGCGATCGCGAAGGCGCGCGAAGCGCAGGATTTCCGCCCAACCCCGAGCCGCCTGTGCGCGTGGTGCGCTCATCAGGCGCTGTGCCCCGCGTTCGGCGGGACCCCGCCGCCATTCCCGGTCGATGCCGAGCCAGATATGGCTACCGCGGACGCGTCACCGATCGGCGTCGGACCGCTCGACTAGGCCGCCGCGACCGCCTCGCGGAGAAACGCAACGTCCACCGTGGTCAGACTCGCGACATGCGTCACGCCACCGACGTGCGACAGGTCGACTTCCGCCGGTACGGCAACCACGACGCAGCCAGCCGCGAGTGCGCTCGCGACTCCGGTCGGCGAGTCCTCGATGGCGACACAGTTCGCCGTCGGGACACCGAGCGCGGCCGCTGCCGATGCGTAGGGCTCCGGGTGCGGCTTGCCGAGCGTCACGTCGTCATCGGTAACGATCACGTCGAAGTTCTCGCGGCCGATCGTACCCAAGATCACCTCTACCAGCGGGCGCTCCGTCGCGGTGACCAGTGCGGTGGGCACGCGCTCGGCACGCACCGCGGCCAGCAGCCGCTGAGCGCCCGGGCGCCAGGTCATGCCCTCCTTGAACAGGGTCATCACCCGGTCGTCGAGCCAGCGGGCTCCATCCGCGACGTCGCGCCACGGCTGTCCGATCGCGTCGTAGAGGCTCGCGATGGCCTGCGGTGTGGTGGCGCCGACCATCGACTCGCGCAGTGCTCGAGGCAGCTCGGCGCCGAGGGTCGCGGCGAGTTCCTCCAACGCGCGCTGCCACAGCTTCTCGCTATCCACCAAGGTGCCGTCCATGTCGAACAGCACTGCTTCGAGCCGGCGTTCACTCACCGGCCGAGCGTAGCCAGGCACGTTGTCACCGCCACGAACGGCCGGTGAAGCTTCGTGCCGGACCGCGATCTGCGTCACCAGACCGCGCTGGACGCCACGCTCACAGCGAACATCCAGCTCGTGATCAGGGGTTCGGCAGCAACCTTTTGCTAGCTTGGGGCGATGGAAGAGCTCCGAGCCCGCCGCGTCGTCGATCGTCTGCGAGAACGCGGCGTTCCGGCTCATCTGCACGTCGCGCCCGCGTCCCGGTTCGGGGTGCGGGTCACGCTGCCGGACGGCCGCGAGGCGATCTGGGACGCCGACGGTGCCAAGGCGCTCGACGCGCAGATCATGCGCGACGGCATGCTTGTCGGGCTCGTCGAGGACGTGGCCGGCTCGGAGAACTTCAATGAGGATCAGGTCGTCGACGCGATCGCGCGCGCCGACTATGACCAGCCGATCGGGCGGCTGCGCCGCGAGGCGCCACCACCCGAGCCGGCGCTTCCGGTTGAGGGCGGCTTCTTCCGTCGCATGTTCGACGGCTTCCGCTACCGCTGATTACTTCACCGTCGGGTTCGTTCCGCTTCCGTCTGCCGAATCGGAATCGCTCTCCGGTACGTTGCGGGGCCGCGTACGCCCGCGGTGCCGCGACTTGTAGCTCGCGTCCATCGAGGCGTACTTCGCCGCCATCGGTGCCGCTCCGTGTTCGGCCTGCTGCGCGAGATACCGCAGCGCCTCCGCCTCTTCGGCGAGGTCGGCGGCCGCGCTTTCCGGCAGGTCGAACCGTCGTTGCTGGGCAATGAGATCCTGCGCTAGCCGCAGGTCGATCATGGCCGCGGCGGTGTCGCCGACGCTCAAATGCCGCGACGCGCGCCGCTTGGCTTGCTGAGCCCGCTGGTAGACGACCTCGGTCCGTACCGTGACGTCCGGGATCCGGCCCGCGGCGACATCGCCGGGCACCACGTTCACGTGCAGCGGCACCGTCACGACGTGCTGCTTCAGGGACGGCAGCTCCACATAGGTCAATTCGAGCGTGGCCACCTCGGTGAGACCGAGGGCGGCGAGCGCCGGCACGGTGATAGTCAGCAGCACCTTGCGCGTCTCGCCGGAGTAGAAGCTGCCCAGCTCGGCTACCACACCGTCGGCGGTCGCCGTGGTCGGCAGCTCGTTGATCACGGCCACCGCAGAGACGTGTTCGGACAGCCGAATCAGCATCGACGCGGCCTGCGCGGTCTGGCTCAGCAGTCCCTCGATCTCGCCGGCGATGAGCTTGACGGCTTGATCGGAGTTCTCGGCGAACAACTCGTTTCCCGACCCGCCGCGCGCGATGGCCGACATCAGCCGCTCGTCGTACCCGAGACCCCACCCCAGCGTGGTGGTGACGATGCCGTGACGGCGCGCCTCCGTACCGATGGCGCCCAGCGCGTCCGGATCGGTGACACCGGCGTTGGCGTGCCCGTCGCTGATGAGCAGCAGCGTGCCGCCCGCAGCGCCCACCACTCGGCGGGCCTCTTGAATCCCGCGGAGGTATCCGGCGGACAAGTCTGTCGAGCCGCCGTCGACGATCGACGCGATCGCACGCTTGACCGCTGGCTTGTCGGTCAGCGGTCCGGCCGGCACGGCAAGTTCCACGGTGTTGTCGAACGTCACGACACCGAAGTTGTCGGTCGGCTCGAGCCGGTCGACGAGGGCCAGCAGCGCATTGATCGCGCCCTGGAGGCGGTCGCCCGCCATCGAACCGCTGCGGTCGAGAACGACCTCGAGGGTACGGGCATGGCGGACCGCACTCGGGTCCGGCGGCGCGGCCTCCGGCGCGGTCAGTTCCACGAGCACCGAAACTTCGTCGTCGGTCTC
>DATFRR010000247.1:0-25561 GCA_035263025.1 Micromonosporaceae bacterium
ACCGGCAAATCGTCTGCCGGCATCTTGCGTCGTAGCTGATCGACCATCGGCTGCGACAGCTCGATCCCGCTCACCGGGATGCCGCGCGCGAGGAGCGGGATCGCTACCCGACCCGTACCGATGGCGAACTCCAGTGCCGGACCGGAACCGGCCAGCCGGGCGAGGAAGTCGACGGCGGGATCGAGTACGTCCGGCGCGAACATATCCGCCGATGTGTCGTCGTATCGCTCCGCGGTCTCCTCGTCCCACAGGTCGCTGCTCGTCATGACGCGAGCTTGCCTGCCGGCCTGCCGTTACGCCATCCGATTTGTCACGCCCCCGGCGGCACGCAGCACGTGGATCACCGGGTTGAACTTGCCGAGGAACTGGAACAGCAGCCAGTGCAACTGCGCTTCAACGTGTTCGTACACGTCCTGACCGCGCTCCGCGATGATCTCGTCGCGTTGGCGCCGCAGCCGGGACAGTTGGAGCAGCGACCTGGATACCGGCTGGGTGCGTTCCTCGGCCCATTCGCGCCACTCGCTGCCGACCACCACCGTTCGCTCCACCTCCAGCCCGGCGACCCGATATGCATCGAGCACGAGATGTTCGTTCAAGTTCGCGAACACCACGCCGAAGTGCCGCCGCATCATGTCCTCTTCGCCCCGCTCGAGTCGGTCGGTGACGAAGTTCGAATAGACGATCATGCGTCCGGTTGGCTTCAGCAGTCCGGCCAAGGCGATGACGAAATCCTCCAATGCCGGTACCTGAACGATCGTGTCGCGACACCAGACGAGATCCACCGAACCGTTCGGCAGCCGGCCTTCCTCGACGGTGCCGTGTACCAACTCGATGCGGTTGCCGAGCCCGGCCGCGGCGACGGTCTCACGGGCCCGGGCGATGTGCCGGTCCACCGGATCGACACCGACGCCGGTGGTGCCCGGGTGCGCGCTGATCAGCTTGACCAAGTGGGCGGCGTCGCGGCACCCGACATCCGCGATGCGGGCGCCCGGCGCGAGGTACGACGCAGCGATGTCGAATAACGAGTCTGGCCCCGACGGGTCGAGGCTTCGGTCCAGCCACTCGTAGACGTCCCACGTCTCCGGGCCGTACTCGCGAGCCAACTGCACCATCTCGTCCAACCTCCCGGCTTCCCCGGGCGATCATCGCAGATTCATGATTTGGCTCCCCGACCGTGGCCGCTGTGTTCCGCTGAAAGCGTTGCGTCGCGCGGTGGTGGAGGGAGTCGAACCGTGAACACAACGCAGTTGCGTAGCCAGCTGTGGTGGGACAACCCGGCCAACCCTGACATGACCGCGTTGTATCTCGAGCGCTACCTGAACTTCGGTCTCACCCGGGGCGAACTGCAGTCGGGACGGCCGATCATCGGGATCGCCCAGACCGGCAGCGACCTGGTGCCCTGCAACCGGCATCACGTCCAGCTAGCCGACCGGGTGCGGGCCGGCGTGCGGGACGCGGGCGGGATCCCGTTGGAGTTTCCCGTCCATCCGTTGCAGGAGACCGGCAAGCGGCCGACCGCGGCGCTCGATCGCAACCTCGCCTACCTCGGGCTCGTCGAGATCCTCTACGGCTACCCGTTGGACGGGGTGGTGTTGACCACCGGCTGCGACAAGACCACCCCGGCATGCCTGATGGCCGCGGCAACGGTGAACCTGCCGGCGATCGTGCTGTCCGGCGGCCCAATGCTCAACGGCTACGTGGATGGTCGTCGAGCCGGATCAGGGCTGATCATCTGGCAGTCACGGCGCTTGCTCGCCGCCGGCCGCATCGACTACGCCGAGTTCATGGACCGCGTGTCCCGCTCTGCCACCAGCACGGGCCATTGCAACACCATGGGTACGGCGTTGTCGATGAACAGCATCGCGGAAGCGCTCGGCATGACGCTGCCCGGCTGTGCGGCGATCCCCGCCCCGTACCGGGAACGGGCCCAGATGGCGTACGACACTGGTCATCGCGCGGTGGAGCTGGTCCGGGAGAACCTGACCCCGCGCGCGATCATGACGAGAAACGCGTTCGAGAACGCGATCATGGTCGCCGCGGCCATCGCATGCTCGACGAACTGCCCCATTCACGTGAACGCCATCGCACGGCACGTCGGCGTCGAGTTGACCAACAGCGACTGGGAACGCGTCGGCGGCGACGTACCGATCCTGGCCAACTGCGCGCCGGCCGGCGACTTCCTCGGCGAGGACTTCTATCACGCCGGCGGCGTCCCAGCGGTCATGCAAGCGTTGCTGACGGCGGGACGACTCCACGAGGACGCGGTCACCGTCAACGGGCACACCGTCCGCGAGAACGTCGCGGATACGCCCAGCACGAACCTGGATGTCATCGCGGACTACGACAAGCCGTACGGCCCGCGCGGCGGAGTCCTCGTGCTGCACGGAAACCTGTTCAAGTCCGGCATGATGAAGATGTCGGTGATCACTGAGGATCTGCGCGCTCGCTACCTCATCAGTCCGGCCGTGACCTGGCGCGCCGTGGTCTTCGACAGCCCAGAGGACTACCACCACCGCATCAACGATCCCGATCTGGAGATCGACGAGAACTGCATTCTGGTGGTCCGTTACGCCGGCAACATCGCGTACCCAGGATCGGCTGAGGTCGTCAACATGCAGCCGCCGACGGCGCTGATCATGCGCGGCGTCGAGGCGATCCCGACGCTCGGCGACGGGCGGCAAAGCGGCACCGCCGACGCGCCGTCCATCCTCAACGTGAGCCCGGAGGCGGCGGTCGGCGGCAACCTTGCGATCCTGCGCACCGGTGACCGCATCACGCTCGACATTCCCAACCATCGTCTCGATGTCGAGCTCAGCGACGAGGAGATCGAGGCACGCTGGCGCGATCACACGCCACCGACGTTCACCGACCAGACGCCATGGCAGGAGTTGTTCCGCGCCCACACCGGGCAGATGGACACCGGAAGCTGCCTCGACTTCGCCGTCGCCTACCAGGACATCATCGCGACGAAGGGAGTCCCACGTGACTCGCACTAGCCGTGGCATCATCATGATCGCCGACTCGGACTTCGGAGACGTCAACATCGAACGCGCGATCATCGAAGACGCCGGATTCCGGTTGACCGCCCACCAGTGCAAGTCCGAAGAGGACGTCATCGCGCACGGTCAAGACGCGGAAGGCATTCTGACGCAGTACGCCCACGTCGGCGCCACTGCGATGGACAACCTGCCGCAACTGCGGGTCATCTCGCGATACGGCACCGGTGTTGACATCGTCGACGTCGACGAGGCCACCCGCCGCGGCATACAGGTCACCAACGCGCCCAACGACTGGTGCGCCGACGAAGTCGCCGACCACGCCATCGCACTATGGCTCAGCGCCGTACGGAAAATCACCGAGTACGATGCCGCGACCCGTCGTGGCGTGTGGCAGTGGCAGACAGGCCAACCGATCTGGCGGCTACGCGGGCGAGTCTTCGGCCTCCTCGGCTACGGCGCCATCGCGCGTCTCATCGCGGCACGCGCGAGAGCATTCGGTGTCGACGTCTGGGCACATGATCCGTTTATTGACGTCGACCAACTCCGTGCCGACGGCGTGCGGCCCGTCGCACTGGACGAGCTCGTCAGCGGATCGGACTACCTGACCATTCAGGCGCCGCTGACTCCCGAGACCCAGCACCTGTTCAACGACAGCACGCTGGCGCGAATGAAGCCGACCGCGATTCTGATCAACACGGCTCGCGGACCGATCATCGAAGATGCGGCACTCGATCGGGCACTGCGAGACGGCGTGATCGCCGCCGCCGCTCTCGACGACCTGGAAGAGGAACCCGCAAAGCAGAGCGGTTGGCAGCCAAACAATCCGCTGCTACGAAACCCGAACGTGGTTGTCACGCCGCATGCCGCGTACTACTCGGAGCAGTCCATCGAGAGCATACGAGCGATCGCTGCCACCGAAGCCGTACGGGTGCTCACCGGCCAACCACCTCAGTCTCCGGTTAATCACGTGTAGCACCGAACCGCTGCGACGCGTCGCGTCCATCGTGGCGTGTGACCATGGAGCCCGGCGATCGAGCGATCGACCCGGCTGCGGCGGGCTGGTATGGTGCCGTCAACGGCGCCGACCGGACGCCGAGCTGTGGAACGTCCGCCCCAGCCGGGTTCCATTAGCGAAGGGGAGTTTGCCCTCACGGTCGTCAAACGTCACGGGCCATCTCTGAACACCGCGCCGCTGGGGGGCGAGGGTGTCACGAGGAGGCTTGACCATGACGAAGGATGCCAGTTTCAAGAAGGTCGTGCGGCACCATGCGCAGGACACCGGTCAGCGCTACACGGGAGCACTGACCGATCTCAAAGGTCTCGGTGCCCGCATGGACCACGAGCCGGCGGCGGACCGCCTTCTTGCCCATCTCCGGGATCGCTACGGCATTGCGCCGGTGGCGGCGACGAAGCTCAGCGTGCACAAGACGTACGTGTTCCGCATCGACCGCAACGACGGCGACCCGTGGATCGCACGGGCCTTTCCGCCCGCTCGTCCCAGGGCGGGCGTCGAGGGCGACGCCGCGGTGCTGCGGTTTCTCGAGCAACAGAACTATCCCGCGGAGCGCCTCGCGGTCGACGACGCGGTGTCTGACTTCGAGGGCAGCGCGGTCCTCGTGACGCGGTTCGTCGACGGCGGCCCGCTCCCCGACACCGCGCAGAAGTTCGCCATGATGGGTGATCTGCTCGGACGGCTGCACGCGCTGCCTTACGACGATTCCGTGAGCCGACCCGGCGGAGCGAGCGGCGAGGACCCAAGCCGCGAGGGCACCCCGCGTCAGGACCTGCTGGCCGCCCTCGCGTTCCTCGACGCCGTGGATACGAAGGTCGCGGCGGCCGATCGCGAGCGGTTCGAGCGGTTGCGGGACAAGGTGCGTTCGGCCGACGACGGTAGCGGCCTTCCCGAAGGTCTGCTCCACGGAAATCTCCTTCACGCACCCGATCATGCGATCCTGACCGAACACGGGCCGGTCGCGATCAACTGGAAGGCATCAGGTCGCGGTCCGCGCCTCGCCGACTTCGCGTACCTCATGTGGGGTACGGGGTCCTGGCACCCGCGCCGGCCGAACCAGGAACGCATCGACGCCGCCGTCAGTGCCTATCGCCAACACGTCGAGCCGACCGACGAGGAACTCGACAGGCTGGAAGCGGTCATGTACCTCCGGACGCTGTATCTCGTTTGCTTCGGCTACCGACGTGCCGTCACCAATGGCTCGACGTTTGACGAATGGGGCTTCATCCGCCCGCCCGAGTATTTCAGCGCCACCGCGGCCGCGACCCGAGCCGCGTTCGGCCGGTAGGCACGCGAGATCACACCCGTTGAGCTGCTCGATTCGTGCATCCGGCGCCGTCGTGCGGCGTTACGGTCGCCGGGAAAGACCACCCCACGGGAGGTCACGATGAGCGCGCACCAGGATCGCAGCAGCACGAACGGGAAGGCCGAACTGCAGGCTGCCGCAATGTTGGGCAGCGATATTCGCGAGGGCTACGCCGACGTCGGCGATCAGCGATTGCACTATGTGGAGGCTGGTGACGGCCCGCTGATCGTGTTACTGCACGGATTCCCCGAATTCTGGTACGGCTGGCGTCGGCAGATCCAACCGCTGGCGGCAGCGGGATTCAGGGTCGTGGCACCTGACACACGCGGGTACAACCTCTCGTCGCGTCCGGAGGGCGTCGCCTCCTACGACGTCGGGAAGCTGGCCGAAGACATCCGCCGGCTCATCCACGAACGCGGTGCCGAATCCGCGGCGTTGGTCGGTCATGACTGGGGCGGAAGCATTGCCTGGGCCACCGCGATGAACCACCCGGAGGTGGTCGACCGGCTCGCCATCCTCAACGCGGCTCATCCGCGGAAACTGTCGCAGGGGCTGCACCACCCTGGACAGCTGCGCAAATCCTGGTACTTCTTCTTCTTCGACCTCCCGGACGTACCCGAAGGCGTCGTGCACGCCAACAACTGGCACTTCTTCCGGCACTTCCTGCACGACGCCCATCCGGCGTACACAGCCGAGGAGATGGATCGCTACATCGAAGCGTGGTCACGGCCGGGCGCAGCGACCGCGATGATCAACTACTATCGGTCGTCGGTGCGTACGTCACCGAAGAAGGCGGAGGCGCAGATACGACCAATCTCGGCGCCCACGTTGGTCATCTGGGGGCAGCAGGATCGCTACCTCGGTCCCGAGCTAGCCGAACCGGACCACGACGACGTACCCAACCTGGCCCGCGTCGAGCGTTTGGAGGATGCGTCGCACTGGGTTCATCACGACCAGCACGAGCGCGTCAACAACCTGCTCACCGATTTCTTCGCCCTCGCCCATCGGTAGCGGGCCGGACAGCCTCGGCGAGCATTCGGATGCCGCGGCGGATCTGGGTCTCCGTGACGTTGCCGAACCCGAGTACGACGGCCGGTGACCACGGGTGGGGTTGGGCGTGGCCGCTTCCGACTTGGTACTCGCCCAGTCCGCGTACGCCCACCGACATCGACCGTGCTGCCCGCGTCACGGCCTGCTCGGACACACCATGGGGCAGTCGGAGTAGCGCGTGGCAGCCCGCCGCGAGGCCCTCGAGCCGGGCGGCGGGGCCGAACTCGACGTCGATCGCCCCGACCAGGGCATCGCGGCGCGCGCGGTAGATCTCCCGCATACGCCGCAGGTGCCGGTCGTACCGCCCGGACTCCATGAGCAACGCGAGTGCTTCCTGATCCAGGCCGGGTGCGCCACGGCTGTTGAGCCGCTTCTCGTCGACGATCCCGTCCACGAACCGACGGGGCGCGAAGACCCAGCCGAGCCTGATCGCGGGCGCCAGGGTCTTGCTGACCGACCCGAGGGCGATCACGTGGTCGGGGTCGAGGCCCTGCAGCGACCCGACGGGCTGACGGTCGTAGCGGAACTCGGCGTCGTAATCGTCCTCAATCACCAGGCCGTCGACCTGGGCGGCCCAGGCCCTGAGCTCGCGCCGACGCCCCGGGCCGAGCACGACACCGGTGGGGCACTGATGGGCCGGCGTGAGCAGCACGGCCCGAGCGCCACTTTCGAAGAGCCGCCCGACGTCGAGGCCGTCGCAGTCGACCGGGACGGGCACCGGCTCGAGGCCGGCGCGGCGGGCAATGACATCGTGCTCGCGAGGACCCGGGTCCTCTAGGGCCACCCGTTCGTACCCATGATTGGCGAGCGTGGCCAGGGTGAGGGCGAGGCCTTGCCGGAAGCCAGCGACGACGATCGCGTCCTCGGCTGCCGCGCAGCCGGCCCGCACCCGACGGTGGTAGGCGGTGACCACCGCCCGCAGGTGTATGGACCCGGCGGGCGCCTCATCGCCCAGCTCGGCGGTGGGCAGCGTGCGGGTCGCCTCCGAGACGGCCCATGCCCAGTCCGCGAGTGGCACCGAGGACAGGTCCGGGATGCCGTACTCGAAATCGACGTCCGGCCTGGGTTCCGAGATGCTCGGTGCGTAGTGCGGTCGGACCTGGTGCTGCTCACCGCCGGCGCTGGCGGCCACCCGCGTGCCCGACCCGGCCGTGGACTCGACGTAGCCTTCGGCCAGGAGCTGCTCATAGACGTCGACCACGGTCCCTCGGGAGACGCCGAGTTGCTCGGCCAGCCGCCGTGTCGACGGCAAGCGCTCGCCCCCTGCGAGTCGTCCATCGCGGATCGCGGCCCGCACGCGGTCCTGGATCTGCACGCCCAGCGGCCCGCGGCGGTCGAGCGCCACGAGGAGGTCCGGGCCGGCACGCCGCCAGTCGATCGTCATGGCCATCGAGCCTACAAGTGGTCCACTACATCGGACCCCGGGTGGACCTTCCGAATGGACCGGCCGGCGCCGGAGGATTGAGGCGCTGGAGGATTGATAGGACCGCTACGCGATCCGTGATGAGAGCGAGGCACGCTCATGCTGACGCAGGCCGCCGACGGTGTGCTGATCCACCAGAGCGACTTCATCGAAAGCAACGCAGTCGTCGTGCAGGGCGCGGCCGGCGCATTGCTCATCGACGCGGGGATAACCGACGACGAAATGGTCACCATTGCGGACGATCTTGATAGGTTGGGCCAGCCCGTCGTGGCAGGGTTCGCCACGCATCCACATTGGGATCACGTGCTCTGGAACGCCAAGCTCGGCGGGGTATCCCGCTACGGTACGGCCCGGTGCGCGGCCGACATCCGAGCCTTTCTATCGGACGCGCATTGGCGGGAGCACATCGCATCGGCGTTGCCGCCGGAGATCGACGTACCCCTGGACCTACTGGGTCTCATCACCGGCCTGCCCACTGAGGCGACACAGATTCCATGGGACGGTCCCAAGATCCGGATCATCGAGCATCAAGCGCACGCTCCCGGCCATGCGGCACTGCTGATCGAGGCTCGCAGGGTTCTCGTCGCTGGCGACATGCTCTCTGATGTCTTGATTCCGATGCTTGACTCGAGCGCCGCTGACCCAATAGAGGACTACCTCGCCGCGCTGCGGTTGCTCGAGAGCGTGGCGGACGACGTCGATGTTCTCGTCCCTGGCCACGGTTCGGTCTGCGGAGCCGACCAGTTGCGCGCACGGATCGAGGCGGATCGGGCGTACGTGCTCGCCTTGCGTGACGGCCGTGTTCTCAATGACCCGCGGGTTGGCCCATCGGCCAAGCCCGGCTGGGAGTGGGTAAGCGATGTGCACAATGGGCAACTCGAGCGCCTCGCCCAACGAAGCGAACGTAACGAGACAGCCCGATAGAGACGGCCCGTCTCCCGCGCCGTCCATGCCGGTACGCGTCGGGTCAGCGCCGGCGGGCGCCGTGGCTCGCGAGCAAATCGGAATCCGTCGCGTACGGGCTGCCGAGCAGGTTGACGCCGATCGACTGCTCCCCGCCGAAAACGCCCCGCTCCGCCACCGGCGGATCCTGGCTACCCATCACGTCCCCCGGCGACGGATCGGGGCCGCCCAGCAGGTCGTCCTCGGGCGGCAAGATGTCCGGGCCGCCCAACAGGCCCCACTGCCGGCCGGAGCCGCGCACGTCGTGCTCGTACAGGTCGCCGGCTCGATCGACTGTATCCACTCGTGTTTGCATCGTCGCTCCCCCCAAAATCGGCGACGATCTTGCACGCCATCACGCTCGGCGCACAAAACGATCTTGCGCATAGTCTGAGCACAGGTGTATCACAGGAACGTTACGCGTCCGCCGGCCGCAGACGTGGACGATCCGAAGAACCTTCCGGTACGAGCGCTTCGCCTACCGCTACACGTCCGGTCATCCGAGCACTTACGAACGGTGGGCCGGGCGGGACTCGAACCCGCGACCGAGGGATTATGAGTCCCCTGCTCTAACCGGCTGAGCTACCGGCCCGCGGTGCGAAGCTTACCGAGCGGCCCGATTGACTCACGACTATCGTGCGCGTCGGCGTTTGTCGTACACGTGTTCTAAGCTTGAACCATGCGAGCCGCGGCCGCGATCTTGCACGCCGACCTGGATTCGTTCTACGCGTCGGTGGAGCAGCGCGACGACCCGAGGTTGCGTGGCCGGCCGGTTGTCGTCGGCGGCGGAGTCGTGCTGGCGGCGAGCTACGAGGCGAAGGCCTTCGGCATCAAGACCGCGATGGGCGGCCGCATGGCGCGTCTGCTGTGCCCCGACGTTGTCGTCGTGCAGCCGCGCATGTCGGCTTACTCCGACGCGAGCAAGGCGGTCTTCGAGGTGTTCCGCGACACCACACCGCTCGTCGAGGGCATCTCGATCGACGAGGCGTTCCTCGACGTCGCTGGCTTGCACCGCATCAGCGGTACACCAACCGATATCGCCACTCGACTGCGGAGCGAGGTGCAGCGGCGCGTCGGCCTGCCGATCACGGTCGGCGTCGCGCGCACGAAGTTTCTCGCCAAGGTGGCGAGCCGTGTCGCGAAGCCGGATGGCCTCCTCGTCGTGGAGCCCGACGAGGAGGTTGCCTTCCTGCATCCGCTTCCGGTCGAACGCCTTTGGGGGGTCGGTGACGTCACCGCCGGCAAGCTTCACGAGCACGGCATCCGGACGGTCGCGCAGGTTTCCCGCATCGGTGAGCCGGCTCTGATCGCGATCCTCGGTGTTGCGGCGGGACGACAGCTGCATGCGCTGTCGCACAACCGTGATCCGAGACCGGTGCAGGTCGGCAAGCGGCGCGGGTCGATCGGCTCGCAGCGCGCGATCGGATGGCGGCCACACACGCCGGAGGAGATCGACGCCACGCTCGCCGGTCTCGTCGATCGCGTGACCCGTCGCATGCGCGCGGCCGGCCGACCGGGTCGCACCGTCATGCTGCGACTGCGTTTCGAGGACTTCGGCCGCGCCACGCGCTCCCGCACGCTGCTGCGCGCGACCGTCCAGACGCAGACCATCCTCGACACCGCGCGTGGGCTGCTCGCCGAGGCGCAGCCATTGATCGCCAGCCGCGGCATCACGCTGGTTGGCATCTCCGTCGCCAACCTCGGCCGAACCGATTGGATTCAACCGGAGCTGCCGTTCGACAAACACAACAACGGCGAGCTTGACGCCGCGCTCGATGCGATCCGCGACAAGTTCGGCACCGCGTCGGTCAACCGGGCGGTGCTGATTGGCCGCGACCCCGGCCTCACCGTTCCGCTGCTACCCGACTGACGTGGGCGCTCACGGATCCCGGCCCTGCCAGGTTGTCACGCACGCCTCGTTGCCCTCGACGTCGGCGAGCACCCAGAAGCTCGGCGCGCGCAGATCCGACACGAGTGTCCCGCCCGCGTCGAGCGCCGCCTGAACGCGCCGCGGAGCTTCGTCGTGGGACACCGACACGTCGAAGTGGATGCGGTTGCGCTGCGGCCGCGGCGCGTCCATCTGCTGAAACCAGATCGCTGGCCCGTGACCGAGCGGATCGACGATCGGATCGCGCGGCCCGTTGCGATCAGCCTCGTCCGCGTAGGCCATGACGGCCTTCCAGAACGGTCGGATCGCCGGAATGTCCAGCGCGTCGATGCCCAGCTCGATCAGCTGCACTGACCGAACACCGCCAACATCCGGCACGGTCGCCAGCCCGGCCGCCGCGACCACGTCGGAGATCCGCATCGCGATCTCGATGTCGCGCCCGGTCATTTCCGCGTCGCGCAACGTCTGCACGCCGACGATCAGCGCACCCGGCCGTACGTCCAACCGCAAGTGCTCGTCGGCGTCCGGCCCGATCGCATCGACCAGCTGCGCGGCCAGCGCGGCCGCCTGCGAGATCGAGTCGACGCGTACCACGGAACAGAGCACGGCGAGCACGTATCGCCAACCCGCCGCGCTCGTCGCATCGGATATCGCCTGCCGCGTCAGCTTCTCCATCGTCGCTCCCGCCTGATCGGCTCGCCGAGACCGTGGAACCGTACCGCCCGGCACCGACACGCGCCGACCACGGCACCCAGCAACCGGCGTGCGCCGCGACAATGATCGGCATGTCCGACGAGCCCGCCGACTCACACGTGCTGCAGAACGATCCACACCGTCGCATCGAACGACGCGGTGACACCGTGTGGCGGCCGATGCATCCGTGGTCGCCGGCGGTGCATGACCTGCTGGCGCACCTCGCATCGGTCGACTTCCCGGCACCCCGCCTGCTCGATGTGGTTGGCGACCGTGAGGTGTTGACATATCTGGCGGGCGACAGCGGACCGGACGGATGGGCGCACGTCATCCCGGAACAGGGGCTTCGGGCGTTCGCGCGACTCGTTCGTGACTATCACGACGCGGTCGCGTCGTTCACCACGGCCAAGATCTTTTACACGGGTACGCCGATGGCCTCCGACGACATCGTCTGCCATGGCGACATCGGGCCGTGGAACGCGGTGTTCCGCGACGGCGTTCCGGTGGGGCTGATCGACTTCGACTACGCACGCCCCGCGCCGGTACGGTTTGACATCGCGTACGCACTGCAATACGTCGCGCCGTTCCGCGACGACGAAGACTGCACCCGATGGCTGCGCTATCCGGACGTCCCGGATCGGCTGCGCCGCATGGCGGTGTTTGTCGACGAGTACGGCGCCGATGCGATCGGCGGCCCGACCGATCTCGCGAGCCTCGCCGCATCGGTGATCGACGTGCAGCGCGAGATCCTGGCCAGCGACGAGCGATTCGCGGCCGCCGGCGTCGAGCCGCAGCGGACATGGGTAGCCGAGGGTCTCGCCGACAAGCAGCGTGCCAGGATCGCATGGAGCGAGGCCTTTGTACGCTCGGCCGGGCTGGGTGCCGACGGGACCGAACGCGTCACGCGTTGATGTCGATCCGCCGTAGGTCGGAGTGCTTCTGCAGATACGTACGGATGGCGATGAGCGCGGCGATCCCGTCACCGACGGCGGCACCGAGTTGCTTCGTGGCACCGGCGCGTACGTCGCCGGCCGCGAAAACACCAGGCATGCTCGTGGCGAACATGCCGTCCGTCACGACGAACTTCCATGGGTCCAGCGCTACGGCGTCACCGAGCCACCCCGAGTTCGGGTCGAGTCCGATGAAGACGAACGCGGCCGCCGCGTCGTAGGTGGTCTCGGCGCCCGATCCGTCGCGCGTCGCCACGGAGACGAGTCGGGTGCCGTCCACGTGTTTGCGGGACAGGCCGGTGATCTCGGTGTTCAGATGTACGCGCATCTTCGGGTGCTCGGTCACCTTGTCCTGCAACAGCTTCGAGGCACGCAGCCGCGGCCCGCGCTCGAGCACCGTGACGTGGTCGGCGAATTCGGTGAGGAACAGCCCTTCCTCCAGCGCCGAGTTGCCGCCGCCGATCACCACGAGGTCCTTCGCACCGCGGTAGAACGGCCCGTCGCAGGTCGCGCAGAAATGCACGCCGGCGCCGATCAAGTCGTCCTCCCCCGCCACACCGAGCCGCCGGTACGACGAACCGGTCGCTACGAGCACGGCCGGCGCCGCGACGTGTTGTCCGGTCGCGAACGTGACACAGGCCTCGTCGCCATCGCGTTCGACTCCGGTGACCTCGACCGCCGATAGCAGCTCGACGCCGTAGCGCCGGGCCTGCGCGATGAATCGGTCGGCCAGCTCGCCGCCCTTCACACCGTCCGGAAAGCCCGGGTAGTTGTCGATGCGTTCGGTGACACCGGCTTGCCCGCCGAGGCCCGACTTGTCGACCACCAGTGTCTCGATGCCCTCCCGAGCCGCGTAGATCGCCGCCGCCAGACCGGTCGGACCACCGCCGACGATGACCAGGTCGTACGTGCGGCGCATCGCCTCGAGCGTCAGCCCGAGCTTGCGCGCCAACTCGTCGTTGCCCGGCTCGACCAGGTGGCTGCCGTCGGGGAAGACGATCGTCGGAATGGAACGGCCACCGTTCTGCAGCTGCTCGACGTAGGCCAACCCGTCCGCGTCCTCGTCGATATCCACGAACCGGTAGGCCACCCGGTGCTCGGCGAGGAACTTCTTGGCGCGGCGGCAATCCGGGCACCACGGTGCGCCGTACACAGTCAGGTCCGACATGCGCACAGCATCACACGACGCCGCTACCGACCGCCATGACCTCCACGACTCGTTGAGTGTCCACTGTGGGCGTTCGTCCGATACACTCCCGGACGCTTTCGGCCCGACCGTCATTTACGTGAGGAGCGTCCATGCCACTGTTCTTCCGGATCCGCCTGTTCGTACCCGCGTTGGCCCTGGCGTTGGCTGCATGCGGCGGTGGCGGCGCGTCCCCCGGCTCGGCGGCGGCCAACGCTGGCGCGAACCCACCCGCGAACGGTGCGACGGCCGGAGCCAGCGCTGCGACGCCGCCGTCCAGCGGCTCGGGCCCGAACGCCTGCGCGATCGTCACCACGGCGCAGCTACAGCAGGCGACCGGGACGACGTTCGCGGCTGGCCAGTCGAAGCCGTCCCTGATCGGTGGCTCCACGTGCAACTTCTTCGCGACGACAGGTGCCGGTGACGGCTCCGTGGTCGTGCAGGTGACGCCCCAGCCGGACCTCTACTTCCCGAAGAGCAACGACGCGTCGTTCAACGACCTCGTGCCGCTCACCGCGCCGGCCGACCGCGGATGGGTCACGAAACCCGATCCGAGCGACGACAGCTACGGGCACATCCTCGTGGTGCGCAACGGCGTCGGCGTGGACATCGCGATCTTGTCCGCGAAGTCCGTCACACTCGACGGCGAGCAGGCGCTGGCGAGCTCGATCGCAAGCCAGCTCTGAGATATGCGGACGCGAGCCAGCATTGCCCATCGGGACAGCGACGCGCCGGTCGGGAGATCAGCAGCGCCAGGTGCGGGTGCGCCCTCGGCGTACGCGCCGGACGACGCGGACCGTGCCGTACGCGATCACCGTGGCCGCACCTACGCCGGCCAAGATCTCGGCCGGAAGCCACAGTCCGAGCACGACGGTGACCGTGGTCGCGACGATCCAGGCGACAAGTCCCGCGAACCACACCACGGGCAGCCGGCGCACCGGCTTCGCCAAGCCACGCATGACGAGGACGAAACGCGGGTCCTCCAACGCCAACTGTTGTTCGATGTCGGCAAGTTCCCGCCGTTCGCGTTCGCTGAGCATCGCCAGCCCCTTTGATCTGTCCACCCGCTCGACGCTGCGCCGGCTCCGGGGCACCCATGGCGCCCTACCCTCGTCGTCGGCATCGAAACGCCGCTGGCCCACACCGGCCAGGATTGGCGTTCGGCCCGCCCCGGTCACCGCGCCCAGTCGCCGCGCCCGGTGGCCCGGGTCGCCGGCTGCCGCCGCGCACGGCCCTCGGCTAGCCGACCGGCCGGTCGCCGTCCGCCGCCAGCAGGCCGTTCGCGCGGACCAGGGCGACCGATAGCGTCTTGTAGCCCACCTCTTCGAACAGTACGGTCATTCGGTCCTGGTCGTAGCCGAGAACCGTACCTCTGCCCCACTGGCGATGGCTGACGGTGCTGTGGAGCGGGTAGGGCACCGCGCCGTCGGCCTGCCCGGCGCCCCGGGCGGCCGGAATCCGGCCTCCCGCGCCTCGGGCCGTGCCGGAGCCTCGGGCCTTGCCCGGGCCTTGCGCCGTGGCCGAGCCTTGCGCCGTGCCCGAGCCACTGCCCGGACCCGGACGGCGTTCGACGGCGCTCCGGCCGCCGGCTCCCCGGCTGCCGATCACCCTGCCGCGCGCTCGGGACCCCGACTCGAGGCCGCCCTCCCCGTCACGGCTGCGGACACAGTTGTCGCAGTGCCCGCACGCCCGGCTCATCTGCTCGCCGAAGTACGCGAGCAACGGCTGCACCCGACATCCGGACGTCTCGGCCAGCGCGCGCATCATGTCGGTCCGCGACCTCTGCAGCGTCTGGTGGCGCTCTGCCTCCATGACGGCGAGCCGGGCGGCCTCCGGCGGTTCGGGGGCGTACGGCGGCAGGTGTAGCTCACCACGCCGAGCCGTAGTCGCCGCGCCGATCGCCTCGAGCAGACCGATCAGGGCCGCGACCTTGCGCGTGCTCATGCCGGTCGACTCGGCGAGATCCGCTTTCGTCCGGACACCGGCGCGCACCCCGGCGGCGAGGTAGATCAGGTCGTCGACGGCCGGTACGCCGCCGGTGAAGAAGCGCTGCAACGCAATGTCCTCCGGCCGGAACAGCAGCAGCACCCGCGCCGGTGCGCCATCGCGGCCGGCGCGACCGATCTCCTGGAGGTAGCTGTCCGGCGAGTCCGGCAGTGCCATGTGCACGACGAACCGGATGTTCGGCTTGTCGATCCCCATTCCGAACGCGGATGTCGCCACCATGATCGGCGTGGCGTCCGAATCGAAACGCTCGTGTCTCGCTTTGCGTACGCCGGCCCCGAGGCCACCGTGGTAGTGCGTCGCCGGGTAGCCGGCCGCGGTCAGCCGCTTCGCCAGGTTCTCGGCAGCTCGCCGGGTGGGTACGTAGACGATGCCCGAACCGTCCCGCCGGTCGAGCAACATCAGCAGCCGGCGCCATCGGTGGTCTTCGGTCGGGCAGTGCAT
This sequence comes from Micromonosporaceae bacterium, assembly GCA_035263025.1. Classification (GTDB taxonomy): domain Bacteria; phylum Actinomycetota; class Actinomycetes; order Mycobacteriales; family Micromonosporaceae; genus DASQPR01. Next base: position 15,898 of record DATFRR010000247.1, read on the forward strand.
CGCCTCGAGGAACAGGTTTGGTCGGTCAAGTCCGCCGATGACCACCACGGGCTTCCGCAGGCCGAGCCGGGTTGCGATGTCCTCCCGGAGCGGCGGTGACGCGGTCGCGGTCAGCGCCACCACCGGCGGGTGGCCGAGTTCCCGGATGATGTGGCCGAGCGCAAGGTAGTCGGGACGGAAGTCGTGACCCCACGTCGAGATGCAATGCGCCTCGTCGATCGCGATCAGCGCCGGCCGCAGCGCCTTGATCTCGACGAGCCTGGCGGGCGACCCGAGCTGCTCCGGCGTGATGAACAGCAGGCGGGCCTGCCCCGATCGGATCTCGTCGAGCGCTGCTGCCTGCTGCTTCGGCGTCTCGGACGAGCTGACCCGGACGGCACGAAGTTCCGCCACGCCGCGCTCGTGCAGTCCGGCGATCTGATCGTGCTGCAGCGCAAGCAGGGGCGAGATGACCAGCGTCGGGCCACGCACCAACGTCGCCGGCACCTGGTAGACGGCGGACTTGCCCGCTCCGGTCGGCAGGATGACCATGGCGTCCCGTCCACTGAGCAGCGCGCGCATCGCTTCGAGTTGGCCGACGCGGAGGGTACGCCAACCGAAGTGCCGCCGCGCGGCGCGCCGTAGCCGCCACGAGTGCATCGGGTTCATCGTGCTCCAACCTGCCCACCGGGGCTCTTGGACAAACGTCGTGACGCTACCCGGTTAGCAGGCAGAACCCGCCGAACGCGCGGGCGTGTCCAGCGCCGCTGTTGGTCACAGGCGCCTGCGTACGTCAGCGATAGCCGGCCGCCTGGATCGCGTAGAGCTCGGCATATTGCCCGCCGCGCGCGACCAGGTCGTCGTGGCTGCCGACCTCCGTCACGCGCGACCCGTCCAGCACGACGATCAGATCGGCCATGCGCGCGGTCGAGAACCGATGGGACACCAGGATCGTGATGCCACCGACCGGATTGTGCCGGCGTGCGCTGGCGGCGTAGCGCTCGAACAACGCATGCTCGGTCTCCGCGTCGAGCGCCGCGGTCGGCTCGTCCAGCACCAGAAGCAGTGGATGGTCCCGCATGAACCCGCGGGCGAGCGCGAGCTTCTGCCACTGGCCGAACGAGACGTCGACACCGTCCGGCCACGCCTTGCCCAGCTGCGTGGCGAGACCTTGCGGGAGCGTGTGGACGACATCCGCCGCGCCGGCCCGCCCGACCGCCGCGACGACGGCCGGTTCCTCCTCCGCGCGAGGGAGATCGCCCACGCCGACATTGCGCTGGGCACGCAGCTCGAAGCGGTAGAAGTCCTGATAGGCACCGGACAGCCGGCGCCGCCACTCGTCGGTCGGCATGCGGCCGAGGTCGGCACCGTCCACCGTGATGCGCCCGCCGGTCGGCGCGTAGAACTTCGACAACAGCTTGATCAGCGTGCTCTTGCCGGCGCCGTTTTCGCCGACGATCGCGACGACGCTGCCAGCCGGCAACGTGAGATTGACGTCGGCGAGCACCGGACGGGTCGTGCCCGGATAGGCAAACGTCACATGCTCGAGTCGGATCGCGTCAGCGATGAGCTCGGGGACCGCGGCGTCCTCGGCCGCCACCAGAGATGCGGCGTAGTCCTCGAGCCACGCCAGCCGTACGGATCCGTCCAACCAGGTGCCGCGCAGGAATCCGATCTCGCTGACCGTCGCGCCGATATACGTCGAGAGCCTCGCGCCGGCGGCGAGAACCAACAGCACATCGCCGGCCGACGCGTGCAGCACCGCGGAGACGAACACGATCGCGCCGACGTACCCACCACCGAATATCGCCCACGCGCCGGTGTGCCAGACGGCCGACACGGAACGGGCGTGCGCCATGCCGGCGTACCACCGCGACCACGCGGCCCGCCGCTCGTGCACGAGCCGCTGGCCGACGCCGGTCACGCGGACCTCCTTGGCCGGCGGCGCGGTCGTCGCGACGTCGAACAGATGCCGCGCCAGCCGGTTCGCCGAGGCGCCGCGCTCCTGCGCCCGCTGCTCGACGGCCGGCCGCCAGCCCGACGACACGACGGTCGGGACCGCGAACAACACCAGGAAAACGAGTGACCAGTGAATCGACATCAACAGCCCGATCGTGATGCCGAGCCGGATGATCCAACCGAGCGTCGAGAAGATCGACAGGTACATGTGGTCGAGCACGAACACCTGGTTGCGCAGCACCCCGAGCCGATCGAGATAGTCCGGTCGCTCGTGATGCGTGATCGTTGCGACGCTGGCTTGGAGGCGCGCGACGTGTGACTCGAGCGCGATGGATATGCGGTCGCGGAACCGGCGCTGTATCCGTGTCGACAGCACGGACAGATACCACGTCGCGGTGGCCGACACACCAAGCCCGGCGAGCGCGACGTAGATCTTCGCATGGTCGCCCCCGGTCGCGCCGTCGCTCAACACCTTCAGCCACAAGGCGAACAATGCATCCGGCACCGCGGCGACGATGGCGAGCGCGAATGCGATCAGCATGAGGCGGGGTTCGTGACGCAGACCGAGCCGGCACAGGCGCCACATCGCCTCGATGCCCTTCGGCTCCGGCACCTCGTAGGCCGGCCGGTCCGCCACGTCCCGGGCTGCCGGCGGCTCAGGCACGTCCCGCGCTGCCGGCGGCTCAGGCGAGCGTGTCATACACGATCTCCTCGTCGTCCTCGTCGGCTGGCTGACCTTCCGCGAAGCGCTGCGCCTGCAGATCGAACATCGTCCGGTATCGACCACCGCGCGCAATCAGCTCGTCATGGCTGCCTAACTCGACGACCGCGCCGCCCTCGACAACACAGATGCGGTCCGCGTGCCGCACGGTGGAGAACCGGTGCGACACAAGCACGGTCGTGCAACCCCTGGTCTCGGCGAGGATCCGGGAGAAGATCTCCGCCTCGCCGCGGGCGTCGAGTTGCGCGGTCGGCTCGTCGAGCAACACGAGACCGGCGCCCTGCCGGACCGCGGCGAGCGCGCGTGCCAGTGCGATGCGTTGCCACTGGCCGCCGGACAGGTCGGTGCCGCCTGGATATCCCTTGGCGAGCACGGTGCTCAGATCTGCGAGATCAGCCGCGCCGGCCGCGGCGAGCGCAGCGAGGATGTCGTCGTCCGGTGCACCCATCGGTGCGACGTTGTCGCGCAACGGCAGCTCGAACCGTACGAAGTCCTGGAATACCGCGGTGATGCGGGAACGCCAGGCGGTCACGTCGAACAACCGGATGTCGATGCCGTCCACTTCGATCGAACCGTGCCGCGGGTCGTAGAGACGGCACAGCAGCTTTGCGAGCGTCGTCTTGCCCGCGCCATTGCGTCCGACGATGGCGAGCGACGATCCGGCCGGAATGGTCAGATCGAAGCCGCGCAACACGTCAACGTCCGATCCTGGGTACGCGAAGGTCAGGTTCCGTACCCGGATCTCACGGGCCGGCAGCGCGGACAGCGCGGACTCGGAAACCATGCGATCGGCGGCGGTGGCCGGCGGCGGACCGAGCGCGCCGGCGGCGGCCATCGCCGGCAGCAACGTCGCGACCGCCTTGACCGGTGCGGCCGCGCCGTCCAGCGCCCAGTTCAAGCCGCCGAACGCGATGCTCGACGTGCCGATCGCGGCCTGCGCGAACGCGACGGCGGCACCGAGCGAGATCCGCCCGCCAGCCAGTGACAGGCCCAGCGCCGCGAACACCGCCGCGTTGCCGGCTAGCACGATCACGAGGCTCGCCAGCACCGACTTCTCGCGGAGCCGGGTCGCTTCGTATTGCAGGTCGTGCATCTGCCGTCGGCGGGCGGTGAACCGAGCGATCACCCAGTCGGCGAGACCGAACAGGCGGACCTCCTTGGCCGCCGGTGCCTCGACCGCGAGCTGGTACGCATAATTCGCCTCCTGCTGGGCGCTGCGCACCTCGTCGGTATTCCGATCCCGCCACACGCCGCTCTCGCGCAGCAACCAATGTGTCGCTAGCCACGCACCGGCGAGCACGAATGGTGCCCACCACGCGAACCCGAAGAGCACCACCGAGCAGGCCAGGCCACTGAGCAGCGTGACGAACCCGTCCGCGATGAAGTCCATGGAAAGCGATAGCGGCGGACCATGCATGCCGAGGTCAAACTCGCGCGCGGTGATCATGTCCTTGGCGAGGCCGGAGTCCTCCAGGTGGCCGACGCCCGGCGGGCCGACCGCCGCGTCGCTGAGCTGGTCATAGAGCCACGCCGCGGTGCGGTCGCCGAGATTCTGGCTCACCGCCTGGTGGATCGGCGTCAACACCTGCATGGCGACGAACACGATGCCGACCAGAACCAGCGGGACCGCCAACGAGCGGCCACCGGTCACTGCCGACACGAGGGCGCCCATCGTGAGCGCGAACACCGCCGGAAGCGCGGCACGCAGCGCCAGCAGCGTCCACCACGCGGCGGCGAGCCCGGCGTGCCCGCGCCGCAGCGAGGCGAGGAACATCCACTCGCGACGTGCTCGCAACCGACCCAGCACGGCGGCCGGTCGCAACATTTCGCCCGCCGTCACCGCCGCCTCCCGCACTACCCGTGCCGCCGTGCCCGTCACCCGCAATCCGATGCGAGCACGCCTCTCCCAGCACGCCGATGCTGCCATTACCCGCCGACAATTGGTACCGCGGCCCGCACGGCCCCCACATCATGGTTGGCGGCAGAGTTGTCGCAGCGCGTGCGGTGCGAGGTCAGTCGTAGTGCTGGAACGACCGCCACAACTGCGTCCACGGTCGGTCCGGACGGTGACACTCGACGATGGGTTCGCCCTGCTCCTCGTTGGCCACGCCAAGCCGATTGTCCAGGGCCCCGATGGTTTCGCACGCGCCGAACATCGACCTCAGAGCCTGGCTGTCGATGCCGACCACGAGCGCGACGTCATCCGCGGCGGGCGGCGGACCGTAGAAGTAGAGCTGGTTCTGACCGCTGTAAACGAGCGCCGGCAGACCATCGGCGCGACCGAACCGCGCGATGGCGCCGGCTTCGCCGTAGTTGTCGGTGATCACGGCAGTGTGTGCGCGATCGTCGGGCGACATCGTCTGGTACGCGGTGGCCACCTCGCGTACGTAGGTCGGCCAGCCGATCGAATCGCGCGCGGACTGGTTGAGCGCGGCGATGCCGGTGCCGTGCAGCGACCTGGCCGGCACGATCGGCAGTGCGACGACTGCCGAGGTCGGCACGGAGAGGGCGAGCGCCGCGGCGACCCAGCCGAACCTGCCCCACCGAATGCTTGCCCCACCCAGCACCCATCGCGACACCCGTACGCACCCGGCCGCGTAGTAGAGCGCGAGCAGTCCGAACGTGTAGTAGACCTGCCCGCCGCTGACCAACACGATGACCGACACCACCGGGTACGCCCAGCCGAACGCGCGGATCGCTCGCCACCGTGGATCGCGGAACAGACCGATGAACCCGGCGATCCAGATCGGTGCGAGCGTCAGGCCGAGCAGGATGACCTGGAATGGCAGGTACGTGGCACGATCGTTCGCGCCCTTGTCGTTCGCGATCGCTCGTGCCATGTGCAACTCGGGCCAGTGGTTGGTGGCCTGGTAGATGAGCGTCGGCAAGGCGATCACGACGGCGAGCCCCGCGCCCGCCCACAGCCATCGGCTGCTCAAGTGGCGCCGCGGACCGCTGATCAGCAACCCCGCCGCGAGCCCGATGAGCAGCAGCACGATCAGCTGCTTGTTGTAGAGACCGATGCCGACCGTGACGCCGGCCGCGAGCCACCACCGCGGTTCATCACGCAGTAGGGCACGGCACGCGAAGAGCACGACCAGCGTCCACACCACCAGGTCAGGCGTCGCGGTCAGCATCACGTGTCCGGCGACCAGCGGGAAGGCCCCGGCGCCGCCAAACGCGGCGAGAGTCTGAGCGAACCGAGCACCGCCGAGTTCCCGGCACACCATCGCAACGAGAAACACGGTGGCGACTGCGCACATGATCGCCGGCAGCCGCAGCGCCCACAGCGAGTCGCCGAACAGTTCGGTCGACACGCGCACCAGCATCGGCGTCAGCGGCGGTTCGTCGACGTAGCCCCACGCGGGATGTGCGGCGAGCATGCGGAAATACAGCTCGTCTCGGTGGTATCCGTACCCGTTGACGGTGGCGGCCAGCACGGCGGCGGCAATCGCCGCGATCACTCCGACCGGCAGCCACGCGTACCGTGGCAGGTCTCGTGGCCCAGACATCGAAGCAGGCGGCGTCGAAGCAGGCGGCGTAGAAGCGGGCGGCGCCGGCGCGGCCGAGGACCGAGCGAGCGCCGGGTCCGGTGGTTCATGTCCGGCGGGTACGGGCGGTGACGGCGCGGTCATCGCGCGGACGCTAGACGTCGATCGACGTGGCTCGCAACGTCGTTACGGCAAACACTCAGCATCGCTGGCCCAACCGACCTGCGACACGTCCGGCGGCAGCCGCTTCGTTTCCACGTAGGACATCTGCACGTATTGATGTGTACGCCTAACTCTGTTAGGCACCTGTGCATGACTATCCGCTCCCGGAAGGCGCTCGTGGCGGCCGCGACCGTGCTCGCCACGGCCACCGCCGGCGCACTCGCCGCCGCTGAACCCGCCTACGCCATCTCTGGCGACGTCGTCATCGCGCAGGTGTACGGCGGCGGTGGCAACGCCGGCGCCACGCTCACCAACGACTACATCGAGCTGTTCAACCGTGGCGGCGCCGCAGTCGACCTCACCGGCTGGAGCGTGCAGTACGCGTCGGCCGCGGGTACGACCTGGCAGGTCACCGCGTTGTCCGGCACAATCGCGCCGGGCGGCGACTACCTCGTCGCCGAGTCCGCGGGTGCCGGCGGAACGACGCCGCTGCCCACGCCTGACGCGTCCGGCTCGATCGCGATGAGCGCGACGGCCGGCAAGGTCGCGCTGGTCACCGCGGCGACCGCGCTCGGCTGCGGCGCCACCTGCTCGAGCGCATCCGGCGTGCACGACTTCATCGGCTACGGCACGGCGAACGACTTCGAGGGCGCGGCCGCTCCCGGACTGTCCAACACGACGGCCGACCTGCGCGCCGGTGGCGGCACGGTGGATACCGATAACAACGCCGCCGATTTCACCGCCGGTGCACCGGATCCGCACAACTCGGCCGGTGAGGGGCCGGGCGGTGGCAATCCGCCACCCACGAATGCCCGCATCCACGACATCCAGGGCGCGTCGCATCGATCACCGCTCGTCGGCCAGCGCGTCACATCGGTCCCGGGCGTCGTCACCGCGATCAGCTCGAACGGCTTCTGGTTCCAGGATCCGCAACCCGACGACAACATCGCCACCAGCGAGGGTCTGTTCGTGTTCACCAGCTCCCGACCGACCGTCGCCATCGCGGACAGCGTGCTGGTCAGCGGTACGGTGGCCGAGTTCCGCGAGGGCGGTGCCGCGACGAACCTGTCGAACACCGAGATCGATGGTCCACAGATCACCGTGGTCGCCTCCGGCGCGGCATTGCCCGTGCCGGTCGTCATCGGCCCGGGCGGCCGGGTCGCGCCCGACCTGCCGCGCGGCGACAGTCCTGGTGACGTCGAGAAGGGACCGTTCGATCCGACCACGAACGCGCTCGACTTCTACGAGTCCATGGAGGGCATGCTCGTCCAGGTCAACGATGCGCAGGCGGTCGGGCCGACGAACCAGTTCGGCGAGATCCCGATCGTGCCGGCCGGCTCGGACGCCATCCGTACGCCGCGGGGCGGCGTCTTGTTGACGCAGACCGACCCGAACACCGAGCGCCTCATCATGGACTCGACGCTTGCTCCCGTGCCGGACGCGAACGTCGGAGCGGTGTTCCCGGGCGCCAGCGTCGGCGTGCTCGACTATGACTTCGGCAACTACTACTTCCATCCGCTTGCCGCGCCGACCGTCACACCGAGCCCGATCCAACCCGAGGTCACCGCCAAGCAGGGTCCGCTCGACTTGGCGATCGCGACGTACAACGTGGAGAACCTGGCGCCGACCGATCCGCAGGACAAGTTCGACCGGCTCGCCGTCGGTCTGGTGCACAACCTGCAGTCGCCGGACATTGTGTCGCTGGAGGAGATCCAGGACAACGACGGTGCGACCGACGACGGCGTGGTGGCCGCGAATGTGACGCTGGACAAGCTCGTCGCCGCGATCCGCGCGGCCGGCGGGCCGACATATGCCTACCGCGAGATCGATCCGGTCAACGACACGAATGGCGGTGAGCCCGGTGGCAACATCCGGGTCGCGTTCCTGTTCCGTACCGACCGGGGGATGCAGTTCATCGACCGGCCGGGCGGCAGCGCGACGAGTTCCGTCGGCGTCACGCGGGTGCTTGGCACCGCACAGCTCACCCAGTCGCCGGGTCTCATCGACCCGACGAACGCTGCCTGGGACGACTCACGTAAGCCGCTGGTCGGCGAATTCCGATTCAAGGGCCGGCAGGTCATCGTGATCGGCAACCACTTCGACTCGAAGGGCGGCGACGACCCGCTGATGGGCCGGTTCCAGCCCCCGTCGACGCCGAGTGAGGTGCAGCGACTCCAGCAGGCGACGGTGGAGCGCGGATTCGTCGATCAGATCCGGGCCGCCGATCCGGACGCCGCGGTTGTCGTGCTGGGCGACCTGAACGACTTCCAGTTCTCCAACACCGCCGACATCCTGGTCGGTGACGGCTACCTGACCGACCTGCCGCGTACCCTCCCGCAGCCGGAGCAGTACAGCTACGACTTCGAGGGCAACTCCGAGGTGCTCGACCACATCCTTATCTCGAGCGCGCTGGATGGCGAGCCGCACCAGTACGACATCGTGCACATCAACGCCGAGTTCGCTAACCAGACCTCCGATCACGATCCGCAGGTCGTACGCTTCCCGCTCTTCCCGATCGCAGGACTGCTGGGGTAGCTCTCGACAGCTGGGGTCGCCGACTAGCCCTCATTGGTGCGGGGCCCGCGGAGTTCAAGTCCGCGGGCCTGCGGCGTCGGCGACCTCAGCTGAGCCGACCTCCGCGCCCGCCAACGCTGGTGTCGCGGCCGGCGCTGCCACGATGCGCGCACCGACTCGACGACCGGTCAGCCACACCGCGGCGATCGCGCCGGCCACGAGGTAGAGCGCACCCTGGCCGTTGAGGACCGTGACGACGCCGAGCCGATCTCCGAGCAGACCGCCGCCGATCATGCCGATCGCCTGCCCCACGCTCGCCGCGACGCCGAAGGCGGCGAACACTGTGCCGCGCTGGCCATCGCTCGTCGCGGTCTGCAACAACGTCAGCAAGCCGGTCACCATCGCGATCCCGGGCACACCTGCCGCGATGAACAGCGCCACGTAGATCGGCACCGCGGTCGACAGTCGCGGCGCGTTCCAGATCGCGAGATCGAGCACGCCAAACACGGTGGCGGCCAGCGCGGTCAATCGGCCGGGCGCGAGCCGACCGACGACGGCGAGCAGCAACCCACCCGCGATCGCGCCGATGGCCTGAACGCCGCGCAACAGTCCGATCTCCGCCGCGTCACCGTGCAGCACTCGCGCCACGAACACCACGAACAGCACCACGAACAGGCCCTGCGCGAGGCTGGTGGCGAATATGACGGCGAGGCCGCCGCGGATCACGCGCGGTCGCAGCGCGGCTCGCCATCCAGCCGATTCGCCAGCACCGTCGGGTGCCCGCTTCGGTTCCACGGTACGGACACCAGCCGGCTCAACAACACGACGGCGGCGAGGA
>DATFRR010000248.1:0-2528 GCA_035263025.1 Micromonosporaceae bacterium
TCCGGCCGGTCAGCTCGCGGGTCTCGCCGCGGCCGCGCACGACCGCAGGTACGTCGCCGCCTACACAATCAGCGGGTCGGGCAACCGAACGCTGCTCGCCTCGCTCGCAACCGATGGCACGTGGCAAGTGGACGTCGACAATGGCACCCTGTCGGGCGATGCGGACGTCGCAATCGTCGGCCTCACGACTGGGACGTACCAATGCGTGTTGGGCGGCGCGGCCAATGCGCTCGCCGGGGCAGGTTCGGGTGCTGGCGCCGGTTCGGGTGCTGGCGCCGGTTCGGGGACCGCGACCGCTTCGCCGACTGCCGCGGCGTCGGGATCGCCCTCGCCTGGTACGTCGGTCGGGCCGTCGCCGACGTCGCCGTCGTGTGTGAAGGTGGCCCAGGCTGGCGGTCGGGTACCGGCCCGCTACGACCCCGTCTTCGAGCACGTCTTCACTGACTGGCCCGGCGTCATGCTGGACCGCAACGCTCCGATCTCGGTATCGGTCGTGCCCACGCTGCCGCACGCCACCGGAGCGTGCTACTCCGTCGAACCGAGCGCCGTGTCGCTCGCGCCCGTGATGGGCGCCGGGATCTTCTGTTTCGCACCGGACGGTACGCTCACCGCCGCCAAGATCAACGAGGGGACGATCGTGATCGCCGGTCCCGCCGTCGCACCCGCCTCGACGATCACGCTGCCGGCGCCGGTGACTGACGGGCCGGCGGTCGTGGTCAGCGCACCTTGATCGCGCGAGTCTGCGCGCGCGCGGCCGACGGCACCTGTGATCGGCGCGACCGATCTCGCATGGCGGGAGAACTGGTCAAATCGCCGGGCGATCACGTAGCGTAGGCGTGTCATGTGGCAGGCGCTGCTTCTTCGCCGCCGCGACGGGGCCCATTCTGGGCAGCACCCCGTCGCGGTGTTTGCGCTGGCTGCCTGAGTTCGCGTCGTCCCGCTGACCGCGGACGCGGTTCGCCGGACATTGGCGCCCGATCCGGTACGACTCGATCCGGTACGACAAAGTCGTCGCCCATCCGGGATCCGCCATCACGCAATCCGAGCCACATGACCGCGCCACATCGTGAGCAGGTAATCATGACTGTCGACACCCGAAGTGCTGCCCAGACCACTGCCGCCCAGACCACTGCCGCCCAGACCGGTGCTGCCCAGACCAGTGCCGCCCAGGCCGGTGCTGGCCAGACCAGTGCGGCACCGACCGATCCGATCGCCCGCCAGCATGCGAGCCGCATGCCCGTCCAGCGCTACCGGCCGTACCTCGACACCTTCACCGTCGATCTGCCGGACCGGCGGTGGCCGTCCCGTCGCATCGAGTGCGCGCCTCGCTGGGGTGCGGTCGACCTGCGAGACGGCAACCAGGCCCTCATCGATCCAATGTCGCCCGAGCGCAAGCGGCGGATGTTCGCGTTGCTGGTACGCATGGGATACAAGGAGATCGAGGTCGGCTTCCCGTCGGCGAGTCAGGCCGACTTCGACTTCATCCGGCAACTCATCGAGCAGGATCTCATCCCCGACGACGTCACGATCCAGGTGCTCACGCAGTGCCGCGAGCACCTGATCGAGCGGACCTACGAGTCGCTGCGCGGCGCGCGGCGCGCGATAGTCCACTTCTACAACTCGACGTCTACCTTGCAGCGCCGCGTGGTGTTCGGCCTCGACCGCGACGGCATCACCGACATCGCGACGCAGGGCGCTCGGCTGTGCATGAAGTACGCCGAGATGATCACACCGGATACCGAGATCTTCTACGAGTACTCACCGGAGAGCTACACAGGCACCGAACTCGAATACGCGCTCGAGGTCTGCTCGAAGGTGATCGACGTGATCGATCCGACGCCGGACCGGCCACTGATCATTAATCTGCCGGCGACCGTGGAAATGGCGACCCCGAACGTGTACGCCGACTCGATCGAGTGGATGCATCGCCACTTGCCACGGCGCGAGTCGATCGTGCTGAGCCTGCATCCACACAACGACCGCGGCACCGGTGTCGCGGCCGCCGAGTTGGGGGTACTCGCCGGTGCGGATCGGGTGGAAGGCTGCTTGTTCGGCAACGGCGAGCGCACCGGCAACGTCGACCTCGTCACGCTTGGTCTCAACCTGTTCAGCCAGGGCATCGACCCGCAGATCGACTTCTCGAACATCGACGAGGTCCGCCGCACCGTCGAATACTGCAACCAGTTGCCGGTGCACGAGCGGCACCCGTACGCGGGCGATCTCGTGTTCACCGCGTTCTCCGGATCGCACCAGGACGCCATCAACAAGGGCTTCGACGCGTTGCACGCGGATGCCGCGCACGCCGGCGTGGCCGTGGACGACTTCACGTGGGCGGTGCCCTATCTGCCGGTCGACCCCAGGGATCTGGGCCGCAGCTACGAGGCGGTCATCCGGGTCAACTCGCAGTCCGGCAAGGGCGGCGTGGCCTACATCATGAAGACCGAGCACTCGCTCGACCTGCCGCGTCGGCTCCAGATCGAGTTCTCCGGCGTCGTACAGCGCTACACCGACGGCGAGGGCGGCGAGGT
>DATFRR010000249.1:0-2883 GCA_035263025.1 Micromonosporaceae bacterium
GGTCGATGTTGCGGCGGCACCAGCGGCACCGACGTCGTTCCCGACCACATGCCGCTCTGCCACTGCTCCGGTGCCGGGACCGTGACCCGCACCGTGTAGGTGCCGACGAGCGCGCCCCGATTGTTCGGGTAGCCGTCAGCACCAAACACGAGCCCCCACCGGCCCGTACTCCCATAGCCGCGCTCGAGGCTGACGGTGCACGTCTGCGCGTCGGCCCGGCAGATCGCCAGGCGCGGCAGACCCGAGTCGAAGAACCCGCCGGCGGTGAACACTTCGGAGAGCCGCACGATCGGGAGGCCCCGCTTCGCGCATCGGTACGCCCGCGCGATCGCTTCGTCTTCGACGGTGCGTTCGGAGGCGAGTTGCCGTTCGTACTCGCGCAACTTCGCCGCGGCTTCCGCCGGTGACACTTCGATCGTCGTGAGGTTCATCGGCCCTCTTCGCTCACAAAGCCCTCGAAGAGATTGAGTTGACGGGGTGCAACCTTCCTGCGCGCGATCGCTTGCCGTTCCGCCTCTTCGATCTGTCGCTGCAGTACCGATCGGCGGCCCTTCTTGCGGTTGCACGTCGCGCAGATCACTCGGGTGTTCACACCCCAGAACGGCGGCTGCGTCGGGTCGATGATGTCGACGGTGACATCGTCGAGGTTCCGTACGGGTTGTCCACAGGTCTCGCCGTCATCGGACGGTGGGCAGCCGTTGATGTAGCAGCAGATGATCGCGGCCTCGATCGCGTCGAGTGTCCATCCGTAGTGGTCCTCGAGCTCATCGATCGCGATGTCGAACTTGCGTGCGTGACGTGCTCGCGTCGTGCGTGCTTTGTGTCGCTCGCGGCGGTCTCGTTTGTCTTCGGTGCGGTTCTTGATCTCGCAGAGCGCGCATCGTGGTCGGTAGCCACCGCGTGAATGTTGGTCACGCACGAAGTCTTCGAGCGGCTTGATCTCGCCGCATTGCTTGCAGCGCCGCTTTCCGTTATGTGCATCTAACGGATTGGTCATGACGAACGGCCTTTCGGTCGGCCCCTCGCCTTGTTGCACGTGCAGTCGATTTCGAGTGCTCCGCATGTGCCGCAGCGCGCAATCGTTCGCGCGCGCGTTGGAGTCTGTAATTCCCCTCCCCTTCCTAGGGTCGTGTCACTAACACCGTTACGGGAAGCGCGGTAGCGGGCCTGCCGTTCTCGGCCGCCGCGGCGGATGTCGTCTCGCGCGGCCTTCGACAGGTTGTGCTCGAGGAAGCCGATGACTTGCCAGCCGCCGCTCGGGTCGATGGACCAGCGGCCGACCGCGATGAGCCGCTCGACTTTTTCCACAGGCCGCGCGATGCCGTGACGGATGGTCTGCAGGCCACTCGGTGTGAGCCGGCCATCGGTGTCGTAGCGGGCGCAGTAGATGATGGCGCGCATGTCGAGGAGCTCGGCCCACGGTCCGGCGGCGCGGATCTTCGGGTTGTCGGTGTAGGTGTCGTCGAAGCGGGCCCAACCCATCAGTCCCCCTCCGCCCATGCGATGCGGCCCGCGCCGTGTTCGGTGTCGACGTGGCGTTCCGCGGGGGCGTACGCGCTGAACGTCTCGTCGCAGCGGTGGCAAGTCCACCGGCCGCCCCGGCCACTGCGGGCGGGCTGGGATCGCGGGACGGCCGGCGGACGCGTCGCGCGTGCGAGTTCGTCGCGTGCGATCGCGTTGATCGCGGCCTGACGGAGTTTCGGTGGCAGGTCCTCGAGCCGCATGGCCGGTCACGCGCGCGCCTTGGTCTCGGCGCGCCGTTCGAGTTGACGGATGCGGGCGAAGGCCTGTTCGACGAGGTCCTCGACGGCCTCGACGCGGCGGTCGGAGGCGCCGTGGCGGGCGAGTTCGGCGAGTTCGTGTTCGAGGGCACGGACGCGGCTGGTGAGCTCGTCGACGTCGGTGCCCGGCGGCACGTAGCGGTCGGCGGTCATGCGTCGCGCTCGAAGTCGAAGAGTTGCACGCGCCGGACCTGTTCGACATGCGAGCTCGGTTCGACGATCGCGGCGTGGGAGACGGGGTGCAGGAGCCGGCTGCGTGCGTGTTCGGTGCGGCGGGCCCGGAGCCCGACCGTGAACGCGACGAGCGCGACGATCACGTAGAGGACGAGCTCGACGAACACGACCATCACAGCAGCCGGTCCGTGCCGCTCACCTTGTCGGCGTCGACGGGACGCAGCAGCTTCTTCACCCCGGCGGGGAGGTCACCGTCGACGACATAGGCGGCGGTCGATTGCAGCGTGATGTCGCGGACGAGGACGTGGTCGCCGTTGAGATGGTCGGCGATCTTCGCGACGGTCGCGCGCATGACGACGACGGCTTCGGCGCCGAGCTCGAGGTCGTTGTTCTCCTGATCGTCGCCGGCGGTGCCGCGCAGCCGGTAGGTGATCAGGTCGGGTTCCTTCGTGGTCACGCGTCCCCCTCTTCGTTAGAACGGTCGGGTGAGTGCGTCGGCGACCGCGTCGGCGGGCCAGACCGTGCCGAAGTCGTCGATGCCCCATCCGTCGAGCCAGGCCTGTTTCACGTCCGGGTCGAGCGCGCCGATCGCGCGGTGCGCGTCGGCCTGTTCGGCCGCGGTCGGTTCCCGCGGTGGCGGCGCGTCGGATGCGGTGTCGTCGTCGGGTTCGGCGTCGACGTCGATCGTGTCCGGATCCGCGTCGCGGAGCTCGACCCGGTCGGGATCGCGCGGCGGAGCCGGCAGCTCGTCGTCGCCGAGCTCCGCGACTGCGGGTTCGATCGCTTCGGGAAACGCGCGCCGTAACGCCATCGATTCGGCGACCTTGCCGAGCATGTGGGACGGCATCGCCTTCCACTGCTGCAGCAGCGTCGTGCCGTCGCGGCCGAACTGCGCGAACTCCGACCACTTCGCGGTCCCGTTCGCCGG
>DATFRR010000250.1:0-5426 GCA_035263025.1 Micromonosporaceae bacterium
GCCGTTGTGGGTTCGAACTCTTCGGCGTAGCAGGTCGAAACCAGACAGGCGATGTCGCCGCGCCTTATCGCGGACCTGATTCTATTACCCCATGCTTCAGCGGTAAGCCGCCCGCGCGCGGACCGTCGGGCGGGCAAACACCCGCACAATGAGTCGGGTCAGTCGAACAGTGGCATCGCGTGTGGAGCCAAGCGGGGTGCTCGGGCCGGCGCCGTACGCCGCGTTGAGGCGGCGATGAGACGGTTCGGGGCGCAGCTGTCGGACCGAGACGCGCGTACGACTTTGCCGCCTGTCTCAACACGGGCCGAAAATTGGCCCCTTTTGGCCGCCCGGCGACACGGGTTCGGTTTTCGGGCGGCGCGGACATTGGCGCCGCAGACGACGAGGCCGTCCGCGGACAGCGCGGGGAGCAAAGGCCGCCAAAGCAGGAGGCCGCATACGTAATTCGGTTACGGTCGGGCTGAGGGCGCGACGCGGGGGGCTGGCAATGAACCTGCAGAACTCGGGTTGGTCCGACGAGACGCCGGACTGGCCACGTTGGCCAGGTCGGGAGCGGGAGCCCGGCGCGCCACCCCAGACGGGCGACACGCCATGCGACCGGGTGCGCAACGGGGACAAAGGTTTCCATCCCGCTTGGCTCGCACTGGGGGTCGCGCTGAATGTCGCTGACCGGATCCGCGCGGGTGCCCCGAGCGACACGTTCCTGGTGGGCGTGGGGCTGGCCCAGCAGACCGCAGCGGAGGTACGCGGACTCGCCCGGCGAGCACTGAGACCGCCCAGCTGGGCGGCGTCGCGCACGGCGGACCCGGGCGTCAAGCGCTCCGGCGTGAGTCCGAATGCCGGCCTGGTCGCTCGGTCACGTGCACGGTTCAACGAAATGCTGCTCGATGCGCGGGCCACGGGTCGGGCGACGGTCGCGGCCGGTCGCGAGGACGCCGACACATTCGTCCGAGCCAGCGTGGCCGACGGCATGACACGGGCGGGGACCCAGGCCGTGACACGGATCGTCGACAGTCTCGTGCCGCACCTGGTCGACTCCGTGGTACCGCGGCTGATTGAGGGTGCGCTGCCTGAGATCCGTGCCCGGGTGATGCCGGCGGTGGTGGACGACCTAACCAATGACCCGAAGGTGCGCGACCTCGTCACCGAGCAGAGCCGAGCGGCGGTCGAGGGCGCAATGAAGCACGTCCATGCCGATGTCGCCAAGGCCGACAGCAAGGTGATGAAGGCATTCCGTCGCCTGGCGGGCGCCGGCCCGGAGCATAGGGAGCCGCCCTCCGGCGAGCCGCACAAACCCGCATGACACAACCGGCCACCAACCGCGACTCAACCCACGGCGCTCAAAGCCTGCCGGCAACCAGGATTTCGCGCCACGTCGTCTCCCTTGTGTTCGCGCACGGCCATGAGCGCGCCGGTCATCCTGGACCCGCTCGAGGAACAGATGCAGGCCGCGTCACTCGGGCCGACTTCAACGCTTGGCTGAGGCACATCCCCCGGCTGCTGGCTGCGCCCACCCGATCCGGTTGTACGGCGACATGTATCAGGTCAAGGTCAACCAAGCCACTGGCGCCTGGTGCGTCCTGTCGCACGCGTCCACACCGGACGTGCCCGACGGTGTGATACCCGTGTCGAGCGCCCGATGGATGATCCGGATGCTGTCGTCGTGGTCCTTGGCGCCCAGTCACCGAACATCATGGTGCCCAGGCACAGTTTGCTGACGGACACGCCGGTGCGCCCCAAGGGATGGTGTTGCACGGTTCGGCTCTGACGCCCCTATGTTTGTCAAGCCGTTCGCAAGGCTTGTTCTGCGAGGGCAGGGTGCCGGATGAGTTGGTAGATCTCGCGGGCAATGTAGCGCTTGATGCAGCGGATGGCTTCGCGACGACTCATGCCTTGCGTTGCGCGTCGGTCAAGGTAGTCGTGGGTGCGCTCGTCGCAGCAGCCGGGCGGCGTTCGATGCGGCCAGAGTTGATCATTGACGGCGGTGAGGGCCTTGCCGGTACATCAGGAACATCGTCCTCGAGACGCGGGTCGACATGCCGAAGATCATCGACCTTGCCGGCTCGCTCATTGCGCAGGTTTCGGACGTGGGACTTGAATCGGACGCTGCGTCACGTCGTAGCGTCGGCGACGTGAACGAGGAAACGAGGTCGTGGTCGGTTGGTGCACTGGCGCGAGCCGCCGGCGTGACGGTACGCACCTTGCGCTACTACGACGAGATCGGATTGCTCTCGGCGTCAGCTCGGTCGCAAGGCGAACACCGACGCTACTCGACGGCAGATGTGCGGCGGCTCTATCTCATCCTGGCACTCCGCAGTCTTGGGTTCGGACTTGAGGCGATCGCTGCCTTTCTCGCCGGCGATCACCGACGCCCACTGGTCGAGATTGTCCGCGAGCAACGCGATCGCGTCGATCTTGACCTCGATCACTCTCGCCGGCTCCGCCGCAAGCTCGACGACATCCTCACCGCATTGGCCGCAACGGCCGAGCCGTCGGCCGATGACCTGCTGGAAACCATGGAGATGCTCACTATGACCGAGATTTCCCCCTCGTGGGTGACCACAGTGCTCCGCGGCGGTGGTCGGCTCCCGACTGGCGCGGTGACACGAGTCGACTACGACGATCTTCTTTCCCAGAGCTCCCAGATCGCCAGGCTGCACCTGTACTACGACAAGGACGCGCCGACCGGCGCTCCGACGTCGATGATCCTCAAGCGCAACCTGTCCGTGGCCTGGGCCGTTCAGGCGAGCGCTGAAGAAGTCCGGTTCTACCGAACCGTTGGCGGCCTGGCAGACCACCCGCGCCTCGTCCCCAAGTGCTACGCGGCGCTGCACGAGGCACTCACCGGCGAGTCTCACCTACTGCTTGAAGACCTCTCCGCCACCCACATCGCCGCGACAAGCGACAGGGATGCGCAGGTCGCCGGCGACGTACCCGACGACGACGCGATCGAGGCAGTTGTCGATACGCTCGCCCAGATTCATGCTTTCTGGTGGGATCATCGGTTGCTGCGGGACGGGATCTTCCCGTTGCTGGACTGGAATGGCGACGCCACCCGCTACGGCGAATACCAGCAGCACCGCCGTCGTTCGTGGCAGGCCCTGTCCGCGGGCGCTGCCGCCGCCGAGATTCCTCCCGACATACAAGAGCTGCTCGCGGACGTGTTCGCGCATCTCCCAGCGCACTGGGACCGGTATATGGCCGACCGAGTGCGCGACCGGCGACACCTCACGCTGATGCATGGGAACAGCTACCTCGTCAACTTCCTCGTCCCTCGACCCGGCACCAAAGGCGACACCTATTTGATCGACTGGCAATGCCCGACCGCAAACATCGGCGCACACGATCTGGTCAACCTGTGCGCGACATTCTGGACCCGCGAACAACGTCGCCAGGGCAGCCGGGAGGAACGGATCCTCCGCCACTACCACCGACGGCTCGCTGACCACGGCGTGGTGGACTACGACTTGGACCAGCTTCGCGACGACTACCGGTCCGGGCTCATCTACTGGCTGCTCGTTCCCATCCAAGACGCCTACGGCGGAGCTCCCCGAGACTACTGGTGGCCCAAGCTCCGCTGCATCGTTGAGGCCTTCCACGACTGGAACGCCAGCGAACTTCTGAACCCCGACGGCCACTAGGCCGACACACGACCCGACGTCACCGCGGTGAGCGCCGCAGTGCGGCCATCATGGTGTGCCCATGGTCATGGTGGTCATTCCCGGCAGCGGACCCCATGACCCCGGCACCCGGGACCTCGTCAACACCGTCCGCAACAACGCACCAGCCTTGCAGCAATCCACCACTTCACACGCGTCGGTCACCGCCGCCGCGGCTGTCCAGACCGACGTATCGGACCGGGCGCGGCTCGTTTCGGGTTCCTCTGCCCGGTGGTCACCGCGCGGGTAGCGTCGCTTCTTTGTACGGCGTGACCCGACACACTCGGGATGAACCGAAACCAGGTTTCATCAAGGGAGCCGAGATGACAATCACGATGGCGATGCTGGACGCGTATCCGGCAGATTCCGTGCTCGAAAAGCAACTCCTGACGCGGAGCATCCAGACCTGCGTCGAGTGCGCGCAGGCTTGTACCGCGTGCGCCGATGCTGACATCCGCGAGGAGATGATCTCCGATCTCGTTAAGTGCGCGACGTTGAACCTCGACTGCGCCGACATGTGCGAGGCGACAGGCCGCGTCCTCACGCGGCAGACCGGATTCGACGCGGACATGGTCCGGGCGGTCGTGCAAGCTTGCGTGCAGGCATGCAGGGTGTGCGGTGATGAGTGCGATCGACACGCACAGATGCACGAGCACTGCCGGGTATGCGCTGAGGCCTGCCGCCGTTGCCAGCACACATGCGAGGACCTGATCGCCGCCCTCACGTGAGCAAGCGCCGTCCCGCTTGGTCTGTTGGCACTTAGACGCGGCTTCAACGCACTGGGCGACGAGTCGCAACTGCCGCGCCGAGAACGAGGCGATGTGCGGTGCACCGACCATTCGGTCGTCAATGCAACAGCGCGCACATGTCAACTCGCGCTGTCGGGCGGTCGCCAGCGTGTTGTGCCGAGCACGACTTCAACGTGTGGCGTCGGCGTAGGCCTGGATGGCGCTGACCGATCGGCCGAGTAGTCGCCGGTTGCCGGTACCCAGTTGTCGGTAACGGGTGGAAGTACTCGAACAGAGTCCGCGAATTTCCGCGGTCACAATTGCTCGAGCCGGTCCGATCGAGGCGCCGGGCCTGTACTTCCGGAACGTCACCTGCGCGGCGCTGAAGCATGGTCAGCGGTCCCGCTTGTGCGTGAGTATGTAGGCGATCGCGATGATCAGGGCAATGAATATCGCCGCGATCATCGAGCAGACCACGATGACCCGGATGGTTACGTCGTTCATGCCGCGCCCTCAGCTTGCCGACTTGCCGGCGGCATGTGATACGCGATCCGTCGCGCCGGACCGGATACCCGTCCGTCATCAGCCGCCCGCGTCCGGTCGCAGATGACGCTCGGCCGCCCCACGTCCCGGCGCGCTCGAGCAAGGACAGGTACCTGTTGCGGACACGTCGCCCGATGCGAATCCGTTGTCTGCCGTGACGTCGCACGATCTCCTTGGGTGTTCGTTCCCTAACGGCTGGCTCGAATGTGCATTCGCTGCGTCGACAAATGGCGTCCAGGTAGTCTCGCCTGACTCACGCGCCTATGCCTTCGCCGGGGTACCCGCCCGGTTCGTGTCAGTAGCCTGCCGGGGCTATCGACGAGATTGAACGCCGGCTGGCGGCGGCGCATCGCAGCATCACGCGGTGGTCGGTTTGCCACGACGATTCATCGACGTGACGTGTCAGATCCGAGGATCGCTCCGATCCGAACGTACCGCAAGCCATTCCTCGGGGGGTCGACTTTGCGACGGTTAGCATCGCGTCGAACATGGAGGG
>DATFRR010000251.1:0-20208 GCA_035263025.1 Micromonosporaceae bacterium
CCAGCCGTCGAACCGGCCGATGTCGAGGCACTGACCGTGTGCATCGACTACGTCGTCGAACGGTTGTGAGGACTGCCGGACACGTGCGGTGGGGCTGCCGGACAGGTGCGATGCGGACTGTCGACGCGCCCGGTGACGGCCACGCCGTACGGTCACGAAAAACCTGCGCGTACACACCGCGAGTCGCGGCGCGGCCTCCCGGCCGATCAGGTTCGGTCGGCGTACGGTATGGCGCAGGGTCACGGTCTCGTGGCGCTGGCCCTTTCGCGCCCATCGATGAGGAGGTCTGCGATGCGGCCGGTTCGCTTCGTCGCTCTCTCCGAGGACGGCCGTGCGTTCGTCCTCGCCGACGAGGTGGGACGCCTGCTCGCACTGCCGGTTGACGATCGCCTGACGTCCGCGATGACGGCGGATCGGGCGCAAGTCAGGGTGCCGGAGCCGGATCCGAATTCGGTGCTGTCGCCCCGCGACATCCAGGCGCGCATCCGGGCCGGCGAGACCGCCGATGAGGTGGCGCGGCTCAGTGGCGTCCCGGTCGACCGCATCCTGCGCTACGCCGGCCCGGTGCTTCAGGAACGCGCGATGCTCGCCCAGCATGCCCGGCGGACCAAGCTCAAGGGGCACGACCGCAACGCCACGCTCGCGCAAGTCGTGGACGCCCGACTCAGCCAGCACGGCGTCGACTCCGAGAAGATCGCGTGGGACGCATACCGGCGAGACGACGGCACGTGGCGCGTCGTAGCCACGTGGCCGAGCGGCAAGGCGAGCGCTCAGGCGGTCTGGGAGCTGGACAAGGCGCGTCAGATCGTCAGCGCGCACGACGACATGGCGGTCTACCTGAGCGTCGAACGCGCGTCGCCGGTGCTGGGACAGGAGATATACGGACGTGGCCTTGCGGTGCCACGCGAGTCCGGCCGCGGCGACTTGTCGCGCGGTGATCTCGCCCGTGGCGACACAGCGCGCGGCGGGCATGAACCGATGCGCCCGGCCCCCGATACCGCGCGCCGCGAGACGCGACCGAACCGACCAGATCCAGTGCGTGCCGGTCGTGACGCGCTGCTGGCGACTCTCGAACGGCCACTCGGCAGCGACCCTGACGCCGGCGACACCGGTCCGCGTCCACGAGCGCTCACCCGGGCGCGAACGGGCGGCGCCTTCGACACCGATCCGGACCAACCGCTCGACGCGCCAGCCGTGCCATCGCTTGCCGTGTTGCGCCCGCGCCGCAACGCCATCCAGGAGGCGGACGGCACCGACGAGAAGCCACGTAAGCGCGCGCCGAGCTGGGATGACGTCCTGTTCGGTTCGGCGCCGGCACGCGAGTCGAGCTGACCCGCGTTTCGACGCGGTGGGCGGCTGACTGCCCCGCCGACCGCTTGGTCATCTGCATGGCAGAGTGGGTGCCATGGACTACACGAATCTGGGCCGCACCGGGCTGAAGGTCAGCCGACTCTGTCTCGGCACGATGAACTTCGGCCCACAGACGGACGAGCCCTCGAGTCACGCCATCATGGACCGCGCACTTGAGCACGGCATCAACTTCTTCGACACCGCCGACGTTTACGGCTGGAAGCTCGGCGAAGGCATCACGGAGCAAATCATCGGGCGATGGCTCGCCCAGGGTGGCGGACGGCGCGAGAAGGTCGTGCTCGCCACGAAGGTGTACGGCAGATCCAGCGACTGGCCGAACGACCAGGGTCTGTCTGCGCGACACATCATCCAGGCGTGCAACGACTCCCTGCGCCGGCTGCAGACCGACTGGATCGACCTCTACCAGATGCACCACGTCGATCGCGCGACGCCGTGGGAGGAGATCTGGCAGGCGATGGAGATCCTTGTCGCCCAGGGCAAGGTCCGCTACGTCGGCTCGTCCAACTTCGCCGGATGGCACATCGCGGTCGCGCAGGCCGAGGCCGCGAAGCGAAACTTCCTAGGACTGGTCTCCGAGCAGTGCATCTACAACCTCATGACCCGGTTCGTGGAACTGGAAGTCGTGCCGTCCGCGATCGCACACGGCATCGGCATCATTCCGTGGTCTCCGCTGCACGGCGGGCTGCTCAGCGGCGCGATCCGCAAGGAGCGCGAGGGATCCGGCGCCCGGTCGAAGACCGGTCGGTCGGCGGAGGGCCTCGCGGAGAACCGGGACACCATCGAGGCGTACGAGAAGCTCGCCGCTGAGATCGGGCACGATCCGGCGAATGTGGCGCTCGCCTGGTTGCTGTCGCGGCCCGGTGTCACCGCGCCGATCATCGGCCCCCGCACGATGGAGCAGCTGGACGGCCCGCTCGACGCCTTGTCGATCGAGTTGGACTCTTCGACGTTGACGCGGCTGGACGAGATGTTCCCGGCGGTCGGCAACGGCGGTCCAGGTCCGGAGGCGTGGGCCTGGTAATCGTGACGATAGTGATGCGATGCCCCGCCGGCTTGCAGTTCCGACGGGGCATCGTCGTAGGGCCGGCGGGGTGACGGGGGTCGCCCCGCCGGCGTATCGGAGTCGAACGTCTGGTTTACGACGTCGGAGAGACTGCCGCCGCGACCCGGATCAGGTCGGCATTCGAGAGCGGCCCGTTCACCGGCTCGTGCACCGCGTAGACGAAGTTGGGGCGCAACACGTACACCGTCACCTGGCCGGCGTCTTCGTTGATCTTGGCAGGGTATCCACCGACAGTGATCGGCGTGCCCGCGGCTTCCGTTTCGAGACTTGGCCGGATGACCAGTCCGACGGCGTCGTCGGTCCCCTGGTCGCCCAGCTGATCAGGCGCCGACAGCAGGAAGACGGTCTCGGTGCCGGTCGACTCCTGGTCGAACTCCTGGAACGCGACCTGGTAGCCGTGCGGCGCAAGAGTGAGCTTGAATGTCAACGCGCCGGGCGTGTGCGGGCGTTCGACCAGGCCGTTCGCGTACTGCTTCACCTGGCTTGACGTCAGGCCATGTGCCTGCACCGCCACCCACTTGCCGTGCAGCTTCCATTCGATCAACACGCCGCCGGATTGGCCGTCGATGCTACCGGTGTAGATCGTCGCCGGATGGCCGTTCACCGTGGTCGACTTGTGCGTTGCCCCGCTGGGGTCGACCGGCACCGTGGTGTCGTTGACGCTCGCCATCAGGAACTTGTTGCTGTTGGCCGAGCTGTAGACGAGCCGGACCTGACCGACGGTCTTGCCCTCGGTCGGCTTGGGCAGCCCGGCCGGCGTAAACGTCGGGTTCATCGGGAACGCGACCGGCGTGAATGCGGGCGCGCCCAACGCAACGCGCGAGGCACGGTCCGGCACGGGTGCACTAGTCGCGGCCGGTGGACTGGTCGCGGTGATCGTGGGAGTCGTGGTGGTAGCGCCCTGTGCGGCAGGGTTCAATGCGTGGCCGGTGTGCCGGGCAGCGGTCAGCACATATGGCGTACCGACTGCGACGGCCACCGCCACGGCGGCGGCGATGCCGGCCATGCCGGCCCGGTGGCGTACGCGCAGACGGCGGGACCGCGCGCGTACCGCATCGAGCGTTCCCGACCCGTCCGGCGCCTCCTGGGCGTGGGCGTGGAGCGAGTCGCGCACTTCCCGATCGAGATCGTCAAGGTTCATCGTGGGTCTCCCTGTGGTTGGGTGATTCGCCGCGATAAGCCCGCCCGAAGCGTGCCCAACGCTCGTGAGGCGTGCACCCGCACGGTGACCGGGGCGCACCCCAGCACATCGGCGATCCGCCGGTCGTCGAGGTCCTCGTAGAAGCGCAGCACCATGACCGCACGTTGCGCCCGCGGCAGGGTGGCCAGCAGCGACCACATCTCGTCCCGCGTGGCGAGCTGCTGGGTGAAGTCCCCGGACGCGGCACCCGGCTCTGGCGGATCGGCGAGCACCTTCTCGGTGCTCACCCGACGACGGCGCCACGAGAGATGCGCCCGGACCAGGGCAGTGCGCAGGTACGCATCCGGGTTCTCCGACTCGATGCGACCCCAGTGCCGATGCGTCCTGGACAGAACATCCTGCACCAGATCCTCGGCGAGGAACCGGTCACCACACAGCACGTACGCGAAGCGAAGCAGCCGTCCGCTGCTCGCGGCCACGTATTCCTCGAACGATTCCCGCATCCGCGCTCCTCACGGTCGCTGCCCGCGGCTTTGTTGGCTGCCACGTTGAACGCGGTGAGCGGCGTGGACTGTTTACCGAGGTGGCTTATCCGAGTTCCCGGACGGACAGCGGGTCGTGGCGCGGATGCGGTCCGAGGTGGGACTCGACCAGGGTGATCTCGGTGAGTGTCCACCACGGGCCTTGATATGTCGACAGGTGCGCCACGTCGTCGGCCAGGTCGGACCCAGGGATCCGATCGCCCGGCCGGGCGATGGTGAGGTGTGCGCGGAACGGTTTGCGGTCGAACGGGAGCCGGGCACGACGGAGCTCGGCCCGGACCGTACCCGCCAATGAACCGAGGCCTGCCACGTCGCCGTCGGCACCGACCCACAGCAGGGCGAACCGACCACGTCCGAACGTCCCGCCGCCGGCGAGCCGCACCATCGGCCGCTGTCCATCGAATCGCTCTGCCGCTGCCTCGATCGCGCCCACCACATCGTCACACCGATCGTTGGCGACGTCTCCCAGGAAGGCGAGGGTGAGGTGCCAGAGTGGCCGCGCTGTCACGCGCGCGTTCACGCCGGCGGCCGCCGCGCGACCGACGTGCATGGTCGAGACCTGATCGGCTAGGTCGTCGAGTGCCGCGGCGGACGGATATGCCGCGACGAACAACCTCACCCGTCGACGTCCTGCTCGATGTCCGCGTCGCTCATCAAGAGTCCACTGCTCGACAGCGCACTCGCCACCCGTTCGCGCTCGACGTCGAGATCGAAGCCGGTCAACTCGTCGAGCCGGTGCTCGATGCCGAGCGCACGGCAGCCGTTGGCAAGCTGCTTGTCGAATTGCGTAGTGAGGA
Source organism: Micromonosporaceae bacterium (assembly GCA_035263025.1). Taxonomy (GTDB): domain Bacteria; phylum Actinomycetota; class Actinomycetes; order Mycobacteriales; family Micromonosporaceae; genus DASQPR01. The sequence goes on from DATFRR010000251.1 coordinate 4,915, forward strand.
TCGTGTAGCCGAGCGAGCCGAGCATCGCCTTCCGGCGTGCCGCGCCGATGCGTCGCAAATCCGTCGCGATCTTCTCCAGCGGAGGTCCGACCGGCACCGGCAGGACCAGCTCACGCGTTTTGCGGGCCCGACGACGACGTCTGGCCAGTGTCTCCAACATGGTGTCCGCGTAGATGATCGCCAGCACGATGAGCGGCACGGCAGTCAGCGTGGCAAGCGCAAACATCGCCACGCTCGCCCAGACCCATGTCACGTTGGGTCACGCTAAGCCCGATAGGCAACGATCGCTACCAGATTTGTGCCAATCACCGACCGTGAAGGCGAAATTTCGCGTTTGGCGTAGGCCGGCGCGAGCCCGCCGTCCCGATCGGACGCTCGTCATGACGCGCGCTGCAGCGCTGGCTCGGGTTCGATGGACGCGCCTGGCTCGATCGGGATCGCTGGCTCGATCGGGATGGCGGGCTCGACCGTGGCGAGGGCGTCCGCGGCGACGGCGTCCGCGCCGGCTGCACTGGGCGCGGCCGTGGCGAGGGCGTCCGCCGCGGCGGCGGATTCGCCCGGCAGCACGGCATCCAGCGGCACCCTCGGCCGGACGGTCAGGCGCATCTGATCGCGATCCAACCGCAGCCGTACGCCATGCCGGCGCTGTTCCAACGCGAACACGACGATCGCGGCAACCAGCGTCACGGCACCGCCGGCCCAGATCGAGGTACGCGGACCGAACGTCTCGCCGACCCAACCGACCACCGGCGCGCCGATCGGTGTCGTACCCATGAACACGAGGACGTAGAGCGCCATCACCCGGCCTCGGACAACCGCCTCGGTGCCCATCTGTACGCGCTGATTCGCGGCCTGCGCGAAGAAGATCATCGCGAACCCGGTCGGCACCAGCAGCGCGAGCGTGAGCAGGAACGACGGCGACATGCCGAGGATCGTCTCCAACAAGCCGAACAGCACGGCCGCGCCGGTCACCAACCAGGTCGACGGCCGTCCCCTGCGCGCACTGCCGGCCAGCGCGCCGCTCAACGCGCCGACCGCGAGGAACGTCGACAGCAGACCGAACTCGCCGGCGCCACGGTGGAACACGTTCTTGGCCAGCACCGGCAGCGTGACGGAGAAGTTGAACGCGAAGAGTCCCGCGATGAGGATGAGGATCATCGGGATCGCGAGGTCGCGACGGTGGCGTACGTAGCGGAACCCGTCCGTGATGTGCGCCTCGCCGGCCTTCGCGCGCGCCGCCAGATCGCGGTGCAACTGCGCCGGCACCATCCGGGTCAGCGCCACCAAAGGCGCGATGAACGTGAAGGCATTGACGACGAAGGCCGTACCCGTGCCGAACAGCGCGATCGTCACGCCACCGATCGCCGGGCCGATGATGCGCGCGCCGTTGAACACCGCGGAGTTCAGCGACAGCGCGTTGGGCAGCAGGTCGCGACCGACCATCTCGGAGACGAACGACTGCCGGGCCGGTGTGTCGAGCGCGCCACACGTGCCCCAGGCGGCCGCGAAGCAGAACACCATCCACAACTCGATCGAGCCGCTGACCACCAGCACGCCCATCACCGTTGCCAGCACCGCGTAACAGCTCTGCGTCACCATCAAGATGCGCCGCTTGTCGAAGCGGTCGGCAAGCTTGCCGCCGAGCAGGGTGAGCAGCAGGACGGGCGTGAACTGCAGCGCGGTGACCAGGCCGAGCGCAGACGGCGAGTTGTGCGACAACTTCAGCACAAGCCAGTCCTGCGCCGTGACCTGCATCCAGTTGCCTAGCAACGACACCAGCTGCCCGCTCGCGAACAGCCGGTAATTGCGTACGGTCAACGCGCGAAATGTAGTTTTCAGCCGTCCCTGCACGGTGTGGTTCCGCCTCCCGGGGGTGTCGCAAGGTTCGTTGGTCATCTGTTCTGGTGTGGTTCGCGGTGTGGTGCGGGTATCGATTAGGTGTCGGTGCGCGCGATGCGGACCAGGATCTCGGCCGCCGCGCGCAGTGTGTCGCGCTCGCCATCGTCGAGCGCGGCCAGCTGTTTAGTAAGCCACGCGTCGCGGACCCGACGGTTCTCGGTCAGCACCGCACGACCACGCGCCGTGGTGGACAGGATCACCTGACGGCCGTCGGTCGGATGCGGTACGCGTTCGACCAATCCGAGGTCGGTCAGCCTGGCCACGATGCGGGTCATGGTCGGCGGCTGCACACGCTCGAGATCGGCCAGCTCACGCGGCGTCAGGGCGGCGGACAGCTCCAGGCTGGTCAGCGCGGACAACTGGGTCTGCGTCAACTCGCCGACCGGCCGCACCTGGCGCAACCGGCGATTTAGGCGCATCATCCCGTCGCGTAGATCGGTGGCGAGCCCGGCCGCGGTGGCGATGCGCGAACCTGCGTCGAGGCCCGGACGGCGTGGCGTTCTTGACCGATCGGCGGCCATCCTCACCACCACCTTCCAGCGGGTCCTGTCACCTAGTTCACTAGTTAGCTTAACTAATGAGCTTTGCTAACGATGCCCGCCGTGACGATGAGATCGGTCACGTCCGGTCAGCCGTCCGGTCGTTACCGCACGACGGCCGGGCGGGAACGCGTCTCGGCCGGGCGGGAACGCGTCTCGGCCGGTACGCCACCGAGGACGTACGCTCTCGTTCGTGTCCGAGCACCCGTCCGACGAGCCAAGTCCCGGCACCCGGTCGAAGCCGCGCCCACCGCAGCGGCAGTTGGCGCCGCTCGACCCGCCAACCGTGCCATTCGCGGTCGGCGGCATCATCGTCTGGGCGGTCCTCGGTCTCGTACTGCTGCTGTTCAAGGACACGCTCGCCGACCACGGCCACACCGACTGGCTGTGGGTCTGCCTCGCCGGATTCCTGCTCGGTTTCCCGGGCTGGCTCGTGATGATCAGGCATGACCGGCACCGAGCCGAGCGCCGGCGCACCGGCGACGCGGGACACGCCGGAACTAACCAGGAGTCCTCTTCGGTGGGCTAGCGTTTCAGCCATGCCAACACGAACTTCCTCGGCCCTCTGGGAGGGCACCCTGCGCGATGGTTCGGGCAGCATGAAGCTCGGATCGGGCGCCTACGAAGGCGCGTTCTCATTCGTGTCGCGGTTCGAGAATGGTCCCGGCACGAACCCGGAAGAACTGATCGCGGCCGCGCACGCCGGTTGCTTCTCGATGGCGCTGTCGAACGCCCTCGGCCAGGCCGGCTACCCCCCGACGTCGATCGCTACGAGCGCCTCCGTACACCTCGATCGAGTGGCCGACGGCTTCGGCATCACGCGCATCGACCTCGACACGGTCGGCACCGTCCCGGGCATCGACGACGCCAAGTTCCAGGAGGTCGCGGCGGCGGCCAAGGCGGGATGTCCAGTGTCGAAGCTGGTCACCGGGGCGGAGATTACGCTCACCGCTCGGTTGGCTTGAGGTCTTGGATTTGCGGCCGGTCCACCCACTTTGGGCGGTCAAGCTTGATCCCGTCGTGGGTGGACCGGCCGCAAATCCTGTCCGTGGCTAAGCTCCGCGCGCCGGCGACGGGTTAAGGCTTTACGGGTGTACGTGGTACGGACGGCGCGCGTGATACCGGGTGCAGCGAGGTTGGCGGGATACTAGTGCGGCGGCCGTGCCTAGTGCTCGGCCGGAGTCTCCTCCGCGGTGGCATCGGGCGCCGTGATGTCGGCGGGGTCGGTGGTGGAGACCTCTACGACGTCTACTTCGGAGTCGTCGTAGATGGTCGGCGCCTCGTCGACCTCGGTTGGCTGGTCGACGAGCACCTCAGAGTGGGCGCCACAACCGTGGTCACCGGACACCACGCGACCGTCGTCGGGGGCGTACACGTTGCCGCACACCCCGAACATGGCGCGCATCGCGCCGGCGAGCGGCATGTAGAAGCCGCATGACACGCACCGCGCGCCAGACGGTGCGGCGGTCGCGATTGGGGCATGTGGGCCGTGCTCCCCGTCGTACCACCGGTCTGCGGTGTCGAGTCGGCCCTCCCGCGACATCACGCGGACGCGGCCGAGGCCGAGTTCCCACACGACGTCCTCGACCGCTGGGTCGTCGGAGAGCAGGTAGCCCGGCGCGAGCCGGTCGTCATCGGGCGGCGTCGGCATGAGGTCGCCGACACCGAGGTCGCCCGGTGCGACGCGCTCTTCCCACGGCACCCACGGCGGCGCGACCAGTGCATCCGGGCCGGGCAGCAGAACGGTCTCGCAGACGGTGACGTGCCTGCTGCGCGGCGCTCGTGCCACCGTGACCGCCCACCGCCAGCCACGGTATCCGGGCAACATGCACTCGAAATAGTGCGTGACGAGACGCTCGCCCTCGGCGACCGCCTCGGTGTGCGGACCGGCGACATCCTCGGTCACCGCGTCCCGTGCGAGGTCGACCGCCTCGGCACAGGTCGGATCGAGCTTGGCGCGCGCGGTCGATCGCGCCGCACCGGTCGCACTGGTCACCGCGCCATTGTCCCTCATACCGATGGGGTCCGCTGCGCCGGGCGACCGCGTCGGCGCGCCGACATCAGATCTGTCAATCGGCCGACAACACATCCCGACTCGCGGGCTTGTCGGCGGTAGACCCGTGCGGGTGGTCGCATGGATGCGTCAGGATATGAACATGCCGCAGATGGACACTCCGGGACGTTCGACCGCGGGTCGCGCCGTGGGCGGGACGATCAAGGGTGCCAAGGCGGCGGCGCGCGGCAGCTCACACGTCAGCGGGTGGACGGTTCGAAAAGTCCTGTTCCTGCGCCATCGGAGCGGTGCTGGCGAAATCGGCATGATGCGCCTTCTCGACCTGCATGCCGCGTCCTGCGCCGGCGACACGCTGGTCACGATGGGGCTCGCGACGACGGTGTTCTTCTCCGCACCGGTCGGTCAGGCTCGCGGGCAGGTCGCGCTCTACCTGTTGATCACGATGGTGCCGTTCGCGATCCTCGCGCCGATCGTAGGGCCGGTGCTGGATCGGTTCCGGCACGGCCGCCGTCTGGCGCTGTCCGTCACGATGTTTGGTCGGGCGCTCCTGGCGTGGGCGATCTCCGACTATCTCCACTCGTTCGGCCTCTTCCCCGCGGCGTTCGGGGTGCTCGCGCTCTCCCGCGCCTATGGCGTGGCGCGCAGTGCCGCCGTGCCTCGGCTGCTGCCGGAGGGCCTAGGGCTGTCCGAGGCGGGCGCACGCGCCTCGATCTTCGGGACCCTGGCCGGCGCCGTGGTCGCGCCGCTCGGCGTTGCTGCGCTGAAGATCGGACCGCAGTGGCCGCTACGCGTCGCCGCGCTGATCTTCGTTCTCGGCGGCATCGTGGCGCTGCGACTGCCACCCCGCGCCGACTCCGATGCCCCAGAGGTGCCGCCGCGCATCTTCCAGGGCATCTTCCAGCTGCCCGGCCTGGGCGTGCGCAAGGTGTTGAGCGGGCGGCTCATCCTCGCGACCTTGGCGAACAGCGCGGTGCTGCGCGCCGGCTATGGCTTCCTCGCGCTGTTCCTCGCGTTCTCGATCCGCGCGCACGACCTGCCGACGAAGCTGTTCGGCGTCAAGCTGTCCAGCGCGTGGGCGCTTGGGGCCGCGGTCGGCGCGCTCGGACTCGGCTCGTTCCTCGCGACCATGGTCGGGTCGCGGGTACGGATCCGGCGCCCGCAATGGCTTCAGTCGATCGGTACGACCTTGGTCGCGGTAATCGCGATCTACGCGTGCTTCCGCTACACGCTCGGCGCGGTCATCCTGCTGAGCCTGTCCTTGGCGATGGTGAGCGGCCTGGCCAAGCTTGCCGTGGACGCGACGATCCAGGAACGCATCGACGAGGGCATCCGCGCGAGTGCGTTCGCCCACTCCGAGACAGTGCTGATGCTCGCCTGGGTGGTCGGCGGCGGTCTCGGGCTGATCCCCTACGGCGGCCGGCCCGGCCTTATCGTCGCCGCGGTGGGCCTGACGGGGGCGGCCGGATTCGCGGCCGTCCGAGCATTCAGCATGCGAAGCGAACACCTGACCGGCTCGGCGTCGACGGCGGCCACCGTGTCGCAGCCGACCCCGACGCAGCCGAGCCCGACGCAGCCGGCGCCAACCGTCGAACTCGCCGGTCGCATCGGGTTGGACGAAGCCACCTGGACGAGCAGCCGGCAGTCCCGACCGGTCGATTCCTGGCTGGCGCGGTGGCGCGCACGACGGGCGGCGCGTGCGCGCTCGCACGTCCCGGCGACGGCGCACATGCCGGCGCCCGGCGCCAGCACGACCGTCGAGCGCGCGCCGGCACACCCACCGACGCGTCAGCCGAGATCCGGTCCCGCAGAACCGGACCGGTCCGAGGTGGCTCGCACCAAAGCGATCACGACGCGGGTGTTGCCGCGCGAGGACGCCGACCAGCCCGGGTTCCACCTCTACCGGCCCGGTGGCGGCCAATCCAGCGGCGGCCAATCCAGCGGCGATCAATCGAGCGGAAGTCAGTCGAGCGGCGATCAATCGGCAGGTGGCCGTCGCGACGACGGCGGCACGTCGGATGATCGCTCCGGCGACGCGCGGGACGCATGACGTTCCTCGTCGTCACGGCCGTGGCGGCGGAACGCGACGCGGTGCTCGCCGGTCTCGGCACGCTTGGCGAGATCGGCGACGATACGCGAGCGTCTCGTTCCGGCCCGCCGGTGCGCGTCCTGGTTGGCGGCGTCGGAGCGACGGCGGCGGCGGCTCGAACCGGTCATGAGATGGCTGCCTTCGCATCCGCGACCGGGCACGGGTACGAGGCCGTGCTGAATTTCGGGATCGGCGGCGGATACGCCGGCCGGGCGGCCGTCGGCGACACCGTAATCGGCGACCGGACGGTGGCGGCCGACCTCGGCGCTGACTCGCCCGCTGGGTTCCTGACGATGGCCGATCTCGGGTTCGGCACCGACACAATCGATGCGGACGAGGGGCTTCTCGCTCGCATGACAGGCCTCATGCCGGCCGCCGTCGTCGGTGCCGTGCTGACGTTGCAGACCGTGACGGGTACCGCCGCACGAGCCGCTGACCTGGCCGAACGCCACCCGGATGCGGTCGCCGAGGCAATGGAGGGGTTTGGTGTCGCGACCGCGGCCGCGTTGCACGGCATCGCCTTCATCGAGTTACGCACCGTGTCGAATTTGGTCGGTCCACGAGACCGGTCGGCGTGGCGGATCGGTCCTGCGATGGCCGCGCTGACGACCGCCGCGCGCGCACTCGCTACGTTGGTCGGGTGAGCCTCTCACTGGCGATCTCGCCGTGCCCCAACGACACGTTCGTGTTCCACGCGCTCGTCCATGGTCTGGTGGACGGAGCACCGCCGGTCGACGTGACGTATGCCGACGTCGACGTCACGAACACCGCAGCGCTCGACGGTCGCTTCGACCTCGTGAAGGTGAGCTATGCGGCGCTGCCGTGGCTCCTCGACACGTACGAACTGCTGCCCTGCGGTGGTGCGCTCGGCCGTGGCTGCGGCCCGCTCGTCCTGGTCCGCGACGCCGCACCGAACGATGCCGAGGCACTGTCGCGAATCGACGGTGCGATCGTCGCGGTGCCCGGCGACCGGACGACGGCGTACCTGCTGTTCCGGCTGTGGGCGGCCGGACACGACCCGGCGAAGATCGAGGTCGTACCGTTCCACGAGATCATGCCGGGCGTCTCGGCCGGCAAGTACGACGCCGGACTCGTGATCCACGAGGCACGGTTCACGTACCCCCGATTCGGCCTGACCGCGCTCGTCGACCTCGGCGAGTGGTGGGAACGCGATACCGGACACCCGATCCCGCTCGGCGCGATCCTCGCGCACCGTGAGCGCGTCGACGCTACTCAGGCCGCCGAATGGGTACGCACCTCGGTGCGGCACGCCTGGGCGGCGCCCGCGGCGAGCGAGGCGTACGTGCTCGAGCACGCGCAGGAGATGGATGCCGACGTGGTGGCGCAACACATCGCGCTCTACGTCAACGAATTCACCGAGAACCTCGGCGACGAAGGGTACGCGGCGGTCCGTACGTTGCTCGACCGCGCAGCAAGAGTGAGCTATTACTAGTCAAAGGCGCGATTTCTAGTCAAAGCGCCTGGACCTTCGGTCGGCGCACGATTACTGGTCAAAGCGCCTGGACCTTCGGTCGGCGCACCGTCCCTTGCAGTGACAGAAATGAGTCCACAAGGGCCTGGACCTTCGGTCGGCGCACCGTCCCTTCATTGGCAACGAGGAGTTTGACGGTGGTTGTGGTCGCCCGGAGCCACATTGGTTCGGGGCGTGCTTCGTGCATGCATGCCCGCCTAGCGGGCCATTCTCGGGGTACCGCACGTGGCATGCTGGTCGCGTTGGCCATGGGGCGAGATGAGGCCGCGTTGGCGCATTCGATCGTCGGCAGGACCGAAGAGCGGGCGGTCCTTGATCGGTTCCTGGGCGACGCGATGGCCGAACCCCGTGTGCTGCTGATCGAAGGCGAGGCAGGGATCGGGAAGTCGATCCTGCTCGACGATCTTCTCGAGACGGCGGCGCAGCACGGCACGGTCGTGTTGGCCTGCCGGCCGTCGCATTCGGAGATGGACCTGTCCTACGTCGGCCTGATCGAGTTGCTCGCCGGCCTGGCCGACGAGGTGATCGAGGCGCTGCCCGGCCCGCAGGCCAAGGTGATCAGGATGATCCTGCGGCAGGAGGAACCGGACGGCCAATTCGATCGCCTTTCCCTATACCTCGCGGTCGCTGCCGCCATTCGTTCCGTTGCGGCGCTTGGACCCGTCCTGATTGCCATCGATGACGCGCAATGGCTGGACCACCCGAGCGCGCGAACGCTCGTCTTCGTCGTGCGCCGGCTGGCCGGGACGGCGAGCCGCATCGCGATCGTGCGCCGTACCGGCGAGGCGACGGATTGGATCGGCGATCTCACCCGGGAAGTCCATGACGACCAGGTCGACGAGGTTCGGCTGACTGCACTGGGGCCCCGCGACCTGTCACGGGTGTTCCGGCGAGCACTCGGCTGGGTACCGGCGTGGCCGAGAACGGTGCGGATCGCTGAGCTCTCCGGGGGCAACCCGCTGCACGCGCTGGAGCTTGCCCGGGCGGTCGGCAGCGTCCGCGAGAGCGTCGACCTCGACGGATCCCTTCCCGACAGCGTGGTGGAGCTGGCACGTTCGCGCATCGCCAAACTTGCGCCGCAGGTGCGCAGCGCACTGGAGATCGCGGCGATTCCCCACGCGCCGACGCTAGACCTGTTGCGGCAACTCGATTCCATGGCCATCGGCCTGGATGCCGCACTGTCCAAGGCGGAGCACCAGGGCATCGTGACCATCGACGGCGGGCGGGTGCGGTTCGCGCATCCGATCCTGGCCGCCGCGGTGTACGGCTCGATTCCTGCGCCGCGCAGGCAGCAGCTGCACCGAGCGGTCGCCACGCTGTCGGCCGATATGGAGGAACGAGCCCAGCACCTCGCCCGCGCGACTGAGGATCCCGACCCAGAGGTGGCCCGCGCGCTGGCCGAGGCGGCGGAGGTGGCTTGGCGGCGGGGCGCCCCGACCGCGGCCGCCGACCTGCTCCGGCTAGCGTGCTTGCGCACGCCACACGATCAGGCCGACACACTTGCGTTGCGGCGCATAGCTTATGGCCGCATCCTCTACACCGCGGGCGATTCGACCGGCGCCATCGCGGAACTGCAGTCGCTCGTGGTGACCTCGCCCGCGGCAGTCGTGCGCGCCCGTGCGCTGTACCACCTCATGTACATCACGCGCGTGTCGGGACAGCTCGGCACGGCGATCGACTACGGGCTGCGGGCGGCAACCGAAGCGGCCGGCGATCCCGCGTTTCAAGCCGAGGTCTACGCGCTGCTGTCCCGGATCTCGAGCAACAACATCGAGCGCAAGCTCGACGCCGCACGCAAAGGGATCGAGGCAATCGAACGGGTCCGCAAGCCCGATCCGTACGTGCTCTTCCACGCGCACGCCACGTTGGTCGAGGCCGAGTTCTATGCCGGTCTGGGTACCCATCTCGAACGCCTCGACGGCCTGCCCCCGCCGGCGGGCGCCCGCTTCCCACCGGTGCGCACCGCGATGGCACGAGAGGATCTCGTCGGGCGGCTCCTGATCTACGACGGCCGTGTCGACGAGGGCCTGCGGGTGCTGCACGGCATGTATGACCGCGCCGTCGTGGAGGACATCTCGCTCGCTCCGGTCATCCTCGGGTGGATGGCGGAAGCCGAGATCATGGCCGGCCGCTTCCACCGCGCTCTCGAGCTCACCCGAGAGGCCATCGAGCATTCCGAACACATCGGGGGCAACGAGGGCAACCCGTGGGAGGTCGGCTTGCACGGTGTGGCTCTGGCGCTGCTCGGCAGGCTCGATCAGGCCGAAGCTGTGGCAGCACGGGTGGTCACCCGGGCCGGGGCCGATCGGGTGATGGATCTGGACGAGGCAACTGCACACCTCGCATTGGGCATCGTGGCATTATCTCGGGGCGAATTCGCGTCCGCGGTGGAGTATCTGCGCCCGGTCGACCGGGTAAAGCGCGACGCCGGAGTGCACGAGCCGCGGCTGTGCGCGCACGCCGGCGAGCTGATCGAGGCTTTGGTGGGCGCGGGTGAGCTCGGGGAGGCGGCCGAGGTGCTGGCCCGGCTCGAGTCCGATGCCGCCAGTTCGGCCGGACAGTGGTCGCTTGTCGTCGCGGCCCGCTGCCGTGCAATCCTGCACGCGGCACAGGGCCGGCTCGACGAGGCGCTGGCGTCAGCGCGCAAGGCCCAATCCCTTGCCGACGGCCTGCCGATGCCGCTCGAGCACGGCCGGACGCTCCTGGTGGCCGGACAGATCCACCGTCGCCGGCGGGAGAAACTCCTTGCCCGCCACGCACTTACCGCGGCATTGGAGGTGTTCGACGGTTTGCCGGCACCGGTATGGGCGCAGCGTGCCCGCGCCGAGCTCGCGCGGATTCCCGTGCGGCGCAGCGATGACAGCCTGACGCCCACGGAAGCGACCATCGCTCGGCTGGTCGTGGGGGACCAATCGCGAGATCGCCGACCGCGCCTTCGTCAGCCCGAAGACGGTCGAAGTGAACCTCACACGCATCTATCGCAAACTCGGCGTGCGCTCGCGGGCAGCACTGGCGAGCCAGTGGGTGGTCTCGGGGGACCGACCCGCGACCCGTGACATGCCGCGGGAATGACGGCGGGTCAGACCTCGAGTTCGCGGGCGACCGCGTGGACTACCTCGGCGATCGTCCTGGACACCTTCTTGTCCGGGAAGCGGCCGCGACGCAGATCCGGCATGATCTTCGACTCGAGCACCTTGATCATGTCTTCGATCAGGCCGTGCAACTCCTCGGCCGGTCGGCGACGCAACTCCGCGACGGAGGTGGGCGACTCGAGCACCTTGACGTTGAGCGCCTGACTGCCCTTGCGTCCCTCGGCCACGCCGAAATCGACACGTTGTCCCGGGCTCAGCGCGGTGACGCCGTCGGGCAGCGCGGCCTTGTGCACGAACACGTCCTCGCCGTCATCGCGAGTGAGAAAGCCGAAGCCCTTCTCGGTGTCGTACCACTTCACTCGTCCCGTGGGCACTATCGATCCATCCGTCGTCGCTAACCGCCTAGCCGGGCAAGCCTGGCGGCGGAAACTCTACCCGCGCAGACGAAGCTACGCGTCCGACGAGGTTAGCGACACCATCGGCGCTGTCCAACCGGATTCGCGTGACATGCCCGGTCGAGCGAGGGCGGTGAGTCAATGCAGCGCTAGCCAATCGGCGCAGTCAGAGATGTTGGGGTGCCGCGTCGGCCGTTGGGTGGACGTAGGAAAGCTCCGCGACCGGCAGCGGGAACCGGAGGTCGTCGCCGAATGGCGAGGCAGCGCCGGCTCGATCGAACAAGACCTCGGTCAGCGGCAGGTTGCCTGCCGGTACGGTGCGCGCCCTCGACCGTACGACCGGCAGCTTGGCATCGTCGGAGTCCGACTGTTGCTGGCTGGAGACGGCGTGCGACGCCATGTGGCCCCCTCGCGTACCCGCGGTTCGAAGATCTCTGGCAAGTCTCGCACATCGAGGTCACCGACGGCGCTGGCCCTCGACGATCATGTGGTCTTCGACTCGGCGACGCCACCGCACACGCTCGCACAGCACGCGGAACCGGCTGCCGGTGAGCGCCGAATGTCCGTTCGGCCGGCTAGCGTGGTACGACGATGGCCAGCACTCTGATCGACCACCTCCGGGCCCTGCCGGACAGCGCGCTTGTGGCGTTGCTCGGGCGGCGGCCCGATCTTGTGACGCCGCCGCCCAGCGACATCGCCGCGCTCGCAGCTCGCGCCCAATCCCGTGTCTCGGTGGCACGCGCACTGGACGGCCTGGACCTGTTTACGTTGGAGATCCTGGATGCCTGCCGGCTCGCTCAAGATCAGGCGAGCGGTGATGGTGCCACGCTCGTCGGCGTCCTCGCGCTGGCCGCGGACGTTGATGGCTCCGTCGTACGGGCGGCGGTGCAGCGGCTGCGTGACCTCGCGATCGTGTACGGCAGCGAGGACGCGCTCTTCGTGGTCACCGCCGTTGACGAGGTCAGCTCGCCCTATCCCGCCGGACTCGGCCGGCCAGCGGCACAACTGGACTCGGCGGCCGGCGAGCTAGCGGCCGACCCGGCGCTGCTCCGCCGCGAGTTGCTGGCCGCCGGACCGGCCGGCCGCGCCGTGCTGGACCGGCTCGCCGCCGGGCCACCGATCGGCACCGCGAGCCCAGAGACGGTCCAGGACGTTACGTCGACGGTCGGCGCGCTGGTCGATCGGCACCTGCTCGTCGCCGTCTCGGACGACACCGTCGAGTTGCCACGCGAGGTCGCGATCGCGTTGCGGCGCGACGGTCTGCTCGGTCCGCTGCATCCACACGCGCCGACTTCGCCCGGCCCAACGCGCGCCGGCAAGGCAGTCGACTCCGCCGGTGCCGGCCAGGTGATGGAGGTGGTTCGGCACGCCGAGGACGTTCTCGCCGAACTCGCCGACGAGCCAGCACAGGCATTGCGTACCGGCGGCATCGGCATCCGCGACCTACGGCGAGTCGCCCGCGCGGCCGGCATCGACGAGTCCGTCGCGGCCGTGCTGCTCGAGGTGACGGCAGCCGCCGGTCTGCTGGGCGAGACCGACGGCGCGACATTCGGCTCGACGGGCGAGCCGCGGTTCCTGCCGACGCTGACCTACGACCAGTGGCTCGAAGCTTCGGCGGCGCAGCGCTGGATCCGCCTGGCGCGAGCGTGGCTAGCGATGACGCGACAGCCGGGCGCGGCCACCAGGCGGGCTACCGCGCCGGACGCGGACGTTCGTGTGGCGTCGGATGACGAGTCTGCTTCGGACGGCGTCGGCGTCGGCGACGTCGGCAGCGGCGACGTCGGCAGCGGCAGCGTCGGCAGCGGCAGCATCGGCAGCGGCAGCGGCGTCGGCGGCGCCGGTGGCGCCGTCTCGGCGGACGAGGCCCGCGCGAGCAGCGCCGGCCCACACAGTGCAGCGCCGAACAGCGCCGTCTCGAACGGTGGTGGCCCGAGCAGTGCCGCGCCGAACAGTGCAGTCCCGAACGGCGGTGTGCCGCCAAGTGGCGGTGTCTCGGACGTGGGCTTGCGGCGCCTCGGCGACTCGCCGCATCGTGCCGGCCGAAACGGCGCGGCCGGACCGGGCGTGCGTCGAGCGATCGCGAGCGTGCTCGGCCCGGACCTCGAGCGCACCGGCGCACCCCGACTGCGCTCAACTGTGCTGCAACTGCTTGCCGCCGGCGCGCCAACCGAGGACGACCTGCTCGCTGCGCTGCATTGGCAGGCACCGCGCCGGTCTCCGTGGCAGCCGGGATCGGCCGACCCGTCGGCCGCGGATCCGGTGCGCTGGATCCTTGCGGAGGCCAGCCTGCTCGGCATCACCGCGTCGGGTGGTCCGTCCACGCCCGGCGGTGCCCGTGTTGCGGCCCTGACGTCGTACGGTCGTCTGCTGCTCGACGACGCCACGGCGGCCGCGGCCGACCCGGACGCCGACCCGTTGGGACTGTCCTCGAGTGCACCGGCCCCACCGTCACGCGCGGTCGCCGTCCTCGACAAGTTGCTGCCGCCGCCGGTGGATCACATCCTCGTACAAGCGGATCTCAGCGTCGTCGTGCCCGGCCCGCCGGAGACCGGCCTCGCCGCGGAACTTGCGCTCGTCGCCGACCACGAATCGGCGGGCGGCGCGTCGGTTTACCGCGTCACGCGGGACAGCATCCGACGGGCACTGGACGCCGGACACAGCGCGACCGACCTGCACGCGATGTTCACACGCCGCTCGCGGACGCCGGTACCGCAGGCGCTCACGTACTTGATCGACGACGTCAGCCGCCGCCACGGCGGGCTGCGGCTCGGCGCGGCCGGCTGCTATCTGCGAAGCGAGGACGTCGCGCTGTTGACCGAGGTTGCGACGGATCGGCGGCTCGCCGGACTGGCGCTGCGCGTGATCGCTCCCACCGTGGTCGTCACGCCCTATCTGGTCAGCCGCGTGCTCGACGAATTGCGATCGGCCGGGTACGCGCCGGTGCAGGAGGATGTCGGCGGTGGCCTGGTGATTGCACGTACCAGGGCGTTTCGCGCACCGCCGCGGCGCAACACGTTGTCCTACGCCACCGTCGCCGATTCGGGGCGGGCACCGACCGGACCGCGGCTCGCCGCCGCTGTCGAGGCGATGCGCCGTGGCGACGTCGCGGCACGGCGGGCCCGGCGCGGTCCGGAAAGCGTACGGTCGCCGGCCGCCAACGCCCATGCGCACACCCAGGCGATGGCGGTGTTGCAGCAGGCCATCCGGGATAAGTCACTGGTCTGGGTCGGCTACGTCGACCCGCACGGCGCCACGATGTCGCGACTGCTGCGGCCGGTGTCGATCGGCGCCGGTTATCTCCGTGCTCAGGACGAGCGCACCGATACGTTGCACACGTTCGCGCTGCATCGCATCACTGCCGCCGTCGTCGACGACTAGCGCCAAGGCCTCGGCCGGCAGGTCGCGCGCCGCCACAAACGCACCGGACGCGCCGTCGCTTGCGTGGGCCGATCGTTACTGACGCGGCTGCCCTGGCTTGTCGCGGTCGCGATTTGCCGTTCGCGCGGACGCCACCGCACCGGCGATGGACATCACGATCAGGAGTCCGAGCGCCGCGCCGATCCCCTCGGTCACCGCGTCCACGAAGTCGTCGTGAGTCCCGAAATACGAGATCAGGAACCACGCGACGGCCAGCCCGACCAACGCCGACGCCGCGACGATCAGCAACCATCGCGGCAGGCGCTGACCCGAACCCGGCACCGGGCCGTAACGATCCCGCCCATCACGATCCTGGCCGTCACGATCCGCGACATCACGATCCTGGCCGTCGCGATCTGG
>DATFRR010000252.1:0-4189 GCA_035263025.1 Micromonosporaceae bacterium
CCTCACAATTCGGTCGCCGTGGACGTCAGGTCACGATAGAACAGGGCAATGACCGAACGACGGCTGCCCGGTGGACGCAGCTTTGGAGCGGTACGCGTCGGCGACGAAGTCCGCCGCCCCGCGCAGCCGTGGACGGCGACCGTGCACACGGTGCTGCGCCATCTTGAGGACGTCGGGTTCGACGGTGCGCCCCGCGCCCGTGGCTTCGACGACCAGGGTCGCGAACGCCTGACATTCCTGCCCGGACAAACGTTGGGCGAGACCGACCCGTGGCCGGAGTGGTTGCGCTCCGACGATGCGCTCCCGCAGGTCGGCGCGTGGCTTCGCCGGCTGCACGACGCGACCATGACATTCCGGCCGACCGCCGACGCAGCCTGGTTCACCGGCCGGCCGTGGCAACCGGGGCTTGTGATCGGTCACCTTGATGCGTCGCCCTGGAACGTCGTATGGACCGACGGGGAGCTGGTCGGTTTCGTCGACTGGGACACCGCCAGCCCGTCCCGCCGCGAGGATGACCTGGCGTTCTCCGCGCTCACGTGGGTGCCGATGCTGACGGCCGAGCTCGCCGAGTCCTTCGGATTCGGTGACGCGGGCGAGCGGCATCGGCGGTTCCATCTGTTCCTGGACGTGTACGGGTACACCGGCGACCGAATCGCGATCCGGGAAGCGATCCTCGGACGCGTCGAGCGCAACGTCGCGGTGATCCGGCAACTCGCCGAAGGCGGTGAGCCGACGTTCCAGCGAATGTTGGAGTGGGCCGCGGACCTGGAGCGGTCCGGAAGCGAGGTGGCCAAGCTGTCGGCCGAGTTCTGGCAACGGCCGGTCACCTACGGACTGCAGCCGGCCGGGAGCGTGGCACCCGCCTGACAGTCCGATCTCGGCCGGCCCGGTCGACGGCCGTCGACGGCGGTAGCCTCGGGCTTGGTGAGTGGAGCTAGGTCAGATCGCGTGGCGTGTTCGGCAAACGCGGCGGCTCGAAGCTGACGCGAAGCTACCCCATAGGCCGGCTGCGGGCTGACGCCGCCTGCCGCATCAGCGGATCGTCCAGCCGCCGTCGATCACGAGGGTGTGGCCGGTGATGAGCGACGCGGCCGGGGAGCAAAGGAAGACGACTGCGCCCGCGACCTCGCATGGTCGCCCAATGCGGTGCAGCGCGGCGATGCGGTTGACGACATCGTCGCGGAACGCCGAGTCCGACAGGGCCGCCGCGGTTCCATCGGTCTCGATGAAGGTCGGCGCTACGGCGTTGACGCGGATCCCGCGGTCGCCCCACTCGACGGCGTGGCAGCGTGTCATGTGCAGCAGTGCGGCCTTCGCGATGCAATACGACGACTCGCCGGGCAGTGCGACGATGCCGGCCTGCGACGCGACGTTGACTATCGCGCCGCCAGCGGCCATGTGTCGAGCGGTGTGCTGGGACAGGAACAGCGCCGACCGCAGGTTCAGTGCCCAGACGGCGTCGAACTCCTCCTCGGTGACGTCGATTGCCGGTCCGGCGATGCCGCCGCCCGCGTTGTTTATCAGGATGTCGAACGCACCCCGGGCAGCCGTTGCCACGTCGATCGCGGCGCGTGCGTCATCCAGACGGGTGACGTCGAGCTCGAGGGACGAGGCCGACCCGCCCTCGGCTCGAATTGACGCCACCGGATCCTCCGCCGACGCGGAATCGCGCACGCCGAGCACGACGTCGGCTCCGGCCGCGGCCAGTCCGCGCGCGATAGCCAGCCCCAGCCCGCGATTCGCGCCGGTCACAAGCGCCCGGCGTCCACCGAGGTCGAAGTCGTCCAAGGGGTCCTCCGATCGGTATCGCGTTTGCGGTGATCCTGTGGGTGACGCCGCGATTTCGGAAGTGTCGATCGCACTTGTACTCGGAGCATTGTTGCGAACGATCAGCGGACGCGTGTTGCCGCTCTAGACCGTCATGAACCGCCGTCTCGTTGTTGGGTACCTAACGGCCGAACGCGACCAACGTCGTAGCCTTGTCCAGCAGCTTGAGCTTCCAGGTGTTCGACAAGCCGGAACTGTCGTCGAAAGTCAACACGACTGCGCTGTTACCAAGGACCCGCAGCAGCAGGCGGATGCTTGTCCCCGAACGCGTGACGAGGTAGTCGCCACCGACGGTCGCGCCGCAGTTGTCGACCAGCGTGATCAGCCAGCTCATGTCGTTCGGCGGGAGCTTGAGCCAGGTTTCGTCCATCGTGGAGCTGACCGCGTTCTGCGATGTCACCTGGTCGAGGTGGATCGCATGGTATTCAGTGACACCGAGGCTGGCCAGCGCCGGCACCAGTTCGGCACGGTCGAAGTAGGGGAAGTCGCGATCGCAGCTCGCGCCGCCGGCGACGCCGGTGTCGACCAGCGCCGCGCAGGTGTCGGGCGGCAACGTGTAATTGGTATAAGCCTCACCGCCTCCGGTCTCGGTTGGCCAGACGTCGCGCAACGACAGCAGGCGGTGCGATAGGTCCACCGAGTCATCGGCGCCGCACGCGGGGCCGTCCAGCTGCAACGAGGGCAGCGTTACGTCGACCGAAATCACATCCGGAGCGCAGCCGACCAGCGACGTCGCCGCCACTGCCGTCATCAGAACGACCCATACCCGAACCCGCACCGCTGTCGCACTCATGGAACGGCCCCTCCGATTTACCCGCGACAGAGGCACCGTCGGAAACGAAATAACCCTGCTCGTCCGCCTTGCGTTCGCCTACCTCGATCTCGGCAACACCGCGAAGGCGCACACCCTGCTCGAGCAGGCGCAGCCCTCGCACTCAGCCTACGACTCCGCGAAGAGATCGACGACTGTAAACGCCTCGTCGACTGCCTCGAAAAAGACAAGACTGAATGAACGCACCGTCGAGGCGCACCGTAGCCATGACCGGCTAGGTCGCGCAGCCGACACCCCAGTCTGGTCCGCGGCTGTGGGAGCAGACTCGGAGCACCACGCCGCTCCGAACGGCGTTGTTGCGTTGTTTTGATCGCTTCGCAGGCGGTTGCCGTCGAGCGAGTTTGCCTCAGATCGCCGGCGCCAACTCGGTGAATGCTGCAGCGACTCGGAGCGGGCGTGGCGCCTCGGGGCGAGTACGTAATGGCCGGCGCTGATTCTGGATGAACGCGAGCCCGGTGACGACAACCTGAGCTATGCGATCGGTACGTAAATGCGGGTCGCCGATCTGCTGACGCGAATGACCGGCCCGGTGCTTTTGCCCTGCTGGATGCGGTGTTAAGCGATGCCCTGACAATCGTCACTCAGCCACTGTGTCGCCCTAAGGTACGGCTGCGACGGTCCCCAAACGCCGCATAGCTCCGCTGGGACGCCGTGCGGCCGCTCCGACTCAGATGCGTGCGGAGCGGCCGCTTCGTTCGGCAGGTTGGGCTGCAACCCGTCTGGCTAGCGTGGGTTAGGCACGCCAGCCGGCCGGGCAGGTGTTAGAACGAACCGCTTGCGCTGACGACGTCCTCCTGGTTGATCAGGGTGGGGACGAACTCCGCCCCGTAGAACCACACCACGCTCTGCCGGTTGTTGCTGTCAGTCCAGAACGCGTGGAAGTTGCCATCCGAGCCGACGGCGATGTCGGTGTAGTCGCCGAAGAATCCGCCGCCGAACCCGTTCTGGGTGTTAATCGGATGCGTACTCACGGTCTGTGTCATGTTGGTAGTCAGATCTGTGACGACGTAGTCCAGGCGAGTGTTGTTGACGTAATCGCCGAGGCTGTCGCATTCGATCCGGCCGACCGGGGCGGGCGGTCCGGCGGCGCACGTCTGCCAGGGCGAGACCACGTCGCCGCGGTACGCCGACAGGTACACCCGTCCGTTCGGACCGGTGGCTGCGGCCGGGAACACGTCCTCAACGGCTCCGGCTGGTGAGGGTGCGAACAGTATTCCGCCCGAGGGTTGTGCAACCGGGTACCCGACCGGGGTGCGCGTCGCCGCAGCGAACACGCGTGCCGGCGCCGACCAGGTAGCGCCGCCGTCAGTCGACTTGCTGTAGACCGCGACCGAACCATCGGACGTCTCCGTGTCCCAGGTCGCGTACACGTCGCCGTTCGCCGCTACAGCCGCCGCCGGGTAGCTGTTGACGCGGAACGCGGTGTCGTTCAGCGGCTCAATGTCGTTGAGCGGAGCGATCGCCTTGGGCTGACTCCAGGTTGCGCCACCGTCGGTCGACTTCGCGAAGTAGGTCGAGTCGGTCGCGGCG
>DATFRR010000253.1:0-7104 GCA_035263025.1 Micromonosporaceae bacterium
CGCAGCAAGAGCAGCGCCGATCCGGCCGGCGCCCACCATCGGTTGGCCGAGGAGGAGTGAGGCCGCGTCGGTGGGTGCTACCCCAGCTGGTCGCGGCGGCGTGTTAGGTAGGCGGTCTCGGCGGTGTTGCCGGCCAGCTCGATGGCTCTGTCGTACGCCGCGCGCGACTTCTGACTGCGGCCCAGCCGGCGCAGCAGGTCGGCGCGGGCCACATGGTAGGCGTGATAGCCGGCCAATCTGTGCTCAAGACGGCCGACTGCCGCCAAAGCCACCTCCGGGCCGTCAAGCTCGGCGACCGCGATCGCCCGGTTGAGGGCGATGATCGGCGAGGGATCGAGGCGGACGAGCTGGTCATAGAGGGCGACGACCTGAGACCAGTCGGTGTCCCGTACGTCGCGGGCGGAGGTGTGTACGGCGTTGATGGCGGCGAGGATCTGGAACCGCCCCGGAGCGACCCGAGCGGCGATGCGCTCGCGCACCAACCGGTGACCCTCGGCGATCAGTGCCGCGTCCCAGGCGCCCCGATTCTGCTCGCCAAGAGGGATCAATTCGCCGCTGGTCGATATCCGGGCAATGCGGCGGGCCTCGGTGAGGAGCATCAACGCCAGCAGCCCGGCCGCCTCACCGTCGGTCGGCAGGAGGGCACGGATCAGGCGGGTGAGCCGGATCGCCTCGGCGGTCAGGTCCTGCCGTATCGGATCGGTGTCCGGGCCGGTGGCCAGGTAGCCCTCGTTGAACACGAGGAAGAGGACGGCGAGTACGCCGGACACACGCGCCGGTAGATCCTCCGCGGACGGCACCCGATAAGGAATCCGAGCCGCCTTGATCTTAACCTTCGCGCGGGTGATCCGCCGTCCCATGGCGGCCTCCTGCACCAGGAACGCACGGGCGATCTCGGGGACCGTCAGACCGCCGACCATGCGCAGCGTCAACGCGATGCGCGCTTCCATCGCGAGCGCGGGGTGACAGCAGGTGAAGATGAGTCGGAGCCGCTCGTCGTCGATGGCGCCGAGCGGCTCGGGCGGTTCGTCGTACCACATCTGAGCCTGCTTCTGCTTGTCGTCGCGCTTGCTGTCGCGCCGGATCCGGTCGATGGCCTTGCGGTTGGCGGTGGTGGTCAGCCAAGCACCCGGGTTTGGGGGTACGCCGTCTGCCGGCCAACGCTCGACGGCGGTTGCGAACGCCTCGGCGGCAGCCTCCTCGGCGATGTCCAGGTCGTCGAAGCGCTTGGTTAGGGCGGCGACCACCCGCGCCCACTCCTCGCGGTGGACCCGAGTGATCGCCTCTCGAACGTCGGCCGCGCTCACTCCGAGGTCCCCGCGAAATTGCGGAGCGAAGCGGAGCGATTTGGTGGGGTGGTCATAGGAACGGGCGGACCTCGATCTTCCGGTTGCACGCCTTCGACGCCTCGGCGGCGAGCTTGAGCGCGACGTCGAGGTCGGCCGCCTCCATGATCCAGAAGCCGGCGAGGTATTCCTTCGACTCAACGAAGGGTCCGTCGGTGAACACCGCTTCGGCCCCGCGGTTGTCGACGACGGTGGCGGTGTTGGTCGACCCGAGGCCACCGGCAAACACCCAATGGCCGTCGGCCTGGAGCTGGTCGTTGAACGCGTCGATAGCAGCCATCTCGTCCGGCGTGCCGTTGGCGTCGGGCGTGTCGGCGATCACGGAAACTAGGTACTGCATCGCAAGATCATCTCCTCTGTTCCGACCGCGCTTCTCGTCGGCGGCCGCTCACTCCTCCTACGAAATACGCTTGTCCGATCCGACAACGCCTCGCATGATTCTTTCAAGACTTTCTCGTGCACCGTTGGTAGCGAACGCAATCACCCGGCCCGTCGCTGGACATCGTCCTCGCCATCGGCACGAGCGCGCCCGCCGCGCTCCTGCGGCCCGACGACAAGATTGGTACGGTGCCCGAAGCGCCGCCTGGAGACGACGACCGGGCTCGGGGGAGGGGCCAGGCGACGATGGAGGCGTCAGAGGTGTCGCGTGCGGTGGCGGCGGCAATGTCGATCGCCTCATCTCTTGGCCTGGCAGTCGACGACGCGATCGTTCTTCACAACTCAAACAGGCTCGCGTTGCGTCTGCTGCCTTGTGACGTGCTGGCGCGAGTGGCACCCGTGGCGCATCAGGTCGCACAGTTCGAAATCGACGTTGCTCAACGGCTCATCGAATCGGAGAGCCCGGTGGCTGCTCTCGAGCCTCGAGTGGCGCCACGCGTCTACGAGCGTGCTGGCTTCGCGGTCACGCTGTGGACGTACTTCGAACCCTCGACACGCCAAGAGATCCCACCGGCCGATTACGCCAATGCGCTCGAACGGCTGCACGCTGGCATGCGCAAGCTCGACATCCCAGCGCCGCATTACACGGATCGAGTCGACGAGGCGCAACAACTCGTGGCAAGCCGCGACCACACACCAGCGCTCGGCGACGCGGACCGCGAACTCCTCGGCGAAACATTGCGCAGCCTGCGACAAACGATCAGCGAGAGCGGTGCCGCCGAGCAACTGCTGCACGGTGAGCCGCACCCAGGCAACGTATTGGCCACGAATGCCGGGCTCCTGTTCATCGACCTAGAGACGTGCTGCCGTGGGCCGGTCGAATTCGACGTCGCCCACGCGCCGGAAGAAGTCAGCGAGCACTATCCGGGTGTCGATCACGACCTGCTACGCGAGTGCCGGATGCTCGTACTGGCGATGATCACGGCGTGGCGCTGGGATCGAGACGACCAATTCCCAAACGGGCGCCAGCTCGGCGAGGAGTGGCTGAGCCAGATCCGTCGCAGCGGTCGGCCGTAAGCGGCTCGAATCCGGTCGCGGCGGGGTCAGCTACGCGTCAATGGTGGCCTTCTCGAGCCCCAGTTCGTGGCTTGCTCGTACGCACGGGCGGCTCTGAGTACGAGTGCGTCACTATGGCGTGGCCCGACGATCTGCAGACCGACCGGGAGACCGTCCGGTGTGAATCCGCACGGCACGCTTGCGGCTGGCTGCTGGGTCATGTTGAACGGGTACGTGTAGGGAGTCCAACTGGTCCAGTCCGCGGAGTGCCATCCCGGCGGGACGTCGCTTCCGTTGGGAAACGCGGTGATCGGGAGGGTCGGGGTCAGCAGGAGATCGTACGTCTGGTGAAAGCGCCCCATCCGTACGCCGAGATCCACCCGGAGTGCACTGGCGTCCAGGTAGTCCGCGCCGGTGAGGTCGCGACCTCGTTCCACGATGCGGCGCAGGCCGGGATCGATGCGCTCGAGTGCATCGGCCGGATATGCGCGCAGCACGCTCGCCGCACCGGCGAACCACAACACGTGGAACGCCTCAACCGGATCCGTGAAACCAGGATCGACAAGTTCGACATCTGCACCGATGTCGGTCAGCACCTCGGCGGCCGTACGCACGGCAGCCTCGACCGTCGGGTCGTTGCGCGCGTATCCCAAGTCCGGCGAGAACGCGATGCGCAAGCCACGCACGCCGTCGTCGAGCCCGCTCCGGAACGACGTCGTCGGCGTGGGCAACGCCGACCAGTCCCTCGCGTCAAACCCGCTGAGGATGTCGAGCATCAAAGCAGCGTCGGCCACACTGCGAGTGATAGGTCCGGCATGCGAGAGCGTGCCGAATGGGCTCGCGGGCCAAAGCGGAACCCGCCCGTACGTCGGTTTGATCGTGACGGTACCGGTGAACGCGGCGGGGATGCGCAGTGAGCCGCCGCCGTCGGTGCCGACGGACCACGCGCCCATGCCCAGTGCCACAGCGGCCGCGCTACCGCCGCTCGACCCGCCACAAGTCAACGCGACATTCCACGGATTGCCGGTGGCGCCGTGCCGCAACGAGTCGGTAACGCCCTTCCACCCGAACTCGGGCGTGGTCGTCTTACCCAGCAGGACGGCACCGGTCTCCCGCAGCCGTGCCACCGCCGGGGCGTCTTGCGTCCATGGACCGCGTTCGTCGATCAGATTGCTACCACGCAGCGTGGGCCATCCCCGGGTGTAAAGAAGATCCTTGATCGATGTCGGTACGCCATCGCCAGGTCCAGCAATGTTTCCGGAACGCCAGCGAACTTCGGACCGCTTCGCGGCGTCCACGGCGCCTTCGGCGTCCACGAGGACGAAGGCGTTAACGTCGTCGTTGCCGGCATCGATCGCGGCCAGCGCCGCCCGCGCGGCCTCGACCGGCGACGCACGACCCGCCCGGAACAACGCGATCAGTTCGGTCGCCGTCAGGTCGGCCAACTCGGCCATCGACTACCTCCGCGGGCGGGCATCAACCGCGAACGGCTAGTTGCTGGGGCTATTGAGAAGGGACTTGGAGCCAGAGTCCGCCGTTGAGGTTGATGTTGTTGCCGTTGTTCTGCCCGGGTGCCGAATCGCCGACGTACGTGTATAGCGGGTGCCCGTTATAGGTGAGTTGTTGGCTGCCGTCGGTTCGTTTGATCGTGCCGACTTTGCCGGGCAGGCCCGCGCCGGCCGCGACGGTGCCGGTCACCGGCGGCCAGAGCGAGGCACAGCTTCCGTTGCACTTCGACGTCGTCGGGGTGTCCGGCGCGAACGAGTAGAGCGTGAAGCCCTTCGCATTGGTCAGGACCGTCGTGCCGCCGATCGTCGTGGTCTTGAGGACGGTCGTCGTGGCGGGTGCCGCAGAATTCGCGCCGGCAAGCGCCAGCCCGAAGAGCACGAGCGCCGCCACCGTCAGACCGGCGGCGACTATTCCGGCTGTTCTAGTGGCGCGCGGCGGTATCTCGGTCGCGAATCTGGCCGGGGCGGCTGCGTCGCGGTCCGCGGCTGCGCCAGCCGGCGCAGGAAGGAGCGCGAACGCGGTCAGTGTCACGAAGGCGCCCACCTCCACCAGTCCGGCGGCGATGCCGGCGCCGGTGCGAACCTCCTTGAACCTGAACAGGCCGATCCAGACCGACAGGAGGTAACCGCCGAGAGTAGCGAGCGCGAAGCCGGCACCGGCGGCGGCGGCGAGCCGGCTCAACGCGACCCGCCGTCCGGGCAAGGCCAGCGCCGCCAGGCCGAAGGCCACGATCACCTGTAGCAAGAACAGCCAGCCGATCGTCGGGATGTTCCGGTAGCCGGTCAGATACAAGTCGAGATGGATCGCGGCAGTGGCGATCAGTAGCCCCGAACCCAGCACGCCCAGCACGACCCTTGGCCAGCCAGACGCCGGCCGCTCTGCCTGCTTCCGCATCGATGACTCCCGCTCTTCGCGTTTGGTAGCCCGATCATGCTATGTCCGCGGCTTCCGCGCCCGCCATTGGCGGCGGTATGTTCGACATATTCCTGGTCCGCCCACTCGTGGGTGCGTGCGCCGGCACGCGGCGTCGGCTGGCGTCCGGTGTGGAGTGTCTCGAGATGTCGAGGGGGTAGCACGATGGTTTTCGGCGCCCATTTGCCAGGCGAGCTGCGATGAAGTTGCCGCCGTTCGATTACCGCTGCCCGGAAACCGTTGACGAGGCGGTCGAACTGCTGTCCCAATACGGCGACGAGGCGAAGGTGCTCGCCGGAGGCCAGAGTCTGTTGCCGATGCTGGCGATGCGACTGGCACGGCCGGCGGTGCTCATTGACATCAACCGCGTGGCGGAACTGTCGGGCATCCGGGTCAACGGCGAGGTCGCCATCGGTGCACTGACCCGACACCGTACAGCCGAACGCTCCGAGGCCCTGGCTGGTGCGGTGCCGCTGCTAGCGGCGGCGTTGCGGTGGGTCGGGCATGACGCGATCCGCACCCGGGGAACAGTGGGTGGCAGCATCGCCCATGCGGATCCCGCGGCGGAGGCGCCGGCAGTCCTGCGTGCCCTCGATGGCCGTGTCGTCGCGACCAGCGTGCGCGGTCAACGAACCATCGACGGCGCGGCGTTGTTTGCGGGTTTCATGACGACAAGTCTTGAGCCGGATGAGCTGCTGACCGAGGTGCGGCTCCCGGTTGCGGGTGAGCAGACGGGCTGGTCGTTCGACGAGTTCAGCCGCCGCAGCGGCGACTTCGCTCTGGTCGGTTGCGCAACGGTGGTCACGCTCGGTTCGGACGGAACGATCGCCACGGCGTGCATCTCGCTGTCCGGCGTCGCAGGCGTTCCCTACCGGGCCGTCGATGCTGAGGCCTCGCTGGTCGGCGCGGTGCCAGCCGACGGCGCGTTCGCGGACGCCGCCGCCGTCGCCGCTGCCGGCATCGATCCGCCGTCGGACCTGCACGGTACGGCCGCCTACCGCAAGCACCTCACGAGCGTGCTCGTGCGACGCGGCCTGAACCGCGCCGCCTCGCGAGCGCGGGGAGAATCATGACGACACAACAGGTCAGCATCCTGGTCAATGGCGTGCAACGCGAAGCCAGCACCGAAGCCCGCCGCACACTGGTCGACTTCCTCCGCGACGAGCTGGGCTTGACGGGTACCCACGTCGGCTGCGAACACGGCATCTGCGGTGCGTGCACGGTGCTCGTGGACGGCGAGCCGGTCCGGTCGTGCCTGATGCTGGCGGTGCAGGCGTCCGGCACGACCGTCGAGACGATAGACGGGCTCGGCTCACCGGACTCACTTTCTCCGCTTCAGCAATCGTTTCGGGACAGTCACGGATTCCAGTGCGGGTTCTGCACACCGGGATTCCTGATGACAACGCTGGCGCTGCTTCGCCAGAACCCGGATCCCACCGAGGAGGAGATCCGGCACAGCTTGTCCGGCAACATCTGCCGATGCACCGGCTACCAGTCGATCGTCGAGGGCGTCAAGCGCGCCGCCAAGGCCGGTCTCGGTCCGAACGCGGAGGTGGCGCGATGAGCGAGCCTTGGCGAGCGAATCAGAATTGCAGGGCGGCTCGTGCCTCATGGCCGCCCGCAGCGAAGCGAGGACGGACATGAGCTCGCCTTGGCGAGCGAATCAGAATTGCAGGGCGGCTCGTGCCTCATGGCCGCCCGCAGCGAAGCGAGGACGGACATGAGCGCGTTGCCGAGCGTCGGTAGCACCCGAACCGTTGGCAGCTCAACGTTGCGGGTCGAAGACTTGCGCATCTTGACCGGCCGGGGCCGCTACGTCGACGACGTGAGGTTGCCCGGCATGTTGCACGCCGCGTTCGTACGCAGCCCGTTCGCGCACGCGAGGATTCTGAGTATCGACACG
>DATFRR010000254.1:0-22896 GCA_035263025.1 Micromonosporaceae bacterium
TGATTGAGGAACTCGACCGTCGACTCGTCGAGACTGAGCGTCACACGCGACTTCATACTGTCATGTTACGCACGTATGAGCTGGTGCGGAAGACGCCAGCCGCCTTGGCTCAGCGCGACAGAATCGGCGTCAACACCTCGATCGCCAGATCAATTGCGGCATCGTCGAGGTCGAGGTGGGTGACCATGCGTACCAGGCGGGGCGCCATCGCGGTCACCCGTACGCCCTCGGCCTTGGCCGCCGCGACCACCCCGGGCGCGTCGAGCGGGTGCTTGGTCATGTCGAGCATCACGACATTCGTGCGTACCCGTGCCGGGTCCACGAGGCCGAGCGGCGCGAACGCCTCGGCCAACCGATGTGCTCGGGCGTGGTCGTCGGCGAGCCGATCGATGTGATGGTCGAGCGCGTAGCGCCCCGCCGCGGCCAGCACGCCGACCTGCCGCATGGCGCCGCCCATCCGCTTGCGAAGGGTACGAGCCCGCGCGATCTTCTCCGCGCTGCTGATCACCAGCGAGCCGACCGGGGCGCCGAGACCCTTCGACAAGCACACGGACATGGTGTCGAAGAGTTCGCCGTAGGAGCGCAACGCGACGCCGTCCGCCACGTGCGCGTGCCAGATCCGAGCGCCGTCGCAGTGCACACCGATACCGGCATCGTTCGCAATGATCCGCAGCCGTTGCAGCGTCTCGAAGGGGATGACTCCCCCACCACCCTGGTTGTGCGTCTGCTCCACGGCGATCGCGCGCGTCGGCACGCCGAAGCCCTCGCGGCGCACCAGGGACGCGACCAGATCGACGTCGATGTCCGGCCCACACGCCGGCCAGGTACGCGTCGAGATGCCGCCGATCGCCGCGGCCGCACCGATCTCGTACGTCACCACGTGCGCGTCGCCGTCGCAGAGCAGCTCGCTTCCCCGCGGCACGGACAGCTGCAACGCGATCTGGTTGGCCATCGAGCCGGACGGGGCATATAGCGCCGCCTCGTGGCCAAACAGGTCCGCGACGTATGCCTGCAGATCATTGACGGTCGGATCTTCGCCGTACACGTCGTCGCCGACCTCGGCGGCCGCCATCGCGGCGCGCATGCCAGCGGTCGGTTTAGTGACCGTGTCGCTGCGCAGGTCGACGATTTGCGGGCTCACGTGGGTACCCCCGGACGATCGTGCGACGACGGCGCGGACGTCATCCGCGCAACATCTCCGCGACGAGGAAGGCCAGCTCGAGTGACTGCTGCGTGTTAAGCCTCGGGTCACATGCCGTCTCGTAGCGGCCGGGCAGGTCGGCGTCCTCGATGGCCTGCGCACCACCCAGGCACTCGGTGACGTCCTCGCCGGTGAGCTCGACATGCAGGCCGCCCGGATGCGTACCCAGTCCGCGATGCACCTCGAAGTAGCCCAGCACCTCGTCGACGATGCGATCGAAGTGACGCGTCTTGTATCCGTTGGACGACTCGTGCGTGTTGCCGTGCATCGGATCGCACTGCCACACGACCTTGCACCCGGCGGCGGTCGCCTTCTCGATGATCGGCGGCAGCACGTCGCGCACCCGTTGGTTGCCCATCCGGGACACGAGCGTGAGCCGCCCGGGTACGTTGTCCGGGTTCAGCCGCTCGCACAGCTCGATCGCGATCTCCGGCGTCGCATCGGGACCGAGCTTCACACCGATCGGGTTGGCGATGCGGGACGCGAAGTCGATGTGTGCGCCGTCCAGCCGGCGGGTCCGCTCGCCGACCCAGAGGAAATGCGCGGACAGGCCGAAGGCGCGGTTGTCGGCCAGTCGGGTGAGCGCGCGGTCGTATTCCAGCGCCAGCGCCTCATGCGAGCAGTAGAGCGTCACCGTGCGCAGCGCCTCGTCGTCGGTCATCCCGCAGGCGCGGATGAACGCGAGCGCGCGGTCGATCTCGGCGGCGAGGGCCTCGTAGCGCTCGCCGGCCCGCGACGTCGTGACGAACCCCTTGTTCCAGTCGTGCACCGCGTGCAGGTCGGCCATCCCACCGCCGAGGTAGGCCCGCAGCATGTTCATCGCGCTGGACGCGTTCGCATAGGCGCGGATCATCCGTTGCGGGTCGGCGACACGCGCCGCCTCGGTCGGCTCGAGCGAGTTGATCATGTCACCGCGGTACGCCGGCAGGCCGAGCGAGTCGAGCCTCGCGGTACGCGGCTTGGTGTACTGCCCGGCGACCCGGGCGACCTTCACCACCGGGAGGCTGGCGCCATACGTCAGCACGACCGCCATCTGGAGCAACGTGCGGGCGTTGGCCAGTAGGTGCGCCTCGGTGTTGTCGGCGAACGTCTCGGCGCAGTCGCCGCCCTGGATGACGAACGCCTTGCCCTCGCACGCCATGGCGAGCCGCGATCGCAGTTCATCGACCTCGTAGGGCGCGACGATCGTCGGCACGGTCGCGAGCACCGTGCAGACCTCCTCGACCTGGGCGGGATCCGGCCACGGCGGCGCCTGTTCGCGCGGCAGCGTCCGCCAGTGGTCGAGTCCGAGCGCAGCGGTCTCGGCGGCGTCGGTCGCGGGACGCCCGATGTCGAGGCCGGGGTAACGAAACTTGTGCCACTCGTGGCGCATGCGCCCAAGCGTACGGTCGGCGGGCGCGACGCTCGCCGGAAGGGTCGGCCGGTCCGGTGCCTGGGACGGCCGCTGGCTGGGACATCCATCGCCGGCCGGCGCTTGCTGGTCCGGTGCCGGCTGGTCCGGTGGCTGCTGGTCCGGTGCCGGCTGGTCCGGTGCCTGCTGGTCCGGCGCCTGC
This sequence comes from Micromonosporaceae bacterium, assembly GCA_035263025.1. GTDB lineage: Bacteria > Actinomycetota > Actinomycetes > Mycobacteriales > Micromonosporaceae > DASQPR01. Next base: position 2,755 of record DATFRR010000254.1, read on the forward strand.
GACGGCGGGCGGGGCTCAGGCGTGCAGGGTGTGCCGGACGTACGTCGCGCAGTCGGCGTTGACCGACGACCAGGATGCGCCGAGGTAACGCGTCGACGAGGTCAACGTATTCAGTCCCTCGCGCTCGACGCCGGCCCAGAAGTCGAGCGTCTTGCTGAGCCCATATTTCGCGATCAGTCGCTTGATCATGAGGTACCCGATGCCGTACGCCGCCGAGCCAGTCAGCACATCGCTGCTGGAGATCTCCTTCGTCAGGTAGCACTGGCCCGACCACTTGCCGGAGGCGACGTACTCGCGCGTGTTGTCCAGCCGGTACGTCGCCCAGCTCGGATGGCCGTTATACGCCACGTATTCCGCGATGCCCTCGATCAACGAGTCGTGGCCGGAATCCTGTTCGTCGCCGTAGAGCGTCGCGACGTGGCCCATCTCGTGTTGCAGCACGGTGCCGAGCGTGCCGGGCCCAGCGAAGCGCGACTCCGCGGCGGCCGGCAGCACGACCATCACCTCGATGTCGGTGGCGGACAGGCCGATCGCCTCACCAGTCGAGTGCTCCAGACCGCCCCCGAACCACGTCCGAGCGTCCGTCGGCCCGGCGAGATAGACCACGTAGACCGGCGGGCGGCCCCACTTCGCGTAAAGGTCCGCGACCTTGGCCGCCCGCTGCGCGATCGGCAACACCTGCTTGAGGCGCGACGACTCGGCGGCGGCCGCGGCGACCACGACGCGCGGTCCAGTCACCGCGGTCAGCGTCGCGGTCTGCCACGGGATCGGCTCGTCGAACCGCTGGCTGGTGGTCGGCGGCTTGTACGTCTCGATGACGGCTCGGCCGTCGCGCACCGTCGCGGTCACGCTGAGCTGCGCATAAACGGCCTGGCATGTGGTCACGACGAAGCAGTAGGAGACCTGGATGTGAAATGGCGTCGACTGGGTGAGCGGCTCGCTGTCGCCCGGCGCCGACTGGTGCCACGCGGCCACGTGCAGGGCGCGGAGGTTCGCGTAGAGCCGGCCGTACGCGGCGACGGTCGTCTGCTCTGCCGGATCCACGCTGGCGAGGAAGCCCGCCCGGTCGCCGGCGAGCAGCGCGGTGGTCTGCGCGTTGAGGACCGACTTGAGGGCCAGCGGGTTGGCCGGTGGCGTTGCCGACTTGTGCGTCACGGCACCCAATGCGCCGGACGCGACCACGCGACGGGACACCTGGGACGCGGCGAAGCCAGCGGTGGCGAGCACGGCCACGACGATCGCGATTACCAGCAGCGAGATGGCCGCACCGCGCCGTTCGCGCCGCGCCGCAAGAACATCTGGTGGGTACGGCGGTGGCCAGGCGCCGGCTGGCGGCGACCACAGTCCGCTGGACGGGGCGGTCGGACGGGTGACGACCGGCTGGTACGTCTGCGGCCGGTACACGCTCGGCTGGCCCCACGTGACCGGTGGCGACGACGGCACGGCTGCTGGCGGCGGGAAGGATCGCGGCGCCGGCGTCGGTGCGACCGGCGTGGGCGCGACCGGCGGCCGCGCTTCGGCAGGATACGGCCGCGCTTCGGCAGGATACGGCCGCGCTTCGACAGGATGCGGCCGCGCCACGGCACGATCCGGCGGTGGCCACGGTTCGCCGTTTTCCGCTGCGATCAGGCGCGACAGTTGTTCGCCGAGCGTCAATGACGCAGGACCGTCCGATGCACCGTCGCCGCCTGGCCCGCTGGCCCGCGGGGCGGTGTCCGGGGTCTCCACAGGCGCAGAGCTTATGCGGCTATGCACGCAGCGGCCAGCCCATGGCACCCGATCCTTCGCGCAGCGTCACAACTGGCGGACCCGGCCGTGACGCCGGATTACCGCGCCCGCGCTTTGCCTGTTGCGCCGCGAATGTGTGCTACGCCTGTTGCGCCGCGATTTCGCGAGCGCGGTCGCGGGCCGCTTCCAACGCCGCGAGCAGAGCCGCCCGTACGCCGTGATTCTCCAGCTCACGAATCGCGTTGATGGTTGTGCCGGCCGGCGATGTGACCGCCTCGCGCAACGTGACCGGATGCTCGCCTGAGTCGCGCAGCATGATGGCCGAGCCGATCGCCGTCTGCACGATCAGATCGTGTGCGACCTGACGGGGCAAGCCGAGCAGAATGCCGGCGTCGGTCATCGCCTCGACGAGGTAGTAGAAATACGCCGGACCCGAGCCGGACAGCGCCGTCACGGCGTCCTGTTGGGACTCCGGCACCCGGATGGTGCGACCAAGCGGCGCAAACATTGCTTCGGCGAGCGCGAGGTGTCCGGCGGTCGCGAAGGCACCCGCCGAGATCGCGGTCATTGCCTCGTCGACGAGCGCTGGCGTGTTCGTCATGACACGCACCATCGGGGTCCCCTCCGGCAGCCACTTCACGAAGAACGCGGTCGGCAGGCCGGCGCACAACGTCACGATCAGCTTGCTTCGTTCCACCGGCAGCAGCGGGCCGAGTTCGTCCATGAGCGCGGCCGCGTCCTGCGGCTTGACCGCGATCACGAGAACGTCCGCCGAGGCGACCGCTCCCGCCGAATCGACGACGCGCACGCCGTACCGCTCGGTCAGCTCGGCGCCGCGCTCCGGCCGGCGTACGGTCGCGAGCAGCCGCTCGACCGGCCAACCGGAGCGCAGCAGCCCGGAAAGCAGCACCTCACCGATCTTGCCCGCGCCGACCACCGCGATCGTGACCGCGCTGCTGCTGGGTGAACTCGCCATCCCTGCCCCCTCCGAGCCGGCGCGACGTCACGCGACTGCCACCCGGGACGTACGCGGCCGGCGTCGCCGGGTTCGCTGGCGCGTGTCAGCCGAAGAACACCTCGGCTTCGGTGTAGCGCTCCAGCGGCACCAACTTGAGTTCGCGCGTCGCCTCGGTGAGCGGTACGCGGATGATCTCAGTGCCGCGCAGCGCCACCATCTTGCCGAAGTCGCCCTCGTGTGCCGCATCGATCGCGTGCAACCCGAAGCGCGTCGCGAGCACACGGTCGTACGCGGTCGGCGTACCACCGCGCTGGATGTGCCCGAGCACCACGGTGCGGGCTTCCTTGCCGGTCTTCGCCTCGAGCTGCGCCGCGAGCCACTGACCGATGCCGCCGAACCGTACGTGACCAAACGCGTCCAGGTCCTGGTTGAGCAGCTGCTTCTGCCCGGCGACCGGTTGTGCCCCCTCGGCGACCACCACGATCGGCGAATACTGCGTGTGGAACCGCTTGTCGACGTACGCCGAGACCTGGTCGACGTCGAACTCGCGCTCGGGCAATAGGATCACGTTCGCGCCACCGGCGATGCCGGCGTGCAGTGCGATCCAGCCGGCGTTGCGACCCATTACCTCGACAACGAGCGTGCGGTGGTGACTCTCGGCGGTGGTGTGCAGCCGGTCGATCGCCTCCATCGCAATGTTGACGGCCGTGTCGAAGCCGAATGTGTAGTCGGTCGCGCCAAGGTCGTTGTCGATCGTCTTCGGTACGCCGACCACGTTGACGCCGAGCTCGCCCAGCCCGGTCGCCACGCCGAGGGTGTCCTCGCCGCCGATCGCGACGAGCGCGTCGATGCCCATCTCGGCAAGATTCGCCTTGATCTTCGCAACGCCGCCGTCGATCTTGAACGGGTTCGTCCGCGATGATCCGAGAATCGTGCCGCCGCGTGGCAGGATGCCGCGGACGTCGGCCACGCCGAGCGGCCGCGTGAACGCTTCGAGCGGTCCTTTCCATCCGTCGCGGAAGCCGACGAATTCGTGTCCGTAGGTGCCGATGCCCTTGCGGACGACTGCGCGGATGACCGCGTTGAGGCCGGGGCAGTCGCCGCCACCGGTGAGTACGCCGATGCGCATATGCCTAGAGTCTCCTTCGTGGATCCCGCTGCCCGACGGAGCGGGTGTGCGGTCAGGTAAACGTAGCCCGATTCATCCCGGAGTGTGCTCGTGGCGGCGGAAGATCGCGGCCGGCCGGCGCGGCCGAGCCGGGTCGGACGCCACTCACATCGGCGGCGCTGCCGAAGCCCCGGAGAGCAGCCAGCACTCTAGCGGACCGGGCGGTTGATCACCCAACCAACGCCCGCACCGCGATCCAGCGAGCAATCCAGCGGGCCGACCGTGGCCGGCACAGCTAGCTGCCGGGCGCTCGCAGCTTCGACATGGCCCGCCAGCGCGCGAGGTTGTGACGCGCGTCGACCAGAGCGTCGTGCCGGCCGTTCGCTACTGGCAACCGCGGCCGCCCCACGTCGTCCCAGAGCTGTCGCAGATCCTTCGTGAACCGCGGTATCTCGCGTGGCAACTCCGGCATCGTGCCCCATAGCTGCGCGAGCACGACGTGGTCATAGGCGGCGTACCAGGCCCACAACTCGATCTGATCGTCGGGCCGTTCGCGAAGCGGCGCGACGAGATAAGCGCGCAGGTCGGTCCGGATTTTGTCCCGCGAGCGCCAGGCGGCGTCCGACGGCGACGGCAACTTGTCCAGCACGTTGCGTCGCACCCACGGCAGCGCGTTCGAGTCGTCGAATTCGGTGGACACCGCGTAGAACTCGCGACCGAACTCGTCGACGACGCCGATCGACACGAGGTCGATCACCCGACCGTCCTCGATGAACTCGGTGTCGTAGAAGTACCGGTATGTCATGGCCGCCCTTCGCGCGCCGACCAGCCGCGGGACGTACGGCCGCCCGCGTCAACACCGTCATTTTCGTCACCGACGTGCCAAGCCCGACACGTGGGGCTTACCGTCATGCGGCGGCGCGCTACCGTGCGTGTTTCGACCGGGGTGCCGCGATGGCCCAACTCCGCTGGACATCCGCGACGAAACGTCGACCTCGGTATATACAAAGGTCGGTCGGAGCGGCCATGATCTGTGGAGAAAGCGGCCGGTTAGGCGCGGATCCGCTTCGTGTTTGGTTCGTTGGGGGGTAGGCCCGTGGACGTTCGGCAACCGGAGACCGCCGACGCACTGACGGGCGTCGAGATGTTCGCCGGTCTCGATCAGGAGTCGCGGCAGCGCGTCATCGCGGCCGCGGTGCCGCGTACCTACCGCAAGGGCCAGTTGTTGTTCGTGGAGAACGACCCGAGCGACTCGCTTATCGTCCTCAAGCGCGGCGCCATCGCGGTTTTTCGCACCGCGCCGACGGGCGAGCGCGCAGTGCTCGCGGTGATCCGGCCGCCGAGCTTCTTCGGCGAAGTGTCGTTGTTGGACGGTGGCACGCGGTCGACGTCCGCCGAGGCGATCGAGGACACCCGCGCGCTCGCGTTGAGCCGCAACGCGTTCATCGATCTGGTGCACAGCAACCCCGGGATTCTCGACGCCGTCATGCAGTCGCTGGGCAGTCTGATCCGCCGGCTCACCGAGCAGCACGCCGACCACATCTTCCTCGACCTGCCGGGCCGCGTGGCCAAAACGCTCATCCGGCTGGCCGGCGACGCGATCTCGCCGATGGTCACGATCGAGCTGAACCAGAGCCAGCTCGCCGCGATGGCCGGTGGTTCCCGGCAGAGCGTGAACCAGGCGATCGGGTCGTTCGCGACGCGCGGTTGGCTGCGCACCGAGGGGCGCCGGATCGTGTTGACCGATCTCGCGGCGCTGCGCCGTCGCGCCGGCATGCCCGACCACTAGCCGCGATCGGCATCCGGCCGCTGACAGCTGCGTGAACGTCAGGCGGCCGCATCGGTCAGGCAGCGATCGCGGGCGCGTGCTCTGCGGTCACGTCCGCAGCGGGTAGGGCGACGGCCGCCTTCAGTGTCGCCGCGTAGACGTCGACGTACTCGCGACCCGACAGCTCCATCAACTCGTACATGATCTCGTCGGTGATCGCCCGTTCGACGAACCGGTCACCGGCCCGTCCGGCGTACCGCTCGAAGGTCAACGGTTCGCCGATCCGGATGCGTACCCGCATTATCTTCGGGACGATCTTGCCCGGCGGCTGAACCTCATCTGAGTTGAGCATCGCGACCGGGATGACCGGCGCGCGGCTTTCGAGCGCGAGGCGGGCGACACCGGTCTTGCCGCGGTAGAGCCGGCCGTCCGGCGAGCGCGTGCCCTCCGGATAGATGCCGAATAGGCCGCCCGCGCGCAGGATCGCGAGACCGGTGTCCATCGCGACGCGTGCCGCCTGGCCGCCCGAGCGGTCGATCGGAATCGTTCCGGTGCTCTCGAAGAACAACCGGATCAGGCGGCCCTTCACGCCGGTACCGGTGAAATATTCGGCCTTCGCCACGAACGTCACCTTCCGCCGCACCATCAGCGGCAAGAAGATCGAGTCGCAGAAGCTCAGATGGTTGCTTGCCAAGATCGCCGCGCCGGAGGCCGGCACGTTGCTCCGGCCCTCCACCTTCGGTCGGAAGATCAGCCGGAGCAGCGGGCCGAGGACGACGTACTTGAGCAGCGAGTAGATCACGCTCGTCCTCTCGTTGGCGAAGGCGCGTCGCCAGTGGTTGGTGCCTTGCGGTGGCCGACCTTGCGGTGGGCGGCGCCGCCGGTGGGCCGGATGGTTCGGGCTGTGCCGCGGCGCAGCCTACGAATACCATGCACCTCGCCCCGCCGCATTCCCCGATCAACGCACCGCCGTGTCACGATTCATCGGTGGCCGGCTTCGGCCGACCGAGCGGCGCGACACGGCCGCGGTGGGGCGACACGGGTCGAAAGGGTGTGGACGTGACCAGCGGGAGTGCGCGACACGGCCGACGCAACAACGGCCTGTTCGCAGCCGAATACGCGGTCGTCGGCGACGTTGACCCACGCATCGGCGAGCACCTGCTGGACGTGCTCGGCAATCGCGGCATCGCGGCCTACCTGCAGCCGTCCTCGGATCAGCATCCGGTCACCCGTCTGACCACCTTGCCGGGGCGCCCGATCGACCGCCTCTACGTGGATCGTCGCGAGTTGTCGACGGCTCGCGAATTCTTCGCGATCGCGACCGCCGACACCGCCGGTCCGATCGATCCGGACGGCACCAGCGACCCGACCGCTCCGGCGAGGCGGACCAGCGGCGAGTTCGAGGCGGCGTGGGCGTCCATCGTGGCGAGCTTCGACACGGACCCGACCGGCGAACCGGTATGGCCGGCGAGCGAGGACGACCCACGACCGACCGGACCGGCCACCGCAACCCCGCAACGATCCGATCCGAACCGCCGACCGGTGCGCGCCGACACGTCCGGCACGGACCAGGGATCGCTGCTCGACGGGCTCGACTCGTTCGGGGGCGATGCGCCGGACGACGAAGACGAGGACTACCAGCCGCCGGCGCCTCCGCCGTTGCCACGGCTTGCCGGCGGCACGCTCGCCGCCGTACTCGGAGTGATCATCGGCATTGCGGTGATCATCTTCCCCGGCCTGTTGCCGGTGTCGACCACCGCCGCCGCGGTGCTAGGTGGCGCGTGCTTGGTCGCGGGCGGCGTGGCACTGATCGCGCGACTGAGGCCGGGCGACGAGGACGACGACGACGATCCCGACAACGGCGCCGTCGTCTGACGCTCAGCGTTCGCCTTTGGACAGCCAGTCGATGATCGCGTCGATCGGCTCCGCCCAGCCGGCGTCGAGCATCATGTCGTGTCCCATGCCCGGGAAGAGCAAGGGCGCGCCGCCGTAGCGGGCGGCCACCTTGTTGAGCGACGAGCGGGGCACGATGCGATCGTCCGGGCTGCCGGCGACGAGCACCGGCGGATCGCCGACCGGCGACTCGGGCGCCGGTTGCGCAAGCAGTTGCCACTGAGCCTGTCGGGACGCCCCGCCGAGCCGACCGAGATAGACCTTCGCCGCCGACGTGTGCAGGTTGGGGCCGAAGAGTTGGCCGCGGCGTAGCCGGAGACGGCCGCCGAAGATCGCGGGTACGGTGCCGATCGGGTTGCGCAGCAGCGCGGTGCCGAACGTACGCCAACCGCCGAACACCGGTGCCAGCAGCACGCCAGCGCGTGCCGGGTAACGGGCCAGCGCATGTGCCACCACGAGCGCTCCGGCACCGTGACCGACAAGCACCGCTTGACGCGGCATGGTCGCCGCTACCTGTACCACGTCGTGGACGTACGCCCGCAGATCGGATGGACCTCGAGCGGTGCCACTGCGCCCGTGGCCGCGCAGGCTCATCGCGTACGCCGGGAAGCCACGCGCCGCGGCGTGCTCGAGCCAGTGCTCTTCGAAGACCCATGCCGCGTGTGCGTACCCAGGGACGAACAGGATCGGCGGCCGCGGCTCCTCCTCGATCGTCTGGGCCAGCACCACCTCGCGACGGACCGGTCGCACCGGACGCGACCACTCCTTCGAGCGCATCACGCGCGTCGACGTCGCGGCGCTCATCGGACTGGCTCGAGGTCGCCGAGCATGCGCTGCAACGCACGCAGGTACACCACATGGTTGATCTCGAACCAGTGTCGCGTCGAGCTCTTCACCTTCGCGTGCGTCCAGCGACGATCGGGCGCGGTGGCGACCTTCTGCCAGAAGTCGGCGGCGCGCTGCGGATCCGCCTCGCGCAGCCGTAGCCATCGCGCGATCGCGACGGTCTGCCAGTGCACGATCGGGAACACACCGGAGTCCGGCTGCACCATGCCGGCGATGGCCAGCGACGGGAAGCGGCGTGCGAACGCATGCATGTAGAGCTGGGGCCGGCCGTCCGCGTCGGCGTCGAGCACCTCGGAGCCGAGGAACTCGAAGCGTGGCAGGTAGCCAGTTGCGAAGATGACGAGGTCCGGCTCCAGGCGCTCACCGCTGACCAGTTCCACCCCGTCGCGGTCGAAGCGTGCCACTTCCCGGACCGGGCGAAGGCCGCCGTGCCCGATCTGGTAGAGCAGCTGCGAGTTCACGATCGGATGTGTCTCATAGACGCGGTGGTCGGGCTTGGCGAGTCCGTACCGCGTGAGATCACCGACCGCGAGCCGCAATGTGCGGGCGAGCAGCCATTGGCGCACCCGCAGCGGCAGCCGCAGCGCCGAGATGCCGTCGTTCACCTGATCGGCGGGACGGCCGAAGACGAACTTCGGGGCGTACCAGTAGCCACGCCGCACCGAGTGCCAGCACACCGCGGCGTGCATGGCGCCCTCGACAGCGATGTCGCAGCCACTGTTGCCGCCGCCCACCACGAGCACCTTGCGGCCGCGAAGCGTGGCCGATTCCTTATACGACGACGAGTGGATCATCTCGCCGCCGAACTCGTCCATGCCTTCGTATGCGGGTAGTTTCGGCGACCAGTTGTGCCCGTTCGCGACGACTACCGCGGCGTAGCGCGCGACGCGTTCCGCGCCGCCGCCGCTCGGCCGCGTCGTGACATGCCAGCGGCCGTCTCCGGCCGGCTCCACGGCACTGACCTCGGTGCCGAACCAGATGTGTTCGCGCAGCCCGAAATGGTCGCTGTAGCGGGCCAAGTATTCGTTGACGTGACCGTGGCTCGGATAGTCCGGCCAGTCGTCAGGCATCGGAAAGTCGGGAAACTGAGTGAACGGCTTCGACGAGATCAAGTGCGTGCTCGCGTAGATAGGGCTACGACTGTGCCGCCAGTTCCATACTCCGCCGATGTTCGTCTCGCGCTCGAAGCAGTCGACCGAGAAGCCCTGCTCACGCAGGTTCTTGATGGCGACCAGGCCGCTCGCGCCGGCACCGATCACGCAGACCGTCTCGCCGCGATCGTAGATCGGCCGGTCGTCCTGCCAGGTCGGCTGCGTCGAGCCGGTCCACTCGGTGGTTTTCCACGCCTGGCTCATCCACGAGCCGCTGTCCTCGTTCCAGGCCGTCGCGGTCAGACCGCCGGTGCGCGCCGGCTCGGCCACCCGCTCACCGGTGCGCTGCGGAGCCGGCGCCACAGCACCGTCGGTTGCGTGTGATCCGTACGGCGCGGTGTCGTCGCGGCGGTCGCCGTGGCGCCCGTGGTCGCCGTCCGCGCTGCTGGTGCTCAAGCTGCTGCTCCCCAAACCTCGTCGCCCCCGGCTGCGCCATCTTGGTGCGCGGCGGGTGACTTTGTCCAGCCCTCACCGGATTGATGAGTGCGGGTGGCGTTGGGGCTCTTTTGATACTGCCGCCTTGCGGCTAGTGCCGGCTCTTGTTCTTCTTCCCGACCGGAACCGACACCGGCGTGCCGTCCTCGCTGGCCATCGCCGCCCCGGCCGCGCCGGACATCGAAGCCTGGCCGCGTGCCTTGCCGCGGGGCGGGTCGTTGCGATGCTTGTTCTTGCCGCTTCGGTGACTCTTCGCCTGGTGCATATCCCGTTTGTCGGGCATGTGGTCAGCCCTCCTCGAAGTCGACGACATGATAGGCGAATGGTCGCGTCCGTGGCGTCGCGTGGCGGCCCGCTGGGCGCTCCGGCAAGACACGCTACCGGTCACCGGCCAAGATCAAGGGCATATGCCGGTACGCGGTGCGTCACGTCGGCACACGTACATCGACGACCACCGGCAAGTGATCGCTCGCGGCGCGCGCAGCCGGGGTCGCCACCACGTCGTACGCCTCGATCGAGCACCGAGGATCCACGAACACGGCGTCGATCCGACGGGTCGGCGCGCCCGCCGGAAACGTAGCGAGGCCGTCCTTGCCGAGCGTGGCGGCCGGGTCGACGAGGCGGTGCACGAGGATCGACCACGAGGCTCCGCCCGCCGTGTCGTTCAGGTCCGCGGCCACAAGCAACGGCTCCGTCACCGTGGCGCACTCGTCGGCGAATATTCGTGCTTGCCCAACCCGCTCGACGTCGTCGGTGGCGAGATGAGTGCCGGCGACCACGAAGGTCGCGGCGCCGACGGTGCAGCGCGCGAACACCGCGCCACGCAGGTGGCGGCCGGGCGTCAACGGGTAGCGCAAGCACCACGAGTCGCGAACCCGTACCCGATGCGTCGTCACGATCAGGTTGCCGAGCGACGGCAGGCCGCCGGCTGCGTACAGCATGCGCCACCCGCGGGCGAGTTCCGCACTCCGAGCGCGCCACCGAAATCGACGCGGCGCCTCCTGCACCACCACGATGTCGGGCGCGATGTCGCGTACCACTGACGCGAGCGCGCCCCGATCGTCACGCTGCCCGTGCACGTTGTACGACATCACCCGAAGCGTGACGGGTCCGGCCGCGGCCGGTTCGGGCTCGGCGGGGCCATCGTCCATTGGGCGCCTAGCGCCGAGCGAGATCCGCGGCGCCCACGACGCCGGCGGTGTTGCCCATGGCAGCCGCCACGATCGGAGCGACCGGCAGGTTCGCACGCTGTGCGAGCCGCTCGACGTATGCCCGGCGGGCCGGCGCGAGCAGCAGATCGCCCGCCTCGATCACACCGCCGCCGACGACGATCACTTGAGGATCGAGGATCTGCGCGAGATCGGACAACCCGCGGCCGAGCCAGGTGCCCGCATTCTCGAACGCGCCGAGCGCGAGCAGATCGCCGTCCTGCGCGGCCTCGGTGACCATCACTCCGGTCACCTTGGTGACGTCCCCGCCGGCCTCCTGCAGAAGTCGGGCACCGGCCACTGAGTCGCGCTCGATCGCCTCCTGCGCGAAGCGGGTCAGTGCCTTGCCACTCGCGTACTGCTCGAGGCAGCCGCGACTGCCGCATCCGCACGGATGGCCGTCCGGCACCGCGAGGACATGACCGAGCTCGGCGGCGATCCCGTGCGCGCCGCGCACCAACTGGCCACCGAGCACGACTCCACCGCCGATGCCGGTGCCAATCGTGAACATCACCATCGAGTCGTCCGCGTCCTTCGCGGCACCGAATTGGAACTCCGCCCACGCGGCCACGTTCGCGTCGTTCTCCACGACCACCCGCAGCTTCGTACGCTTGGCCACCTCGTCGCGCAGCGGCTCGTTGCGCCACGCGAGATTCGGCGCGTACAACACGGTGGACCGGCTCGCGTCGATCCATCCGGCGGCACCGATGCCGACCGCGGTCACCTCGTGCTTCGCGACGAGTTCGTCGACCACCTCGACGATGCGGTCCAAGGTGTCCGCCGGGCTGGTCGCGGGCGTGTCCCGGCGCGCCTGCGCGACCACCTCGCCGTTTTCGTGCACCACGCCGGCCAGGACCTTCGTCCCGCCGATGTCGACTCCGATCGTCAACGACACGCGCGTTCCCTTCCGTTGCGGTGGCGACGGCACCGCGATGGTGGCTCGCGCAAGATTAGCGGTTCGCCGACCCGGCCGTGGCGCCTTGTGCCGAGTCGGCATCGCCGCCCCGCACGCCGTGAACGCGGCCGCTCAGCGGAACGCGCCCGAGCCGAACCGCGCCCAACTCACGCTCGCTTGGTCGCCTTGGCGGCCTTGGACGTTGTTGCAGACTTGGCGGCCTTGGACTGTCGCGCAGCCTTGGCGGGGGCGGCGGCCGACCGGGCCGCCGTCTTCGTGCTGGCGGTCTTCCTGACGGCTGCCTTCTTTGTCGGCGCTTTCGCGGCCGTCGTCTTCGTGGCCGTCGCCTTCTTTGTCGGGACCTTCTTTGCCGTCGCCTTCTTTGCCGTCGTCTTCTTCGATGCGGCCTTGGTTGCTGGGGTGGCCGCCTTCGACGAACCCGAGCGACCTGCTGAGGGAACTCTGCTGGTGGCAGCCTGCGACCGTGCCGCGCGCTTTGCCGCCGATGGTGTCACCGCGGTGGTCTTGGCGGCCTTCATCCCAGTGCGCGCGGTTGTGGTACGGCGCGCGATGGCGGCGGGCGCCGTCTTCTTGGCCGTGCCAGACGGGCCGTCTTTCTGTTCGCCCGGCTTCGCGTCGCCCGGCTTCGCGTCGCCCTGCTTCGCGTCGTCCGCGCCGAGCTTTTCCGCTCCCGGCTTCTCTCCGCCGGACTTCTCTGCGCCGGACTTCTCTGCGCCGGACTTCTCGGTGTCCGTCTTCGAAGGACCGGCCGGCGTTTCGAACGATCGCGCGCCGGGCGGCGGAGGTCCGGTCATCGCGGCCTTGACTGCCTTCTTTGCCATCGGCTTGGGCGTATGCGGAGCGCGCTTGGGCGGGTCAGTCACCGGCGCCCGGGTCGCCGCTTGCCACACACTGGCGAAGTCGGAGCCGCCAGACCACTGTGCAGCGGGCGCCGGCGCGGACACCGTGTGCGCAGGCTCGCTACCCCCGGGTTCGTCAACATTCGTGTCGTCAGCGGCCGTCACGTCCGCAGTCCGCTCGCCGGTCGCGGCCGCGTGTGGCGGCGGCGCTGGCGACGACTGCGCAGAACGCGCTGGACGCCGGTCGTACGAGTCACGGTGCGGCCCGCGCCCGCGCCGCCCGACGCCCGTCATGTCGCCGACCGCGCGGAGCATGGACGCCACGCCGGACGCCACATCGCCTGCGCCGCTTGCGATCCGCTCGACGAAATCCGGCGACGGTTCCCGGACGAAGTCGATCGCCCGGCACACCGGGCAGGAACAGCACGCCTCCGAGCCGGTCGCGAAGTGGTGACCGGCGGGCACGGCGTCGGCCGGTTGACTCTCGCGGTCGTCGTACTCGTCGCGGCGTCGCGGCTCGGGCTCGTGCCAAGTGTCCTCACGGCGAGCGTCACGGTCTCGATCCGTGCCGACCCAGTCGCTGACAATACGAGTCGCGGCACTCGCCAAGCCGGCAAGATCGCGACCGAGATCGTCCAGTGGCCGCCCGGACTCGGCGTCACGGGCATCCCGGCGCCGTTCGGAGGCGCGCGCGTAGTCGGCGTTGCGGCGGTCGCGGTCGCGATCGCGCGCCGCTCGGCGCGCCTGGCGGGTGGCGAACGAGGCAGCGGCGAGCGCCGCGGCGATCAGGCGCTCGGCCTCTTCGCGGGCGGACTCGAGCGGACTTTCGTCACGCCTGCTCATGGTGTGCCGGCCTTCGCTTCGACGCGGCGCTTCAACTCTTTGAGTGCCGTGTCCATGATCACCTTCTCGGCCTTGCGCTTGAACATCCCCATCATGCCGATCGACAACTCGACCGACAGCTCGTACGTCACCGTTGCGCTGCCGTCGCCGTTGTCCGCGATCTCGTACGAGCCGGTCTGCGCCTTCTGTACGCGGGACGGGCGGACCAGATGCCACTCGATGCGCGAGATGTCGTCGGCGTACTCGTACGCGAGGGTGTACTCGTCCTGGAACACTCCGGCGTCGATCACGAAGCGCACCTGGCTCGCGTACCCGTCCTCGTATTCTTCGACGACGTCCACCGAGCGCGCCGCGGAAACCCACTCCGGATAGCGCGGGAAGTCACAGATGACGTCGGCGATCCGTGCCGGTGGCGCACCGATCACGATCGACTGGGTGGAACTGTCCGCCATGCCCCGCAGGCTACCGCGTGGCCGCCATCGCCCGATCGCGCGGCTCGCCAACGGGTTCACTGGCCGTGCCAACCGACGCTCGCCGGGACGAGCAGGTACGTTTTGTCGTACCGGCGCAGGCGCTCCACCGACCGCCGGGCGTCGCGACCACGCAGAGGAGGTCCCGGGTGCGTGAGTTCTCCGTGCCACCCGTGGTGACCGTCGCCGACACCGCGAACCTCACCGATCCGGTGTGGGACAACGCCCTTGCCGCACCGGACGTCGTACAGTTCAGTCGCGCTACGGATGCCGGCTGGCAAGACGTCACGTGCGCGGACTTCCGCGACGAGGTCCTCGCGCTCGCCAAGGGACTGGCAGCGGTCGGGATCGCACCCGGCGACCGGGTCGGCCTGATGAGCCGTACCCGCTACGAGTGGACCTTGATCGACTACGCGATCTGGTCGGCCGGCGGAGTAACCGTGCCGATCTACGAGACGTCGAGCGCCGAACAGGTCGCGTGGATTCTCGCGGATTCGGGCGCGGTGGCGTGCTTCGTGGAGACCGCCGACCACGGCGCCACCGTGGACGAGGCGAAGGCCGGCACGAGCCTGCGCGAGACGTGGAGCATCGAGTCGGGAGCGATCGCTGACCTCGTGGCACGCGGCGCCTCAGTACCCGACGACGTGATTGCCGAGCGGCGCAGCGCGACCGGCGCCGACGACGTCGCGACGATCATCTACACGAGCGGCACGACCGGCCGGCCGAAGGGCTGCACGCTCACCCACCGCAACATGTATGCCGACATCGCCAACGCAATCCCCGGCCTCCACAACCTCTTCCGCGAGGGCGCGAGCACCCTACTGTTCCTGCCGCTCGCCCATTCCTTCGCGCGGCTGATTCAGATCGGAGTCGTCGCCGGCCGGGTGCGCACCCGGCACACCGCCGACGTCAAGAACCTGGTCGCGGAGTTGGGCGACTTCCGACCGACGTTCGTGCTCGCCGTACCGCGCGTGTTCGAAAAGGTCTACAACACGGCCCGGCAACGGGCGCACGCGGACGGCCGTGGTGCGATCTTCGATCGGGCTGACCGCGTCGCGGTGGCATACAGCGAGGCGCTCGACTCGCCGCGTGGGCCGGGCCTGGCGCTGCGGGCCTGGCACGGGCTCTTCGACCGCCTTGTCTACACCAAGCTCCGCGCGGCGCTCGGTGGCCGCTGCACCGCGGCCATCTCCGGTGGCGCGCCGCTCGGATCCAGGCTCGCGCACTTCTTCCGCGGCATCGGCGTCACGGTCTATGAGGGGTACGGGCTGACCGAGACCTCACCGGCCGCGGCGGTGAATCTCGAGAACGACATCAAGCTCGGTACGGTCGGCCGACCGCTGCCCGGCGTCACCATCCGGATCGCCGACGACGGCGAGATCCTCATCAAGGGCGACCTCGTATTCACCGGTTACTGGAACAACCCGGAGGCGTCGGCCGAAGCGCTCGCGGACGGCTGGTTCCACACCGGCGACCTAGGTTCGCTCGACGCGGACGGATACCTGACCATCACCGGACGCAAGAAGGAATTGCTCGTCACTGCCGGCGGCAAGAACGTTGCACCGGCGGTGCTGGAGGATCGCGTCCGGGCGCACCCGTTGATCAGCCAGTGCATGGTCATCGGCGACGGGAAGCCGTTCATCGCCGCGCTGATCACCATCGACGACGAGGCGTGGCCGAAGTGGGCGGCCGGCAACGGCTGGCCCGAGGGCACCACGGTTGCCGATAGGCTGGACGACCCGGCGCTGCGATCCGCCGTCGACGCTGCCATCGCGGAGGCGAACAAGGCGGTCTCGCACGCCGAAGCGATCAAGAGTTTCCGCGTGCTGGCCCGAGACTGGACCGAGCAGACCGGGGAGCTGACGCCGTCGCTCAAGGTCAAGCGCGGCGTGGTGATGAAGGAGTACGCCGACGAGATCGCCGCGATCTACGCCTGACCAACCCGACCGCGACTGGCCGATCGCGGACGGGCGCTCGGACGTGCCCAATGCGCCCGGCCCGTCGACGTCAGCCGACCGCGTCGCGCTCGACGGCCTGGGCGACGTGACCCGGTCGGACGTTAGCTCGGCCACCGAAGATGTCGGCGTGACGTCCTCGACGGCGTCTGCCGAGCCACCGTCGCTGTCCGCTGGCGCCCGCCCGGCAACCCAACAACGGCTCGCCTCGATGTGGACGGGCGCCGACCTGACCGACGCGTCACAGCCCGCCGATCCGCAGATCATCTCGCGCGGGCTGATCCTGGTCGGCCGCCTCGCGGTACTCACTCTCGTCACGGTGCTCGGCTGGCTTGCTACCGGCTCGCCGTGGATCTTCGCGTTCGCCGGTGCACTCATCGTCACGGCACTGCCCGCCCTGTGGGTGCCGCCACCGCCGAGACTCACCCAGATCGGCCGCGCCGCCGAGGTCGTGATCACCTGCCTGGGCGCCGACTTCGCGGTGCGCTACGCGCATCCGGGAATGTTCGCGCCGGCCGGTGCCGCGGCGGGTGCGATGCTGCCCTACCTCATGGTGCCGCCGGTGGCGGCGGCGCTACGGCGTCGTCGGCTCGAAGTGATCTGGCTGCTCGTGCTTGCCGCCGCGATGCTCGCCGGCCTCGGCCTGCTCGACGATCGCATCTCGGATCGCGGATACCTGATCGAGGCGGTCGAGTGGCTGCTGCTCGCCGCCGTGGCGGCCGCAACGGCGTACGCGTTCCGGAGTCTGCTGGCCGGGCGGCGCGAGCGACCGCAGCCGTACGCGGAGGCGACGCGGCTGTTGACCCAGTTGCGTACGGTGGCGCGCCAACTGCCCGGCGCGACACTGGACCCGGGCAGTCTCGCCGAGCATCTCCTCGACGACGTACGCGAGGTGGCCCGCTCGGATCGGGCGGCGGTGATGTGTGCCGGTGGTGGGAACCGTCTCGTGGTGCTCGCCCAGGCGGGCGCGACCCGAGTCGACTGGGAGACCTCGCTCGACGCGGACTCGCTCATCTCCGAGGCGTGGGCCAACCAGCTTCCGCAGACCGGCAGCGCGTCCCAGGCTCGTACCCATCCCGGCGGCGACGTGTCGACGCTCGTCGTACCGCTGATCGCCGGCGTCCGTACCGTGGGACTACTGACCCTCGAGACGGACGCGGGGCGGGCGTACCCGCGGCACATCATCAACCGGGTGTCCACGCTTGCCGCGCCGGCCGCGCTGCGGCTGGAAGCGGCGCTCCTCTTCGACGAGGTCCGCACGTTGGCCACCAACGAGGAGCGGCAGCGCCTCGCCCGCGAGATCCACGACGGTGTCGCGCAGGAGCTCGTGATGGTCGGCTACGGCATCGACAACGCGCTAGCCGTCCTGCCCGACGAGGCGGACGACGCGGCGGGCGAGCTTCGGACGCTGCGCGCCGAGGTCACGCGCGTGATTACCGAGCTTCGGCTCTCGCTGTTCGAGCTCCGCAGCGAGGTCGATCGGCACGGCGGCCTCGCGGCCGCGATCTCCGAATACGCCCGGACCGTCGGCGCCTCCGGCGGCCTCCGGGTGCACATGTCTCTCGACGAATCGACGGCCCGATTGCCCGCCGCCGTGGAGGGCGAATTGTTGCGCATCGCGCAAGAAGCAATCACGAATGCGCGCAAACACGCGGGCGCGGAAAACCTCTGGGTCACGTGCGCGGTGGACCCGCCATTCGCGCAAGTCGAAGTCTCAGATGATGGTCGCGGCATGGCTGACCAGCGCCCGGACGGACGCTATGGTCTTGCGATCATGGCAGAGAGAGCGGAACGTATCCGGGGTCGGTTGGAAATCCGACCGCGGGACCCGTGTGGCACAACGGTGGCGATCGTGATAGGAACATCACCCCGTGTGAGAAGCGCCAATGCGTAGCCCAGCCGCAAGGCGTCGTTCATCACGCGCCACGAAGTAGAGGAGAGTCAACCGGCCATGTCCACCAGCACGACCCCCATCGCTCGCACGCGCGTGCTGCTCGTAGATGACCACGATCTGATCCGAAAGGGCCTGCGGCACGCGTTCGAGCGCGACCGCCAGTTCGAGGTGATCGGCGAGGCGGCCACCGCCGCGGAGGCGGTGCGGCAGGCCGGCAACCTGCAGCCCGACGTGGTGATCATGGATCTCCGGCTCCCCGACGGCAGCGGCCTGGAAGCCACCCGCGCGCTGCGCAAGGCAAGCAGCACCATGGGCATCGTGGTGCTAACCATGTATGCCGGCGACGACCAACTGTTCGGCGCCCTCGAGGCCGGCGCTAGCGCGTTCGTACCGAAGACGGCGCCCGCCGACGAGGTGGTCGCGGCCGCGCGGCACGCCGCGTCGGCACCGAGCGCGTTCACCGCCGCCGATCTGGCCGAGGCGATGAAGCGCCGGCTTGCGCCGAGCGGTCCACAGCTCTCCCCCCGCGAGGGCCAGGTGCTGCGGCTGCTTGCCGACGGCATGAGCGTGGCCGGCATCGCGAAGCAGTTGTTCGTCAGCGAATCGACGGCCAAGACGCACATCTCAAAGCTCTACGAGAAGCTCGGTGCGGCGAACCGGGCGCAGGCGCTGATGACCGCTCTGCGGCTTGGCCTTCTCGAGGCGCCGGACACGCCGAAGTTCTAGCCGCTCAGTTCTAGCCGCTCAGTCCAGCCGCTACGGCACGCGCCGGTCCAGCAGTTGTGTCATGCGTGCCGCCTGCTGATCCCAGCGCCACTCCGCCTCGGTCCACGCCCGCCCGGCGGCGCCCATCCGCGCGGCTCCGTCACGGTCGGTCAGTAGCTCCACGAGGCGCTTGGTGAGCGTGTCGACGTCACGGCCCCCGACGACGTACCCGGTCTCGCCGTCGATGACGGCATCCGGCGCGCCGCCGGAGTCGCCCGCGACGACGGGTTTGCCGCTGGCCGACGCCTCCAGATAAACGATGCCGAGCCCTTCGACGTCGAGGAAGCCGCCCCGGGTCCGGCACGGCATCGCATACACGTCACCGGCCGCGTAATACTCGGGCAGTTCCTCGTAGCGGGCCGATCCGGTGAACACGATGTGCTCGCCGACGCCCGAGTCGCGTGCCATCGCCTCGAGCCGGCCGCGGTACGGGCCGCCACTGGCAATCAGCAGTGCCGCGTCTGGCACATGCCGCCGTACCTCCGGGAACGCTCGGATCAGCGTGTCCTGCCCCTTGCGCGGCACGAGTCGCGAGACGCAGACGATGACCGGCCGCTCGCCGAGCCCGTACCGGGTGCGTACCGCCAATCCGTCCACGTCCGGACGGAACGCGTCGACGTCCACGCCCGGCGCGAGGTGGCGCAGCGCCGCACGCGGCTCGATGAGCGGCGCGAGCCGGGCACGTTGGTAGCCACTCAGGTAGGTCACCACGTCGACACCGCGCGCGATTCGTTTGAGCGCGGTGCGCCCGCCGGGCAACGCGGCCCACCCGACCTCGTGGCCGTGCGTCTGCGCCACCGCCCACTCGATGCCGGCGCGCTTGCGCAAACCGTCGGCGAGCAATGCCAGCGGCGCCGCGGCACCGAACCACACCGTGTCGCAGCCGTGCTCGCGCGCGATCCGGGCGGCTCGGCGGGCCACCGTCGGCGTCGGCAGCAGCACGGTGGTGTCCTCCCGGACGACCGGGAACGGTTGTGCCGCATCGAACTCTTCGAAGCCGCGCCATCGCGAGCAGTAGACGACCACCGAGCCGGCTGGCTGGCGTACCGCGAGGTTGTGCACGAACTGTTGAATGCCGCCCGGTCGGGGCGGGAAGTCGTTCGTGACAAGCAGCGTCTTGGTCACGCCGGCGAACCCCTTCGTCACGCCGGTACGCCCGACGCGTCCGCGTCTCGACCGAACACACGGGCCGCCGCGATCCGCTGCACGGTCGTCGGGTGGCTCGCGAACATGACGTACTCGAACCGGCTCGGGTCGACGTTGGCGAGGTTCGCTTCCGCTAGACGCGCTTGCATTTGCCCGAATGTCTCGGCGTCCCGGGTCAGCGCGAGCGCGTGGGCGTCGGCGCGCGCCTCGACGCGGCGG
>DATFRR010000255.1:0-17081 GCA_035263025.1 Micromonosporaceae bacterium
GCGAAGCGGCGGCCTGCGCCCGAACAGTGATGCCGATGCGCTGCTGCAGCCGCTCGAAACTGGTACGGGATCCGTCGAACGCCACCACCTCGCCGTCTACCACGAAATCGTCGTGCTGTTGGGCGGCAAGCGCGTCTACAAGCTCCGGGTACGTGTTGTCGAGCGCCCGACCGGTGCGCGAGCGGAGCGTGACGTGACCGCCTTGGCGGGATGCGATGACCCGCTCGCCGTCGAGCTTGCGTTCGTAGATCCAGCCCGGATCGGAGAAGTAGCGCTCGGTCAAGGTCGCGAGCATCGGCGTCACTTCGGACATGCCCATAGCGTCCTCGCTTTACCCACGTGACTCGTTGGGACGCTACCTCGCGGGGACAGGCCACGCTGGCGTTCCGGGCGGCCGCGTTCCGGGCGACCGCGTTCCAGCCGACGTGCGCCGCCGGCGGCCGGCGGCCTACGCGGTGACCAAGCTCGCCACCCCGGCGTACCCCGCGAACAAGTGCGGGTCGGCCGGCAACTCTTCGCCGGGATCCGGGCGCCATAGTGGAATGCGCACCAGCCCGGGTTCGACCAGTACCCAACCCTCCAGCAGCCCGACGATCTCGGCACGCGACCGCATGCACATCGGCGTCGGGGTGCGCGCGTAGAGCGCTCGGTGATCGGCCGTCAACTGCGGTGGCAACTCGTCGTCCGAGGCGTGCGACACCGCGATGTAGCTGTCCGACTGCAATGTCCGTCGATAGCCCGCGATGATCGCGGCCGGATCGTCGGCGTCGGGCACGAAGTGCAACACCGCGATCATTAGTACGCCGACCGGCTCGTCGAGATCGAGCAGCTTGACCACGTCCGGCTGCCCGAGGATGCCATCGGGGCGGCGCAGGTCGCCTTGGATGACGGTGGCGTTCTTGTTGCCGGCGAGGATCATTCGTGCGTGCGCCACCGCGACGGGGTCGATGTCGACGTAAACGACACGGGCGTCCGGCGACTCCGCCTGGGCGACCTCGTGCACGCTGCCGACGGTGGGGATCCCCGACCCCAAGTCGAGGAACTGGCGAACGCCCTGCCGCACCAGGAACCGCACCGCGCGAGCAAGGAATGCGCGATTCGCTCGGATGATCATGGGGAGGTCGGGCCACATGTCGATCGCCTTGCGGGCCATCTCGCGGTCAACCGCGAAGTTGTGCGAGCCGCCGAGGTAGTAGTCGTAGACCCGAGCGGCGTTAGGACGCTGCAGATCCACATCGTCGGGTGCCCAGTCTTCGGCCGTCACGGGCCCATTCTCCCCCCGGCTGCGGTCATCCGGATGTCGTGCCGACCAGACGACGCTACCCGCCGGTCGCCGCGGAGGAGTCGGTCGCCGCGGATGAGTTGGGGGGTGCCGCGCCCACGTAGCCGTACGCGGCCATCTGGACGCCCATCGCGTCGTACGCCTCGTCGTCGGTCGGAGTGATCGCGCCGAGCCCGTCGACGTACCGGTTGACCATGCAGAACGCGGCGGCTATCAGCACCGTGTCGTGGATCGTTTCGTCGTCGGCGCCGGCGGCACGTGCCGCGTCGATCTTCTCGTCGGTGACGAAGTGGCCGCCGCGGATCACGGCACCGGCGATTTCGAGCAACGCCGCGAGCAGCGGGCTCGGTTCCTCGGCGCGCTGTGCTGGCACCGCGCTCGAATGCGCGGCCAGTTCCAGGTGATGCATCGCGGCGGCGTGCGACCTGGCACAGAACTCGCAGTCGTTCACCTGCGATACGTAGGCCGCGATTCGTTCCCGATCGGCAGCGCTCATCGGGCTGTCGCCGCGCAGCAGTTGGTGGATCATGCGCGCGACAAACACGCCGCTTGCCGGCTTGAACGCGAGCAAGCCGCGGATCCCAGGCTGATCCGCTGGCACGGGTACGTGTGGCATGGCCGCCTCCCCAGGAAAGCCGTCGGCTGCCGCGCGATCATGCCGGGCGATCTTCGCGGCACACGCGCCGGCACGGCGCGCCGGGCACACATTGCCACGTGGGCGACCGGTTGTCATCATCGCTCGCGCGACGCCCATGGCGCGCGCCGTGCCGTCGGCCGGAGGTGTCGATAGCCTCATGTGTGGGGGCGATATGACACGCGACGGTAAGACCGGCGACGCGGAGCGCGACGGTGTCCGGCTGACGAATCTCGACCAGCCACTGTTCGACGGCGCCGACGTCACGAAGCGGGACCTGATCGACTACCTTGACGCGGTGAGCGACCGCATTGTTGCCGCGCTCACGGATCGGCCACTGTCCGTCGTACGGGTGCGCCCCGGCCAGCCACCGTTCATGCAAAAGAACGTGCCAGGGTATGCGCCGGACTGGATCCGTACCGAGTCGATGTGGGCCGAAGCGTCGAAACGGGATGTCGCCTATGCACTGTGCAACGACCGTCGGACGCTGCTCTGGTTCGCCAACCAGCGGGCTGTCGAATATCACGCGACGCTGTTCCGACTGCCGCATTGGCAGAGCCCGACGCATCTCGTGATGGATCTCGACCCGCCGGCACCGGACGCGTTCGCACTCGCGGTGCGCGCGGCGTTCGCGGTCCGGCAGGCGCTCGACGAGGTCGGGCTGGCCGGCGCGGTCAAGACGAGTGGCGCGAAGGGACTGCACGTATTCGTACCGCTCGACCCGGAGAACAGCGTCGAGGACGTCGCCGCTGCGACGCGCGCCATCGCGCAACGCGCCGAGCGACTCGATCCCGACGTCGCAACGACTGCGTTCATCCGCGAGGACCGTGGCGGGAAGGTGTTCGTCGACTCGACACGAGCGGGCGGCGCGACCGTGGTGGCGGCGTATAGCCCACGGGCCCGGCCCGGGGTGCCAGTGTCGTTCCCGGTCTCCTGGACCGATCTCGATCAGATCTCGCCACGGGACTTCACGGTCCGCACCGCTGCCGCGCTGCTTGCCGACCGTGACCCGTGGGCCGACGGCATGCCGGTGCCGCAGCGGCTCGGTGCCGACCTGGTCGCCGAGGGGCACGCCATCCCGATCGCCCGCGTCCAGGCAATGCACGAGGGCAAGCGACGCGCCCGCGCGAAGCGCTCCGAATAGGCCGCGCCGGCCAGTCCGCCGCGGTTGGTGCGGCAGGATGGGCGCATGATTAGCGAGGTCATCACGGTGCGCACCGGGTCGCGCGCGAGCGTCCATGACATCACCGCCGAGGCCACCGCCTTCGTCCGCGGTGCCGCCGGCGACGCGGACGGCCTGTTGCACGTATTCGTACCGCACGCGACCGCCGGCGTCGCGATCATCGAGACTGGCGCCGGGTCGGACGACGACCTGATCACCGCGCTGGACAACGTGCTTCCGGCCGACGATCGGTGGCGGCACCGGCACGGATCCGCCGGCCACGGCCGCGATCATGTGATGCCGGCGCTCGTCGCCCCGTACGCGACTCTGCCGGTCATCGCCGGCCAGATCGCGCTCGGCACATGGCAGGCGGTGTGCTTGGTGGACCCGAACGGCGACAACGCACAGCGCCACGTACGTTTCTCGTTCCTGCCCGCGTGGCCGTCGGTGCTACCGGCGTGACCGCTCGGTCCGGCCGGCTCAGCACGGCCGGCTCGGAGCGGCGCGGCGAGCCGCGCCGGGTCACATCATGACGACCGAGCGGAGCACCTCACCGCGTTTCATCGCGTCGAATGCCGCCTCGATGTCACCGATGCCGATCCGCTCGCTGACGAACTTCTCCAGCGGCAGCCGACCTTGGAGGTAGAGGTCGATCAGCATCGGGAAGTCGCGTTCCGGTAGGCAATCGCCGTACCACGACGACTTAAGCCGGCCACCACGCCCGAACACGTCGAGCAGCGGCATCTCGAGTACCATTTCCGGCGTCGGCACGCCCACCAGCACCACGGTGCCGGCCAGATCCCGACCGTAGAACGCTTGCTTCCACGTCTCGGGCCGGCCCACCGCGTCGATCACGACATCCGCGCCGAAACCGCCGGTGAGCCCTTGAATCGCCGCAACCGGATCGGTCTGCACGGAGTTGACCGTGTGCGTTGCACCGAGATCAGTGGCGAGCCGGAGCTTGCGGTCGTCGATGTCGACGGCAATGATGCGCGCCGCGCCGGCCAAGCGCGCACCGGCGATGGCGGCGCAGCCGACCCCGCCGCATCCGATCACGGCGACCGTATCGCCACGACCGACCTCGCCCGTGTTGATCGCCGCACCGATGCCGGCCATGACGCCGCAGCCGAGCAATCCGGCCACCTCAGGTGGTGCGGCGGTGTCCACCTTCGTCGCCTGACCGGCGGCGACCAACGTGGTCTCGATGAATGCGCCGATGCCGAGCGCGGGCGAGAGCTCGGTGCCGTCGTCGAGGCGCATCTTCTGTGTGGCGTTATGGGTCGCGAAGCAATACCACGGCCGCCCGCGTTTGCACGCACGGCATTGGCCACACACCGCGCGCCAGTTCAGCACCACGTAGTCGCCGATCGCGACGTTCGTCACGCCGTCGCCGATCTCGGCGACCCGGCCGGCGGCCTCGTGGCCAAGCAGGAACGGGTAGTCGTTGCTGATGCCGCCGTCGCGATAGTGCAGATCCGTATGGCACACACCGCACGCCTGAATATCGACGAGCACCTCGCCCGGACCTGGGTCGGGCACCGTGACGCTTCGCAACTCGACCGGCGCGGACTTGGTCATCGAGACGACGCCTTGGACCACACGCACCACAGCAACCTCCGACAGCCGTTGACAACACACTTCTCGGCGTACGCGGGCGTTGCGACACGTCGCGCCACCGACATTCTGCCGTGCCGCTGGCAGTCGGGTTTGCGACACCGCGGCGTCTCGCCCTTCCGCTTGACCGCGGTGCGCGCCACGATCACCGTGCGATGCCGTTTACCAGGCGAAAGTGGGGGCCAGCTTGCAAAGCGCCGATGACGACACCGACGACACGGTCCTCGAACCGGACGAAATCGCGGACTCGACGGAAGACGTCGACCCGCTGGATTTCGTCGGCGACGACGATCCCGAGCACGACCCGTTCGCGGACGGCCCGGACGGCCCGGACGGCGACCATCCCGACAGTGGAGGCGAAGGCTGATGGCCAAGCTGGTCCACAATCTGGCGGTACGGCGAGCCGCGTGCCGCGACAGCTTTCCTGGCGTCGCGATCGGCTGGATCGGCGACGCGGCACACCAGGCCGAGCACTCCGACCATAATCCCGACGCGCGCGGCATCGTGCACGCCATCGACGTGATGGTTCGTGGCTCACGTGCCGAGGCGGTCGTCACGTGGGCGCTGTTGCATCCCGACGATCTCGAGTACGTCATCCACAACCGAACGATCTGGACTCGGTCGCGCGGCTTCCGGCCGAAGCAATACCACGGCACGGACCCGCATACGAATCACGTACACATCTCGGGTCGGCATGGTTCGGCCGGCAAAGATGCGGCGACCGGCACCGGATACGACGCGGCGAGCGAGCTGCTCACGCCGGCTGGGACGCCGTTGGACATCGTCAAGCCGGCGGTGACGATTCCCAAGGTGCCGGCAACGGCTACCGACCATCGGCTCGGGCGGCGCGAGCTCGCGGTGCACGTCCCAGTGATGCGGGGCGACGACGTCAAGTTCGTCCAGCGGTTCATCGGCCGGAGCAAATGTGGCGCGCCGGACGGCAAGTTTGGCCAGCACACGCGCGACGGCGTGATCTGGTACCAGGGCATGCGCGGCATCTCGGTGACCGGAAAGGTCGACACGACCACCTGGCGCAACATGGGCGTACGAGCGTGAGCTGGGTCCGCACTTCGCCAGTCCGTGCGCACGTGCCGACCGGCGGTGGTTCGATTGGGGTTTGAGCCGTGCCGCCAGCGACACCGCGGAGGACGTGATGGATCCAGACGATGAGTTCGAAGGCCGGGACGAGTGGGATGACGTCGAGGACGACGGCGTGCTGGACGCCTCCGACACGCTCGACGACGACGCCGTCGGCGACCCGTTGGACGTCGGCATCGCCGCGTCAGATCGGTGGTCCGGAGCAAATCGGTACGGCACCACGATGGGCGAGCAGCAGACCGGCGAATCGCTGGACGCGCGGCTGGCCGAGGAGGAGCCGGACGTCACGTACGACTACGGCGATATGGACGAGGACGAACTCACCCGACGTGGGTACGAGACCGAGCCGCGCGCCGGCCGTCTGGTCTCCGAGGACGAGGGACTCGGTCCCGATCTCGAGACCGATGCCGTCGCGTTCGACGTCGGCATCGACGCCGGGGCGGCTACCGCCGAGGAGGCCGCGGTGCACCTCGTCGATGATCCGAACGGCGAGGGCGACGGGCCGCTGAGCTAGTCGTGGTGCACCCGGACGAGCAGGTTCGCCGCGCCGTCGCCGCCGACGCTGACGCGGTCGTCGACGTCTGGTTGCGGTCATACCAGGCAGCGTTGCCGACCGTACGCCAGGCGCACACCGACGATGAGGTGCGCGCGTGGATCCGCGATGTCGTGCTGCCGAACCACGAAACGTGGGTCGCGACGGTAGACGGCATGGTCGTGGCGATGATGGTGCTCGCCAACGGTCACATCGAGCAGCTGTATATCGACCCCGCGCATCAGGGACACGGCATCGGCGGTCGGCTTGTCGCACTGGCGAAACAGCGCAGTCCGGATGGGCTCGCGCTGTGGACGTTCCAAGTCAACGAGGCGGCCCAACGGTTCTACGAGCGCCATGGATTCACCGAGGTGGAGCGTACCGACGGCGAAGGCAACGAGGAACGCGAGCCGGATGTCCGCTACTTATGGCGGCCCATGTGATGAACTTGCCGCGTGCGCCGGGCGACCGAAGCGCGCGGCGCGAGGCACCACATGCGCCACGCGCCGCGCAACCAGTCGGCGTTCTAGCTTGACGGCAGGGGAACGTTGCGGATCGGACGTGGAATCGCTGTCAACCCACATGATCCGCCCAACGGGCTCGGCCTCACGCGACAGCGTGTCCTTGCCGGTAGCGCCGCGAGTTGCGTAAGTGAGCCGTTGAACACGTCCTGATCACCAGGTAGTGGGCCGGCGTCCGCGTATTGCCAGAACGTCCACTTCGACCACCCGCTGGGCAATGTCGCTGGCGGCGTCGTGGTGTAGAGCGCAACGGCGAGCGGCTGGTCGCCGAACTGCGTGCTGTTGCCGGTGCACTGGTTCCACCAGGACGTCGCGGTGTAGATCACGGTAAACGAACCGGTGCGCTTGCGCACCTCGTCGACGAACGAGTGGATCCAGGCGACCATCGCCGCCGGCGTAAGGCCGAAACAGGGGTACGGCGCGACATACTGTCCACCGGCCAGGTACGGCCACTCGAGGTCGAGCATCGGCGGCAACGTCTTGCTGTCGAACCTCGTCCCGATCTGGCTCACGAAGAAGTCAGCCTGCGGAACCGGCGGGGAGTCGGGGCGCGCATATGCGTACGCGCCGGTGTAAAGGCCGGCCGCGCGTGCGCCGGTGTACTGCGTCGCAAACGTCGGGCTGATGTACGTCGTGCCCTCGGTCGCCTTGACGTACGCGAACTTTGCCGTCGCCGCGACCTGCGGCCAATTTACTGTGCCCTGCCAGGAGGACACGTCAATGCCGGTGACCGGGTAGCCGGCCGGCGCGACGGCGGGTTGAACGAATCGGGGAGTGCTCTGCGAACCCGGCCGTTGCGGGCCGCGGCCGGCGTCGGCAATGCCGCCTGCGATCGTGCCCTGGTCGGAGTGACGTGGTGCGGAGGCGCTCGCACGGCCGATCGTGGTTATCGACACGGCCGTTGCGATCGCCAGCACGATAATCGTGATGCGGCGGCGCATCGGCGTGGACTTCGTCACGGATCGCCTCTCGTTGGACAATAAGGACCGTCCCGCTTGGACACCGCGGTTAAGACGGCCGTCGCAATCTATGACGAATCGCGCGACGCGTTCTACCCGGGTAGGTAACGAGAACATCACGATCACTTCCGCGACAGGTAGTCGCGGCCGGGGTGCGTCGCGGCCGCATCCGCGACGGCCGTATAAACGGGGGTATGTCGGTCACGATGTCCGAGGAGCGCTTCGAGGAGTTGGTCGCTGACGCCCTCGACACCGTGCCGGCGGGCCTGACGCGGTTGCTCGACAACGTGGTGATCCTGGTCGAGGCGGAGTCGCCGCCCAGCGGGCCCGAGCTTCTCGGCCTCTACGAGGGGTACGCGCTCACGTCGCGCACCACGCAGTACGGCGGCGTGCTGCCGGACCGCATCATGATCTACCGGAATCCGATCCTGCGGATGTGCCGTTCCGAACAGGACGTGGTGCGCGAAGTTCGAGTCACGGTGGTGCATGAGATCGCGCACCACTTCGGCATCGACGACGAGCGGCTACACGAACTCGGCTGGGGCTGACGCGATCACCGGCCGCTGTCGCGCCCGCAGACCTCGGCTAACGCGCGCCGATGAATCGCGCCGGAAAGTGACGCACGGCGTCAAGTGCCATTTCCGCTGCGCCGCGCACGGTGGAACGCTCGCCGAGGGCACTGGCCCGGATGTGTGGTGCGGACCAGCGCGCGGCAAGCACACGTGCGTCCAACTCGCGTTGCACGGCCGGCGCTAGCCACGGTGCCAGCGGCGCGAACACGACACCGCCGAGCACGATCGTCGTGATGTCGAGCACGTTGACCGCACCGGCGAGGACGACGCCGAGAGCCGCACCGGCGTCTTGCAGCGTGCCGATCACGTTCGCCTCACCGGCGCGCGCCAGCTCGACGACGTCGGCGATCGTGCCGCGCGTCTGGCCGGTCACCGGCATCAGCGCGGCTCGAACGATGGCATCCTGGCCGGCGTACTGCTCGAGGCAGCCGTACGCGCCGCAGCCGCAGCGTGGTCCGTCGGGGTGTACGGCGACGTGGCCGACCTCGCCGGCGAAGCCCATCGCGCCACGCATCAGCACGCCGTCGAGCACCACACCGGCGCCGATGCCGATCTCCCCGGACACGTAAAGGAAGCTTCGCGACACCGGCGAACCGCGCTCGCGATTGAGTGCGGCGGCCAGCTCGCCCTGCGCGGCCAGGTTCGCGTCATTGTCCACGATGAGCGGCAGCCCGACGATGGTGTCCGGGATGGGTACGTCGTGCCAGTCCAGGTTCGGGGCCACCCGTACCAGGTGGTCCTCGACCAGGCCAGGCACCGCGAGCGCAACACGCGTCGCGGTCCGGTCCGCCGCGGCCAGCGCGGTCACCGCGTCGACCACAAGCCCTTCGGCGTGGCCGAGTGCCTCCTTCGGTGGCACCCCGCGCTGGTCGGCCGTCACCACCGCCTCGTAGCACAGCTGACCGGCGAGATCGACGGCGGCGACCGCCAGATAGTCAACGTTGACCTCGAGCCCGATGCCCACCGGGCCATGCGGACTGGCCACCAGGCCGATGGACGGCCGGCCTGCGGTGCCGGACTGGCTGCGACCGCTCTCCGCGACGAGACCGCTTGCGACAAGCTCATCCACGAGAGCCGACACGGTGGCACGAGTGAGGCCGGTGGCGGCCGCGAGGCCGGCTCGCGAAATCGGCTCGTCGGCGCGCAACACCTCGTCGAGCACCATGCTCAAGTTGTGCTCGCGGATGGTCGCCTGACGCGCCGGTCCGGTGCCGCGTGTCAGCCTCATGGGTTGACATTGTCGCACCTCGGCCGAAATAATTCATCCACTAAACAAATGGTTTCGGGAGGACACGATGGCCGTCGCACCCACTCCTGCCGACCGATTCACGTTTGGCCTCTGGACCGTCGGATGGCAGGCTCGCGACCCGTTCGGAGACGCGACCCGGCCGCCGCTCGATCCGGTCGAAGCGGTGCACAACCTCGCCGGGCTCGGCGCCTACGGCGTGACGTTCCACGATGACGACTTGATCCCGTTCGGCAGCGACGACGCCGAACGCGCCCGCCACATCGAGCGTTTCACCGCCGCGCTCAAGGAGACCGGACTCGTGGTGCCGATGATGACCACGAACCTGTTCCAGCATCCGGTCTTCAAGGACGGCGGGTTCACCAGCAACAACCGCGAGGTCCGGCGCTACGCGCTGCGCAAGGTGATGCGCAATCTCGATCTTGCGGCGCAGTTGGGTGCGCACACGTACGTGATGTGGGGCGGCCGCGAGGGCGGCGAATACGACACCGCCAAGGACGTACGAGCTGCTCTGGACCGTTACCGCGAGGCCGTCGACACGCTCGCCGACTATGTGCTGTCCCGCGGCTACGGCATCCGCTTCGCGCTCGAGCCGAAGCCCAACGAGCCGCGCGGCGACATCCTGCTGCCGACGGTTGGCCACGCGCTCGCTTTCATCGCGAGCCTCGAGCATCACGACATGGTCGGGCTCAACCCGGAGGTCGGGCACGAGCAGATGGCCGGCCTGAACTTCGTACACGGGATCGCGCAGGCGCTTTGGCACGGCAAGCTGTTCCACATCGATCTCAACGGCCAGCGCGGCATCAAATTCGACCAGGATCTGGTGTTCGGCCATGGAGATCTGCTCAACGCGTTCGCGCTCGTCGACCTCCTGGAGAACGGCGGTGTCGGTGGTGGGCCGGCCTACGACGGGCCACGGCACTTCGACTACAAGCCGTCCCGTACCGAGGACATATCCGGTGTTTGGGCATCCGCGGCCGCGAACATGCGCACCTACCTCCTGCTGAAGGAGCGCGCTGCGGCGTTCCGCGCGGATCCGGAGGTGTCGCAGGCGATGGCGGCGAGCCGGGTCGGCGAACTCCGCGAGCCAACGCTGTCGGCCGGCGAGACGATCGACGACCTGCTCGCCGATCGCAGCGCGTACGAGGATTTCGACGCGGACGCGGTCGGCGCGCCGGGCTACGGCTTCGTACGCCTGAATCAGCTCGCGGTCGAGCACCTGATGCGCGCGCGCTGACGCTCGTGCCGACCTCGCGATGAGCGTGCTGGTGGCCGGCGTCGACTCCTCGACGCAGGCGTGCAAGGTAGTGATCCGGGACGCGGAGACCGGTGCGCTGATCCGGGCCGGGCGGGCGCGGCATCCGGATGGCACCGAGGTCGATCCGCGAGCGTGGCGGCTCGCGCTCGTCGAAGCAGTGCGCGACGCCGGCGGCCTGGATGGCGTGTCCGCGTTGTCGATCGGTGGCCAACAGCACGGCATGGTTTGCCTCGACGCGGCCGGCGACGTGGTGCGCCCGGCTCTGCTGTGGAACGACACGCGCTCCGCCGGGGCGGCCGCCGACCTGGTCGCGGAGCTGGGCGGCGGCGACGTGGCCCGCGGCGCGCAGGCGTGGGCGGACGCGGTCGGCAGCGTACCGGTCGCGTCGTTCACCGTGACGAAGCTGCGGTGGCTCGCGGAGCACGAGCCGGAGTCGATGGCGCGCGCGGTGGCCGTGTGCCTTCCACACGACTGGCTGACGTGGCAGCTGTCCCGTGATGCCGGCAATGTTGACGAGCTGCGTACCGATCGCGGCGACGCGAGCGGCACCGGCTACTGGTCGCCGGCCACCGGCACGTATCGCCTCGATTTGCTCCGCATGGCAGCCGGCAAGGACCTTCGCGTGCCGGAAGTGTTGGCGCCGCGAGCCGGCGCGGGCGCGGTGCGGCAGCCAGTGGACGGCGCGATCGCAGCGGGCTCCGCTCCGGCGATCTTCGACGGTGCGGTCCCGGATATCCGGCTCGGCGCCGGTTCCGGCGACAACGCGGCTGCCGCGCTCGGCGTCGGCGCGGGACCGGGCGACGTCGTGGTCTCAATCGGCACGTCCGGCACGGTGTTCGCCGTCGGTAGCACGCCGACCGCTGATCCGACCGGCATCGTCGCGGGCTTCGCCGATGCCACCGGAAGATTCCTGCCGTTGGTGTGCACGCTGAACGCTGCGCGCGTGCTCGACGCGGCGGCGGCGATGCTCGGCGTCGATCTCGACCGGCTGAGCGCGCTCGCGCTGTCCGCCGAACCGGGCGCCGGTGGACTCACGTTCGTGCCGTACCTCGATGGTGAGCGCACGCCGAACCGGCCGGATGCCACTGGGTCGTTGCACGGCGTCACCAACGCGAACGCGACTGCCGCAAACCTTGCCCGGGCCGCCGTCGAGGGCATGCTGTGTGGTCTGGCGGACGGTCTCGATGCCTTGTGCGACACCGGAATCGCGGTACGCCGTGTGTTGCTGATCGGCGGCGGGGCGCGATCGGAGGCGGTACGCCGGATCGCGCCGGCCGTGTTCGGCGCGCCGGTCGCCGTACCGGCACCGGGGGAGTACGTCGCCGACGGCGCCGCCCGACAGGCCGCCTGGCTGCTGGCCGGTGGCGACGAACCGCCGCCGTGGCAGCCGGCCGGCATCGAGGTCTACGAGTCGGATCCGCACCCCGGCGTGCGTGCCGCCTACGCGGCCGTACGCGACCTCGGCGCCTGACGCGACCCGGCGCTGAGTCGTTCCGCTAGTCCTTCCGGCCTGGGTCGTGCCGTCGCAGCGCGACGTACGCGAGTCCGGCGAGCACCACAGCCTGTACGAGGAGCCACACCATCGCTCGCCACCAGGCCGACGCCGCGTGCACCCACATCGGATCGCTCGCGAACGGCGGCAACGTCGCCAGCAGGTTCACCGACGATGCACCCGCGGAGAATCCCCAACGCGTTGGCGACAGCCACGACACCTGCTCGAGCACCTTCTCGCCGGCGAGGATGAACAGGCCGCCGGACAGCACGAGTTGCGCCATGACGCTGACCACGAGCACCGGCGTGGTCTGCTCGACCGTCTTCACCAGGGCGCTGACTAGCAACCCGAGGATCGTCGAGACGAACGCGACACCGGCCACCGGAATGATCACCTCGAGCAACGGCATGCTGTGGAAGATCAGCGGTGCGGCCTCCTTCGGCCGGCCGAGCAGGGCGAGCCAGACGAACAGCGTCACCTGCAGCACGTCGAGCACGAAGAACACGACGAGCTTCGAACCGAGGTACGCCCCCGGTGAGATGCCGACCGCACGCTCGCGCGCATAGATCGGCCCCTCGCTGACGATCTCCCGGATCGGGATTGCGATGCCGAGGAACGATGCGCCGACGATCAGCACGACGAGCAGCCGCTGCGCCTCGAGCGTGAACGTAGTGTCCGGCCCGAGTCCCTTGTGGCCGGGCACGGAGTGGGTGAGCAGCGCAAGCGCGAGCGGCAGGCCGAGGAGGAACAGCACGTACCCACGGTCGGATGCGATCACCGCGATCATGCGCGCCGAGAGCGTCACGAGCTGGCGGATCGGCGCGACCGGGTTGCGTTTCCCGGTCCGTGGCCGGCCGGCTGGCCCGGCCCCGGCCGGCGTACCCACCGCGTCAGGCCCGGCCGACGTACCCGCCGCGTCAATCTCGGCCGACGTACCCACCGCGTCAATCCCGGCCGGCGGCGGTCCGGAAGCCACCGGCGGCCCGGAAGCGGGCGGCGGCTCGGAAGCGGGCGGCGGCTCGGACGCCTGCGCTGGTTCGGACACCGGCGTTTCGGCGACGAGCGAGCCCGCCTGGTCGTCGATCGCGTCGCGCGGCTGTGGCACCGGCGCTGGTCCGGCGGTCAGCTGCAGCACCACCTCACCGACGTGGCGGCGATACTGCTCCGAATTGCGGTAGCGCACCGACCACGCGGCAGCGTCATTGGTGACCATCTCGAAGACGTCGGCGTAGTCGCTGGCGCCGAAGAAGTCCAGCACCTCTTCCGGCGGACCGAAGAATCCCATTCGGCCACCGAGGCACATCACGAGAACTCGATCGCACATCGCTAGATGCAGCACGCTGTGCGTCACGACGACGACGGTACGGCCGCGATCGGCGAGGTTCCGCAGCTCGCGCATGACCTCGCGGTCCAGCGCCGGGTCGAGTCCGGACGTCGGCTCGTCGAGGCACAGCAAGGACGGCTCGGTGAGCAGTTCGAGCGCGACCGACACGCGCTTGCGCTGGCCGCCGGAGAGCGTGGAGATGCGCTGCTTCGCCCGCTCGGACAGGCCGAGCATGGCGAGCACCTCGTCGACCCGCTCCGCGCGGTCACGTCGCGGTACGTCGTCGGCGAACCGCAGCGACGCGGCGAAGCGCAGCGCTCGCCGTACGGTCAGCTGTCGGTGCAACACGTCGTCCTGTGGCACCAGGCCGATCCGGTAGCGGAGGTCGGTGTACTCCTCGTAGAGGTCGCGACCGTCGTATTGCACATGCCCCTGGTTGGCCGGCCGGAGTCCGGTGATCGCCTTCATGAGCGTCGACTTGCCGCAGCCACTCGGCCCGATGATGCCGACCAGGGCGCCCTCGCGCACCGCGAAGCTCACGTCGTCGAGCAGCGTCTGCTTGCCGATCTGCACGCTCAGGTCGTCGGCGAACAGCGATGCAGGGCCGGTGTCGACGTATTCGTGCAGGCGTTGGCCATCGAAGACGAGGTCGTGCCGTCCGATCGACACGCGGTCGCCGGCGGCCAGCGGCGCGGACTTCACTACCGGCTTGCCGTTGACGTTGACGCCGTTCGTGCTGCCGAGGTCCACCACCCGGTATGCGTCGCCGGCGCGGCGCACCTCGGCGTGGAAACGTGAGGCGCGCAGATCCGGGAGCACGATGTCGTTGTCGTCGTGCCGGCCGATGCGCACCACGTCGCTCGCCGGGTGCGCGGCAACCTCGGACCGCGCGCTCGCCGGCGCCACGCTGGCCGCCGGCACCGCGGTAGCCGCTGGCGCCGACGGTGGCGCACCGGTCGGGTTCGCCGCCGTGGGCTCGGACTCACTCGTGCCGGTCGGGCTTGCCGCATCGCTGACCGCCGGTGACGGCCCCTGGTTGTCTGCCACCCGCACATCATGCCGACGTTGCGCTCGTCGTGCGAGGGGTCAACGTGTCGGGTACGCGGCCCAAATAGCCTGGCGTCGGACGGCGTACCGGCGCGGAACCGTGCGAATCGCGCTAAACGCGCCGGGCGAACGCGAGGGGCGATCCATACAACCCGACCCACCGTCCTGTTCGTCTTAGGGGACGCGACAGGAGGAGGACAGGTGGCCGATCACCGTTCCGACGACGAGGACTACGTCGCGTACGTGCGCGCTCGGCTAGCGGCACTCAAGCGACTGACCTATCTGCTATGCGGCGATGAGCATCGGGCCGACGATCTCCTACAGGAGGCGTTGACCAAGCTCTATCTCCGATGGCGGACGGCACGGAACGCGGACCATCTCGATCGCTACGTACGGGCGATCGTGGTGCGAACTCACATCGACGAGACCCGCCGACCGTGGTTCCGGGTTCGGCTGTTCGGCACCGTACCTGAGCAGCGCGTCAGCCCTGCCGGTCCGGATGCCGAGGCCAACGCCACCCTGCGGCTCGCGTTGTCCCGGTTGCCCGCCGGCCAGCGTGCCGTGATCGTGCTCCGCTACCTGTGCGACGTACCCGTGAACGAGGTCGCGCTGATCCTCGGGTGCTCGACCGGCACCGTGAAAAGCCAGACCTCGCACGGCCTCGCGAAGCTGCGCCACCTGCTCGACGAGCGCGACTTCGCCACGACTGCCAGGGAGAGATGATCGTGAACACATATGAACAGAACGTGGTAGATGCGCTCTCGCCGTTGCGGGACGAATCACCGGCACCACCACGCATCGACCTTGCCACCGTTATGGCGGAGGGCCGGCGTCGGCGTCGAACCGTTCGGCTGGCCACGGCGGGCGGCACGCTGGCCGCGGTGACGGTCGTCGCGGTCCTCGTCCCACTCGGTGTCGCCGCGGTCCGCGGCAGCGGACCGAGCACGCACCCGGCGAGTACGGCGGCCGGCACGAGCGCTCGCGCGGTCGCGCCGACCTCGCTCACCTGTACGGAGCAGTTGCTGCCGGTGCCGGACGGGGTGACCAAGGCGCTCGTCTCCGGCGGCGACCCAACCGGAAAGTACCTGTTCGGCCGGTCCTACCCGCAGCGCACCGGCTTCCACGAGCAGCCCCTGCTGTGGATCGACGGGGTGGCGCACAAGATCGCGATACCCGGCGAGGATCCGACGATCGGCGCCGTGACGTCGAATGGAAAGGCGATCGGCTCGTCATTCAACGGCGATGTCGAGACCGGTTACTTCGTCAGCGATGGCAAGGTGACCAGGCTCGCCGGTCCGAAGGGCTCGACTGCCACGGATCTCAACAGCGCGGGCGTGATCGTTGGCGGACGCTTCGGTGCGAACGGGGTGAGCGTGCCGATCATGTGGAAGACACCGACCTCGGAACCGATCGACCTGCGCATGCCGGGACCGAACTGGGTCGGCTCGGCAACGGCGATCAACGACGACGGGACGATCGTCGGCGAGGTGAGCACGTCGGCCCATACAGTGCTCAGTCGCACGATCGTCTGGCAGCCGGACGGCTCGTTCCAGCTCATCCCGCTACCGACGCTCGCCGGGGTCTCCGGCATCAACAGCCTCCTGTCGTTCAATCTCCGCGGCAACGTCCTGATCGGCGAGGCGTCCGTGGTCACCTCGCAGGAGACCGCGTTCTACCCGCTGGCCTATGACCTCGGCACCGGCAAGTTCACCGATCTGCAGCACGCGAACCTGTGGGTGACGGGCGGCAACTCACAGCACTGGTTGGCCGGCGAGGGCATCCACAACAAGCCCGCGATCTGGACCTCGGGCACTGGACTCGTCCTGCTCCCGACGCTGACCAGCAAGCCCGACACCGGCGACCAGGCCTCGTTCATCAGCGAGGACGGCACGATCGTCGCCGGCCAGAACACCGACAGGCACGGAGTGATCCGCGCGGTCGAGTGGCGCTGCCACTGACCGGAGTCGCGCAGCAATAACTGGGCCTGCGGCGCACCTGCGCCGCAGGCCCGATCGCGTCAGCAGGGACGGTCGGGCTGTGCGTTGGTCTGCTGCACCGTCCAGGAGCCGTTCGTGTCCCGGTCCAGGAGCATCAGTGCGGTGTAGCTCCCGCCGGCGTCACCCAGGTAGGCCGGGTGCGGCGGATGATCCGTCGTGCTCAGCGGTGGTGTCGTCTGCGCGAGGCTGGTCGCGTCCACCGCCCGCCAGCTGTTTGCGTCGAAGCAGAACGTGACCGAGGCGACGTTCTTCGTGGTGTCGACGTATCGGACCTGCGGCTTCGACAGCTTCGGCTCACCGGTCGCGATCACGCCCGCGTCGAACGAGGTGCGCAGGCTCTGTT
>DATFRR010000256.1:0-9028 GCA_035263025.1 Micromonosporaceae bacterium
TGGCAGGAGCGCGCCGCGATCTCCGCGGAGGTCGGCCGGGTGCGCATCGCGTCCGGCGGCACTCGGCTCGTGCTGTCGCGGGAGCGCGAGATCGTCGACCGGTTCCGTGACGCCCTCGGCGCCGACGGGGTCCAGTTGGCCCTGCTGATCTTGCGCGCCGGACGCGGACCCCTATAGCCGTGGCGGCGGAATCCACCGCCGAGGACGTAGTCGTGCTCGTCGACCTTGCCAACACCCTCGGCGTACGCATGTGGCTGGACGGCGGGTGGGCGGTCGACGCGTGCCTCGGCGAGCAGACCCGCAAGCATGCCGACGTCGACATCGTGGTCACTGAGTCGCAGGTCGCCGTGCTGGTCGCGGCACTGTGCGACAAGGGATACCGGGACGTGCCGCGGTCCGATACGCGACCGTGGAACTTCGTGCTCGGTGACGCGTACGGTCACGAGGTCGACTTCCATGTCGTCGCGCTCGATGACGACGGGAACGGCATCTACGGGCCAGTCGAGAACGGCGAGCGCTACCCGGCAGCCAGCCTCGGCGGCACGGGTACGGTCGCCGGCCGCGCCGTCGCCTGCCTCACGCCCGACCAACAGGTGATCTTCCACACCGGCTACGCCGTCGACGACGAAGACTGGGCGGATGTGTCCCGCCTGTGCACCCGGTTCGGCATTCCGGTGCCGGACGACTACGCGACGTTCGTGGCGAGGGATCACACCGGCGACGACACGCCGTGACGGCGACGTACGATCGGCGCTCATGAGCTTCCCACCGTCTCCGGAACCGATCGCCGATGTCGAGCGCGTGTTGTGCGTTGCGGCCCACCCTGACGACATCGACTTCGGCTACGCCGGGACCATCGCGGGCTTCGTGGACGACGGGCTCGAAGTGACTTACCTGTTGGTCACGCGCGGCGACGCTGGCGGCTTCGACGACACGCCGCGGGACGCGATGCCGGTTCTCCGCGAAGCCGAGCAGCGCGCCGCGGCCGCGGCGGTCGGTGTGAAGGATGTGCGGTTCCTCGACGGCTACCACGATGGTGCGGTAACCGTCACGCTTGAGCTCCGCCGCGATATCGCGCGCGTCATCCGCCAGGTCCGACCGGATCGCATCGTGACGAGTTCGCCGGAGCGGCGCTGGGACCGCATCGGCGCCGGCCACCCGGATCACCTGGCGGTCGGTGAGGCGGTGGCGTGCGCGGTCTACCCGGATGCGCGCAACCCGTTCGCGTTTCCCGAATTGCTCGCCGACGAAGGACTCGAGCCGTGGGTGGTTCGGGAGATCTGGTTCGGCTCGACGGCCACGGCAGACCACATCGTCGACATCACCGACACGTACCCGCGAAAGCTCGCCGCATTGCAAGCGCACGCCACGCAGACCGGCCACATGGACCTCGACGCGCGCCTTCGCATGATGCTGGGCCGCACGGCAGCGGCGGCCGGCCTACCGGAAGGTCGGCTGGCCGAGGCATTCAGCATCGTGACAACGGGCTGAGCCGCCCGGGAGGGCGCTACACGAGACGGCGATCGGCCGCCCAACGGGACAACTCGTAGCGGTTGGACATCTGGAGCTTTCGGAGCACGTTCGACACATGCGTCTCCACCGTCTTGATGGAGATGTAGAGCTCCTTCGCGATCTCCTTGTATGCGTAGCCGCGCGCCAACAGCCGCAGCACCTCGCGCTCGCGGTTGGTGAGCTGATCGAGCTCGGGGTCGGCGACCGGTGTGTCGGACCTCGCCGCGAAGGCGTCCAGGACGAACCCCGCCAACCGAGGGCTGAAGACCGCGTCGCCATCCGCGACTCGTCGGATCGCCGCGGCGAGATCATCCGGCGAAATGGTCTTCGTGACGTAACCGCGGGCGCCGGCCCGGATCAGGCCGATGACATCTTCCGCCGCGTCCGACACGGACAAGGCCAAGAAACGGACTTCCGGGTACGCCGTGCGGCACGCCTCCAGCACGGCGCGGCCACCACCGTCGGGCATGTGTACGTCCAGCAGCACGACGTCGGGCCGGGTGGCGCCGATCGACGCGATCGCCTGCGCCACGGTGGACGCCTCGCCGACCACGTCGACGTGCGCGCCCAACTCGGAACGTACGCCGGCACGGAACATCGCGTGATCGTCGACGAGGAACACGCGCAATCGCCGCTCCCCCACCGGGTCCGTCCCCGACGGGTGTGTCACCGGCTCGCTGCTCATCGCCCCATCATCTCCCGTTGCAAACTTATCGACGCGCTATGCATCTGGGTTCGGCATGAACAGTCGCACCTCGGTGCCCTCCCCCGGCGCGGTGCGGATCTCCGCCCGACCGTCGTGCCGCTCCATCCGACCGATGATCGATCCGTGCACGCCGTGCCGATCCGCCTCGACGGTGGACATGTCGAATCCGACGCCGCGATCGCGTACGAAGACGCTGACCTGCTCGGGCTCCACTTCGGCGTAGAGCGAGACGGTCGGCACCTTCGCGTGCCGGGCGGCGTTGACGAGCGCCTCGCGGGCGGCGTTGACCAGCGCTCGTACGGGTTGCGTCATCGCCGTATCGCCGACCACGACGGACTCGACGGCGACCGCGTACGTGTCCTCCAGCTCCGCGACGGCTTCCTCGATGGCGGCGGCGAACGTCTCCGACGCCGAGCCCGTCGGCTTGTAGAGCCAGTTGCGCAGGCTGCGTTCCTGGCCTCGGGCGAGCCGGATCACCGTGGTGGGGTCGCCGGAGTTGCGCTGGATCAGCGCGAGCGTGTGAAGCACCTGGTCATGGATCATCGCGGCGAGTTCGGCGCGCTCCGCCTCGCGGATGCGACCCTCACGCTCCGAGCGGAGCTGGCTGAGCATGCGCCACAGCAGCGGCGCCAGGGCGAGCGCCACACCGCACAGCGCAACGATGGCGAACAGCGCGCTGCTTGCGATCGCACCGAACCCCGCGCTGCTGGCCGGCACGATCACCGCGATCACACCGATGATCCCGACGATGACAAGCGCGCCACCGCCGAACAGCCGCAAGACGTAACTGCGCCGGTCACGTTCGTCGAGGACCGCGCCCATCCACGGGGCCATCGGCATGGTGCGGCTCCAGCGACGCCGACGATCCGCATCGGCCAGATGCCAGATCAGCCCGGCGCCGGCCGCGATCAGCGCAATCAGCCAGCCGAGCGCCGACGAGAAGCCACCGAGCCCGACAAGCGACTGCAGCAGCAGCACGCCGGCCGCCAACGCTGCGTACGGCAGCAGGTCGACCAGGCTACGGCGGCGCGCCGGTATCTTCAGCGGCACCACCGGCACCACCGCCCACAGCACGACGTAGAGCAGCGCACCGGCACCGTTGAAGGCCAGCAGGACGACCAGCCCGACCCGGACAAACGCCACCGGTACGCCAAGATGCTCGGCGAGGCCGGCGGCGACGCCCGAGATCAGCTGCCGCTGCGGGATCCGGTAGAGGCGGCGAGTGCCTGTCCCGGGCCGGCGGTCAGTGGTCGGCTCCACGCTTGTGTCGTTCTCCTGAGTGCATGATCGGTCAACTGCGGTTAGAGCAGCTGGTACCGATCGTCACACGGCCGATCAGCAAGTGCACAGGGGGACGCCCCCGACTCGTACGCCCGGATAAGTCAGGGTTGGCTCAGGGTCCGAACCGGAGGCAGCTGGGGCGCGAGCGGCGCGATGCTCGGAGCATGACGACCACACCCGAGCCGTCCGACCGTCCGGACACGCCGCCCGAGCCGGATGACACCGGTCACGCGCGTGATCCCATCGCAGGAGCCCCGGACGATGCGACTGCCGCGGACGTAGGCCCGAGCGCAACAGTGCCCGACGCTGAGCTGCCGTCCGCCGAGGTGCCCGACACTGAGCCGCCGTCCGCTGAGCTGCCGGCCACTGAGTCGTCGTCCGCTGAGCTGCCGGCCACTGAGTCGTCGTCCGCCGAGTGGCCGGCCGGCAGCACAGCCGGCGCCTACCCGGGTTCGGCATCGGATGCGTCCCGCTCCGGCTTCGCACCGCCGTGGTCGGGGCAACAGCCACCACCGCCGCCGCCCGGCACATCCGGCTACGCGACGCGCTTCGGACTTGTCCGGCCGGTACACAACCGGTACATCGCCGGTGTGTGTGGCGCTTTTGCGCGCGCGACGAACACCGACCCGGTGCTGTGGCGCGTGGCACTGCCGGTGCTGACCGTCCTCGGCGGTTTCGGCATCCTGGTCTACCTGCTTGGCTGGCTCCTGATCCCGGCGGAGGGCGACACCGCGTCGCCGCTCGAGGCGCTGCTCCGCCGTGGCTGGTCGAGCACCTCCAAGTGGCTGACGGTGGTGCTCGCCGTCATCGCCGCCATCTGGTTGGCGGCCACGTTCACCTCCGGCTTCGGCTGGAAGATCATCGTGGCAGTCGCCGTCATCGGCGTGCTCGCGGTGCTCGGCAACTCCCGGGCTGCCGGTGGCAATCGGTCCGCGTTCGGCGGACCCGGTCCAGGCGTCGGCCAGGACCCCAACCGACCCGGCTGGTACGCCGGCCCAGGCGCTGCGCCGCCGTCCGGCGCCATGATGGCCGGCCCGACCATGCCGGGCGCGACGACTGCACCCGCGAGTCCGCAGACCTTTACCGGAACGGGGTGGCCGGAGTCGTCCGCATTCGCGGCCGGTCGAGCCGCGGCGGCCGGCACCGGATCGTCGCCCTCGCCGGGCGTGACGGACGGCGTCGACACGGCCGGTTGGCAGCAGCCGCCGGCGTACCGTCAGCCCTTCGCTCCGGGCGGCCCGTACGCGCAGAGCGACCCGTACGCGCCGGCGCCGAACCCGTACGACGACCCGGCCTACCCGTTTCCACTGGACTTTCCGGGGCTGAGCGGGCGCTGGGCGGAGCCGCCTGCCGCGCCGCCCCAGCCGCCGTCACCGCGCGAGCGTCGACGCGTCTCGATCGCCGGCCGGGTGACCGTCGCCGTCACCGCGCTTGTCCTCGGGCTCATGGGCATCCTCGACGGTACGGACGCGGTGTCGGTGCCAGCGCCGGCGTATTTCGCCG
This sequence comes from Micromonosporaceae bacterium, assembly GCA_035263025.1. Taxonomy (GTDB): domain Bacteria; phylum Actinomycetota; class Actinomycetes; order Mycobacteriales; family Micromonosporaceae; genus DASQPR01. Next base: position 5,003 of record DATFRR010000256.1, read on the forward strand.
CCGCGCTAGCCACCGTCGGCCTCGGACTGATCATCGGCTCGATGTTCGGCCGGGTACGAGCACCGATCGCGCTCGGCATCGTGCTCACCCTCGGTCTGCTTGCCACGAGCGTGACCAGCGAATACCACGCGCAGCGCGTGACGATCCGTCCGACCAGCGTGGCGGACTTGCCGACGACGTATTCGGGGCGCGTCCAGCAAGTGACGATCGACCTGCGTAACGTCGACTTTCGGAACGACGTGACGTCGATGAACATCCGGCTGACCGCCGGCATGATCCTGGTGGAGTTGCCGCCGAACGTCGACGCCCATGTGGTTGCGAGGGTCGGCGCGGGCGACACGATGATCTTCGGGAAGCACAACAGCGGCGGCGTACACGCCAAGGCCAACGTCACTGACAACGGGGATGACGGTCCTGGCGGCGGCCAATTGACGATCAACGCGAACATCGCGTTCGCCGGCTTCGTGGAGGTGAAGCGATGAACCGACGCCGACCCGACATCGCGGCCCTCGTCTTCGGTGCATTCTTCGTTGCGGCGGCCCTCTGGTGGGTGGTGAACCACCGGTTCGTGTTCGCCCTGCCGAGCGTCGGCTGGATCGTCGCACTCGTGCTGATCGCCGTCGGTGTGCTGGGCATCGTGAGCGTGCTGCGCGGTGAGCGTCGGCGGGACCGCGAGCGCCGTGGCAATGGTTCGGAGTCCTGGCGACTCAAACCCTGACGCGCCGCACCACGGCGTACGACAGGCTCGTGGCACCCGCCTATGCTGGCGCCATGAGCCTGTCTCCGGCTGGGGTGACGGCCGCCGCGCGGTCGCGGAGCGATCTCCGGCTGAGCAATCGCGCGGTCAGCGCGCTGACCACCGAACTCAGCCGCCTCGCCGGGCCGAAGACGGGACTCGTGGTGGGCGTAGCGCCCGACTCTCCGGTCCTGATTGCGGCACTGGCCTCGCTCATGCCCGATGACCGGTTGATATTCGTCGCGGCCGACGGCGCCGCGGCCGAGGTCCGCACGATCGTTGCGGACCGCGGCGGGTGGGTGGCCGAACGGGTACGCGTGGTCGACACGCTCGGCGACGACGTGGCCGTCACAGACGACGCAGCCGCCGCAGTCGCGAACGACGCCGCCGAGCGCCGTGCCGACGTGGCCATTCTCGCCGACCCGCTGACCGGCACCGCGGAACACGCACGTGCCGTCATCGGCCGCGTTCGCGCGCACCTCGCCGACGGAGGCGTGGTATGCGTTGCGACGCTCGCCGTGCCGCGCATGGCGGACGGGGCAACCGAGGAGCTCGGGCGTCAGACGTCGTTCTACGGCGTCGGCACCGATGTCGTCGTCCGCAACCGGCCGCCACTGCGCATTCACCGGCTTCGGTTCACCGCCGCACCGGCGGAGGTCGCGGAACGGCTTCGCCCGGCGGTACGGCCGTCCAGCATCCCGTTGACGCGAGGAATGAACGTCGACGCGAACGGCGTGGCCGCGGCCGGCATCGCGCTCGGTCTAGCGGCAGCGGCACGGCTAGCCGGCAGGCGCGGCCGGTGGTCGGTCGTACCCGCATTGGCGGCGCTGCCGCTTGCCGCGTTCTTCCGCGACCCAGAACGCGAGGTGCCCGAGGATCCAGCCGCCGTAGTGGCATCCGCCGACGGCAAAGTGCTGTCCGTCGAACGTGTCGTGGACAAGCGATTCGCCGACGACGAAATGCTGCGCATCGCGGTGTTCCTGTCGGTCCTCGACGTCCACATCAATCGCGCGCCGGTGGCCGGTCGCGTGGCGGACTTCTTCGTGGAGGACGGTGGCTTCGCGGCGGCGATGAGTCCGGCCGCCGAGCACAACGTCGCCGCGTATACGGTCCTGGACACGGTGCACGGGCCGGTGGTGATCGCGCAGCGCACCGGGCTGCTGGCGCGGCGGATCGTCCAACGCGCGCCGATCGGCGCCATGCTGGCCAAGGGCGAGCGTTTCGGACTCATCCGGTTCGGCTCGCGCACCGACGTCTACCTGCCGGCATCTGCTGCCGAACCGGTGGTCGCCCCGCACGACAAGGTGCGGGGCGGAACGACCGTCATCGCCCGCTGGCACGACTAGACCTGGCACCCACGAGGACGTCCGCGCAGCGCCGCCCGTCGGGCGAACGCGTCAGGCAGCGAGCGCGTCGCGGTGACCGCGCTGCCGCAGCCACAGCAGCGGGCCACTGGCTACGTACGCCGCCACCAGCACGGCGAACGTGATGCGGTAGTCCATGAACAGGCCGACCAGCGGCAACACCCAGAACCAGCGAGGCAGCGCGGCGAGGCGGCCCAGCTTGGCGTACGGGAATCCGGACACCATCGACACCGCGAGCACCGCGACGGCGACCACCGCGACGATGCCCGGCATCTGGAGACCGATCAGCACGGCCATGCCCATGACTCCGGCGATGAGCGTGGTTGGTACGCCAACGAAGTAGCGGCCATCCTTCGGCGACACGTTGAACCGTGCCAGCCGGATCATCGCCCCCACCGCGATCATGATGCATGCCGCGGCGACGAACGCACTGGGCGCCGAGCCGTGCAAGGACGCGTAGACGACCACCGGCGCGGCGATTCCGAACGAGCACATGTCGGCGAGCGAATCCATCTGCGCGCCGAACGGGCTCGCGACGCCGAGCTTGCGGGCCACCGCGCCGTCGAGGCCGTCGGAGGCGACACAGCCCAGCAGGGCGACCGCGGCCCACCGGATGTCGTGGTGCATGCTCAGGAAGATCGCCGACATGCCAAGCATGAGGCTCACGAGCGTGAACGAGTTCGCGAACGCGAATTTGGCGCGCCGTGCCGAGGTGACCTCGCCGGGGATCAGCCGGATGGTGTGCGGCACCGCCGCGTCGTCGGTGGCGGACGCGCGCCGCTTGGCGGCAGCTTCCTCGACCGTTCGGCGGGCACTCTCCTCGAGCGAGCGCTGAGCGGCCTCGTCGAGGGCGCGCCGCGTGGCGTCGAGTACGCCTGGATCGGCGCTGCTGGCACCGGTCGGCGCCGGGCTCACCGGCGAGATCGCGTCCACCCGGCGAGTTCGGCGCAGCAACGTGCGCCGCGTCGAGTAGGGCTGGCGCGGTTGTCCGCCGCGGCGGCGTACCACACGGATCATGAGGAATGGGGCCTGTCGGGCCAACGAACCGCTGCGGCGTAGTCGACCGGTCCAACGCCGGCCCGCGGGACGGGGGCTGTCATTCGAACGCCGGCGCCAGGGGGCTCTCGGCACGTTTCCTCCAGGCGGAACGCGGCCATCTGCCGGCTCCAGACTCGGTAATCGTGTCCGCGACCGGACCGGTGGGTCCGTGGCGGCTCGCGGCCTTCACGATCGCACATTCGACCTTTGATGCGCGATGGCCGAACTGCGAACTCTCCGTTACCCAGGGTGGCAACGACGGGCGATGTGCGCCGCGACACACATCCCAGTTCATTGTACGCAAACCCGCCATACGGCGACACCCATGTGTGATCTAGGCATCACCTTACGTGATCAGCAAGGATCGTGAGGGTGAGCCGATTGAGGTTGAGCTGGGCAGCCTCCGCGATCGTGAACCACGCCACTCGATCGGTGGAACCGCCGATCTCCTGTACGGAGGGTTCCGTCGGGTCGGGTACCTCCACGTCGAAGATCGCCCGTACCGTGTGCCAGTCGAGCGGCCGCCGCTCCGGGCCGTACGCGCTCGGGTTGTGCATGTCCACCACATCGAGCAGCGGCCCGACGACCGCGTGCTGACCGGTCTCCTCACGGATCTCGCGGACCAGCGCGTCGCGGGCGGACTCCCCGAAGTCGGTGCCGCCGCCGGGCAGATGCCAGTGACCCGCACCGGGATAGCCGGCCGACACGCGCGTCAACAGCAGGCGGCCACTCGGATCCCGCACCACGCCGTACGCGCTGAACCGTTGGAACCGTACGGCGGCCGGGTCGCGCTCCTGGGGTACGGCCAATGCCGCGGTGGCGGCGTCCACCTCCGGCGCCGTCGGGTCGCCGAGCAGTCGCGAGAGCCAGGGCATCGGCGGCGCACCC
>DATFRR010000257.1:0-6211 GCA_035263025.1 Micromonosporaceae bacterium
TTGGCGTGGACGCAGTCGGCGGCGCGTTCGCAGGTCGACTTCGGCCGCTACCTGACAGGCACGATTCCAGCGGTGTTCGACGCGCTGGCCCGCGGTGACATCGACGTGCGTCGGGCGTGGGTGTTTGCCGACGTGCTCGGCCTGGTCGAAAGAGCCATCGCGGTTGACACCGCTCACGCGGTGCTGCCACACGCACCTAGGTTGACCACCAGCCAGCTACGGGACCGGCTGCGCCGCGCCGTGCTCAAGGCAGACCCCGACGCCGGCAAGCGGACCGCCAGATCAGAAGATGACCGGTACGTCGCGTGCCAACCCGACCGCGAAGGCACCGCAAGCCTCTACGGCGTACGGCTACCCGCAGCGCGAGCGACAGCCGCGTTCGAACGGGTCGACGCCTACGCCCGCGGCCGCAAGCGAGACGGCGACGACCGAACGTTGGATCAGTTGCGCGCCGACACGTTCCTGGACTTGCTGACCGGCGCCCACGTGGCGGCACCGCCGGTGCACCGTACCGGAGTCGTCGAACTCACCGTGCCGTGGACCACGGCCACCGGTGCCACCAACGATCCCGGTCTGCTGGCCGGTTACGGACCGATCGACGCGGACACCGCACGCGCCATCATCGCCGATCACCTGCTTCACGTGACGAGATGCGACGTCGAGAACGGCAACGTGAGTTGGCGACACACCATGACGTCGAGCGATGGCACTCTGCTCAGCACCACGACCATCAAAGCACCGATCCCGCGCCCGCCTGTCGAAGCCGATCCGCGGCGTCGCTCACCCGGTCCGGGTTTGACCCGCTGGATCGTCACGCGCGACCGCACCTGCCGGGCACCCGGCTGCCGCGTTCCCGCACGCGCGGCCGACATCGACCACACGATCGACCACGCCGAGGGCGGACAGACCAGCCACGACAACCTCGCCGTGGTGTGCCGGCACCACCATCGCCTCAAGCACGAGGGCGGCTGGCAGGTCACCCAGCCCGAGCCGGGCACGCTCACGTGGACATCGCCCTTCGGCGGCGTCTACCGGCGCGCTCCCGACCACGGCTAGTTCCAGCGGATGCGGATGGCGGAGCGCCAGTCGGCGAGGAGGTTCGGCGGAGCGTCGGCGTCGACTTCGTCGGCGCGGTTCCACAGCGTCAGGTAGAGCTGGACGGCGGTGCCCGAAAACGTTGCCGCGGCAGGCGTTGCGTCGTCCCGCGTCGTGACGATCGGGCCGTTACTGATCCGTACACTCCACGCATCGCCGGTATCGGTTGCTCTGACGAGCAACTCGTACGGCTCCTCGGCGTGCAGTTTCCCCTTGCCGCGCGTGATGAATCCGGTCAGCAGCTCGTCGATGCCGTCGGCCGCGAACGTCGGATCGATGTCCACATCGGACGATGTCGGCTGACGCCCGAGCGCGGCCGCGATCGCGTCGACGCTGTGAATGCTCGTCTCGTGGGCCTGCCGCCGAGCCCAGAACCGACGCGGCGGCGGCGCGTCGTTCAGGAACACCGCGGCCTTGGCGTCCTCCGGTGTCGCCATCACGGTGTCGATCAGGGCGTCGAGTCCAGCCGTGAACCAGCCCAGCAGGTCGGCACTTTGCTTCGCTTCGGCCACCGATGCGGACGTGTCGTGGTCGCTGTCACCACGTAAGTTGGCCGCCGCCCATCGGTGCACCATGCCTTGGTGGGTAACGAGTTTCGCGACATCCCACGCCGGACACGTCGGCACCGGCGCGTCCAGCCCCGCCTTCGCCGCCGCCTCCCGAAGCGCAAGCCCACTGCGCCTCAGCCCATCCACATGCTCCGACAACCCCAACCTGGTAGCCATCCCCAGATCCTAAAAACCCTCACCGACATTCCCCCGCCCGCACGTCGCCAGCGGCGCGTCACCCCGACGTACCCCCGAAGCCTTCAAGGGAGCTGAATCCGACCGCTTAAACCGTGCCCACCGACGTTTGTGTTACGGAAGCTGGGGCAGCCGTGCCCACGACAGGCCTAGACGCCTTTCCCGCCCGAGTGGGCACGGCTGCCCCAGCCCTAACCGCAACCGCCGCGTCCGAGCCACGGAAGCCTCAGATCCAACGACCGCCGAGCCACATGCGTGCGAACCACTGGGCGTACGGGATCTTGTCGCCGACGTATATCGGATAGAAGTACGCGAAGCACCATGCCACCACGAGCAGGTATAGGCCGAGCATGACCGAGCCGAACGCCCGTCTGTCGAACCGCCATATCAATGCGCCGCGTGGCCCGTTGATGAGCACGCCGAACACGAAGACCACCGCCATGACGAGGAACGGCTCGGCGGGCAACGCGTAGAAGTAGAACATCGTGCGGTCTTTGAACTCGAAGAGGAACCACGGCACGATGCCGGCGAAGGCGCACCAGAAAATGCTTGAGGCACGCCAGTCGCGGCGGGCGATCGCGAACACCACGACGCCGGTCAGCGCGGGCAGGAACGACCACCAAAGCACGGGCGTGCCGAGCAGCAGCACCTCGGCGGAGCATTGCGTCGCGCCGCAGCCGCCGGCGGCCGAGTAGTAGAACGCGACCGGTCGACCGAGCAGCAGCCATTGCCACGGCCAGGACTGGTAGCGGTGCGGTGCGACCAGATGGTCGTGGAAGGTCCAGGCCTGCCAGTGGTACTGGATCAGGTTCCATATCGCGTTGATGCCGGTCGGCAAGCTGTGGCCGTGCGTGTCCTGGTACCAGTTGCGGTCGTACCCGTGGCTCGTCGCGAACCATCCGCTCCAACTGGCGAGGTAGACGCCGACGATGATCAGGCCGAACGCGATGATCCAGCCACCCTCGTCGAGGAACGTGTCGCGCCACGGTCGGAGTACGCCGGCGGTGCGACGCGCGCCGACCGACCAGAAGAAGATCAGCGCGACGAACACGATGATGTACCAGAGCGCGCTCCACTTGACCGACATGGCGCAGCCGGTCATCACGGCGGCCGCGAGGCGCCACCACGGCACGCCGTCGCGCCAGGTGAAGCGCAGCCGTCCGGCGCGGCCCGGCCGGCTCGGGTCGAGCCCGTTCTCCAACGCAGTCAGCCACCGGCGGCGCCGCTGATCGCGGTCCATGACGAGGCAGGCGAACGCGGCCAGGATGAAGAACATCAGGAAGATGTCGAGCAGCGCGGTGCGAGACAGGATGAATTCCATCCCGTCAAAGGTCATGAGCAGGCCGGCGGCCAACCCGAGCACGGTCGACCGGAACATCCGCCGGGTCAGCCGGATGGTGATGAGGACCGCGCCGGTGCCGAAAATGGCCGGCATGATCCGCCAGCCGAACGTGTTCGGCTCGAACCGGCCGACCGCCCAGATCGTGATCGCGGTCAGGCCGATCGCGAGCGCGCCGAGCGAGGCCCACAAGGCGACCCGTCGGGTCAGCCGCGCGAGGCCGACGGCGACCACGGCGATGCCCACCAGCGCAAGCAGCTCCCACCACACGCCGAGCTGACGCGGGCGGGAGAAGAACCATTCACCGGTGCCGATCAGCCACTTGCCCAGCGGCGGGTGGACGACGAAGTCGCCGGTGTTCTGCGTGGCATTCCACTCCACGCCGTGGCGGAACAGGTCGTTACCCTCGGTCGCGTAGTAGATCTCGTCGAAGATCTTGCCGGGCGGGTGGCTCAGGCCAACGAGGCGGATCAGGCCGGCGATCGCGACCACGACCGCGGTGCCGATCCACGAGAACACGCTGTCGTCCGGCATTCGGGGCGCGAGTCGGCGCCGTACGATCTCCGGGACCGTTACGCGTGGCGCGGTGTCGTCCGTGTCGCCTGCGGCCGTCAGCGCGCGCACGTCGTCGGTGAGGGGTGCCGAACTCACCCGCCGATCGTAGGCTGCCGGCGCGGCATACGGTGTCCGCGCGTACCTCATGATTGGCTGTGCGAGTGACGATCTTGAACGTCTCGGTGGAGGCCGCGGGCAACGAATCGGCGAACGCGACATGGCCGGCCGGCTGATCCTCGTCGGAGCGCCGCTCGGCAATGTCGGCGACGCGTCGCCGCGGCTGCGCGAGGCACTGTCGTCCGCCGACATCGTCGCGGCCGAGGACACTCGTCGGCTCGCCCGTCTTGCACGGGATCTAAACATCGAGATCACCGGCCGCGTGGTCAGCTATTTCGACGGCAACGAGGAGCGGCGGACGCCGGAACTCGCGGACGCGATGCGGGACGGCCAGACCGTCGCGGTGGTCACCGACGGGGGCATGCCGAGCGTGTCGGATCCCGGGTACCGGCTGGTGCGCGCGGCCGTCGACGCGGGCGTACCGGTGACCTCGGTGCCGGGGCCGAGCGCCGTGACAACCGCGCTCTCGGTCTCCGGCCTCGCCGCGGACCGGTTCTGCTTCGAGGGGTTCCTGCCGCGCCGGCCGGCGGAGCGGCGCGCGCGGCTGGGCATGCTCGCAAGCGAACCCCGGACACTGGTGTTCTTCGAAGCGCCGCATCGGCTCGCCGCGAGCCTCGCGGACCTCGCGGCGGCGTTCGGCGGCACCCGATCGGCCGCCGTGTGCCGGGAGCTGACCAAGACGTACGAGCAGGTCCGCCGTGGAACTCTCGCCGAGCTGGCCGGCTGGGCATCGACCGACGAGCCACGTGGCGAGATCACCGTGGTGGTGGCCGGCGCGCCGCAATCCGTCGAGCGGCCGTCCGACGCCGACCTACTGGCCGCGGTCGCGGATCGGCAAGCGACCGGCGTGACGCGCAAGGACGCCGTCGCCGAGGTCGCGTCCGCATATGGCGTGCCGCGCCGCGAGCTCTACAACCTGGTGGTCGGCGCCGGGCCGTCGTGACGCCGGTGGCCGTCCGAGGACGACCCCACGCCGGCGCGCGGTCGCCTAGCGCTCGGCGCGCCGCCGGATTCCGGTGTCGGGTGTGATGCGGCGGTGTCTAGAGTTGGCATTCATGAGTCACGTTCTCGCCGCGGTCGCCTGGCCATATGCCAACGGCCCGCGCCACATCGGCCATGTCTCCGGCTTCGGGGTGCCCTCCGACGTGTTCAGCCGGTACATGCGGATGGCCGGCCACGACGTACTCATGGTCTCGGGTACCGATGAGCACGGCACCCCGATCCTCGTGCAGGCCGAGCACGAAGGCGTCAGCCCACGGGAGTTAGCCGACCGCTACAACCGCCAGATCGTCGAGGACCTGTACGCGCTCGGGCTGTCGTACGACTTGTTCACGCGTACCACGACGCGCAACCACTACGCCGTCGCGCAGGAGTTGTTCAAGGGCGTCTACGCGAACGGGTACATGATCGCCGAGACGACACAGGGCGCGATCTCGCCGTCCACCGGGCGTACCCTGCCCGACCGCTACATCGAGGGTACGTGTCCGATCTGCGGCTACGACAGCGCGCGCGGCGATCAGTGCGACAACTGCGGCAACCAGCTGGACCCGATCGACCTCATCAACCCGCGCAGCCGGATCAACGGCGAGACGCCCGAGTTCGTCGAGACCGAGCACTTCTTCCTCGACCTGCCGGCGCTCGCCGACGCGCTCGGTGCGTGGCTGCGTACCCGCACTGACTGGCGCCCGAACGTGTTGAGGTTCTCGCTGAACCTGCTCGACGACCTTCGGCCGCGCGCGATGACGCGGGACATCGACTGGGGCATCCCAGTGCCGTTGCCCGGCTGGGAGGAGAACCCGGCCAAGCGGCTCTATGTGTGGTTCGACGCGGTGATCGGCTACCTGTCGGCGTCGATCGAGTGGGCGCGGCGCGCCGGCAATGACGACGCGTGGCGCCAATGGTGGTCGCCGGAGGTGTCCGGCGGCGAGCAGGGAAACGCGGGCGATCCCGGCATGGGCGGCGCGCGGTCCTATTACTTCATGGGCAAGGACAACATCACGTTCCACTCGCAGATCTGGCCTGCTGAGCTGTTGGCGTATAACGGCGAGGGCGCCAAGGGCGGCAAGCCCGGCATGTACGGCGAGCTCGCGTTGCCGACTGAGATCGTGTCGAGCGAGTTCCTGACGATGGAGGGCCGGAAGTTCTCGTCGTCCCGGTCGGTGGTCATCTACGTACGGGACTTCCTCTCCCGCTACGACGCAGACGCGCTGCGCTACTTCATCGCGGTCGCCGGCCCGGAAACCACTGACACCGACTTCACGTGGGCGGAGTTCCTGAGGCGCAACAACGACGAGCTCGTCGCGGGCTGGGGCAACCTGGTCAACCGTACGATCGCGATGGCCGCCAAGAACTTCGGCGAGAT
>DATFRR010000258.1:0-2056 GCA_035263025.1 Micromonosporaceae bacterium
ACAGCTTCGTGGCGGCACCGGCGGCCGCCGAGCTGAGCCCGAGATCGCGTGCCGCGGCGGGCAACGCGGCCAGCGACAGCGCCGCCGCCTCGTCGGCGGTGAGCCCGGTCAGCCTCGTACGGTAGCCGTCCACCAGCTGGAACCCGCCATCGCGGCCGGCCTGGCCGTAGAGCGCCACACCCGACTCGTGCAATGCCTCGATGTCGCGATAGATCGTGCGCAACGACACGTCGAGCTCGGTGGCGAGCGCCTCGGCCGTCATCCGCCCGCGCGCCTGCAACAGCAGGAGGATCGAGAGCAAGCGACTGGCACGCACCGCTGGAGTATGTCGCCGGCCGCCGACAATTCGTGCCGCCGGTTGGGTCGCTTCGTTCCGGCCAACAGGTCGCCGGTCACTGACACAAGGTGTCAGCGGTGGCTGGTTAGCGTCCGGCCATGACGAACAATTTTGACTTCTTCGTCGGCGAATGGACCTCGACCCAGCGGCGACTGCGCGAGGTGCTCACCGGCTGCCAGGAGTGGTACGAGTTCGAGGGCGTGACACGGTGCTGGCGCGTGTTCGACGGTGCCGGAAACGTCGACGAGGTGACGTTCCCGTCGCTGGGCTGGGGAGGCGTGACGCTTCGCTTGTACGACAAGGAACGCGACGAGTGGTCACTCTACTGGGCAAGCAGCCGCAGCGGTCTCGCCTTACCACCCGTGGTCGGACGGTTCCACGACGATGGACGTGGTGTCTTCGACGGCGACGACGTACACGACGGCAAGCCAATCAGATGCGTCTACATCTGGTCGCGGATCACCGATCAATCCTGCCGATGGGAGCAGGCGTTCTCGGTCGACCAGGGGAGCACCTGGGAGACGAATTGGATTGCCGACTTCCAGCGCACCGCGTGATTGCGATCGACGCGTACGCTCGCCGGTGCTAGCGTTCGCGCCGGCAAGTTGTCGCGGCCGCGGGACAGACGCGACCCAGGGGAGTGGCCCGGCGGGGGAGGAACACTCGGTGAGCCCAGTGCAGATCGTCGCACTGCTGACGTTGGTCTGCGTGCTGGCCGCGATGATCCGCATCGACACGGTGCTTCTTCGAGACCTCGCGCAGACGCGTGACGATGAGCTTGCGTACCTGACGCGCAAGGGCTGGGCCGCGGCGATCGTTTTCACGTTCCCGATCGGCGCGATCCTCTATCTCGCCGTCGCAAAGCTGCGTTGAGCGCGGTTCGGCCACGCCCGAGCCGGCCACGACGTGCCGTGGCCGGCGGGCGCTGCGCCGGTGCTACAGGGAACCGCACACCACACGTACTGACGTGTCGCTCCCGCCCCTTGGGTGTCGTACGACACGAAGTCGAGGGTCCGCGTGGCACGACTTGGCCGATTGCCGAGATGCCGACTACCGAGATGCCGAATCCCCAGATCCGGCGGTCGGCGGTCCCTATAGTCGGAACCTCACCCGAGGTTGGTGCTCGGAATCGAACATCTCTGCGGGGAGGACACCATGAATGGCGCAATAAGGATCTCGTGGGGCGCGTCCGTGGCGGGTCGCGAGGCAACCGGCCTGGATGTATTCGGTCGCGCGATTGCACACTTCGAGGGAATGGCGAAGCAGGGCCGCGTACACGGCCACCACGAATATTTCTCGGTCACCGGTCGGACCGGTGGCTTCATGATGATCGAGGGTGAGCTCGACGAGCTCATGAAGATCCTGGTCGAGGACGACACCCTCAAGCTGACCGACCAGGCCAGCGCGCTGGTCAAGGACTTCCGCGTCGAGGCGTACGCGGGTGGCTCCGACCAGACCACGCAGCAGTTGATCGGCAACTACACCGCGACGCTCGGCGAGCTGGGGTATATGCGGTAGCACACCGATGCGTGGCCGACCGCACGTCCGCTATGCGGGCAGCACGGCCGTCATCAGCCACAGCGCCGGCATGCCGGCCAGCATGGCGGCGTGCGGCGACCGCGTACGCCACACGGCCAGCACCGCGACCGCCGCGGCGATCAGCGGTGCGGCAGCCGATCTGATCCCGACTGCCGTCGTCGCGCCGGCGATGCCGGTGGT
>DATFRR010000259.1:0-13852 GCA_035263025.1 Micromonosporaceae bacterium
CGAACCGCATCGACGGCCCGCCGCGCCGCGACATCGTCTGGCCGGAGCCCGAGGGTTCCGTTGAGGTGTGCGCCAATCCGGGCGACGTCGTGTTCTTCGACCGTCGCCTGTGGCACACCCGGACGAACAACTACTCGGACATCACTCGCAAGGGCATGTTCTTCGCGTACGCCCACCGGTGGCAGTACGGCCGCGACGAGAACGACGAGCTGTTCGGCACCGAGGCGTACCAGTCGTTCACACCCGTCCAGCAGCAGTTGCTCGGCGCACCGCTAGCCGCGCCCGGCGAGGTCAAGGGCGACCACCAGTGGGGCCATTACCCGGCCACCACGCCGCTCTACGGCCATCTCAAGGAGAACAACCTCCTCGACCCGTTCTACCCGCCGCTGATTCCCTGACCGACCGTCGCCGGCCGCGTGCCGGCACCGCACGTCGGACACCGGAACCACGGATCGCCACCGGGCGTCGCACGCATCATGCTGCGGCGTCCGGTCGGCGTTTCGGCCGGCGTCACACCCTTCCCGGTGGCCCGATCACGCGCCGGTCACGAGGACGCCGAACCCACGCCGCGCGAGCGTGAGCAGCACCGGCCCCGGCGCGGTGAGGTCGCGCACCCGGGCCGCGCAGCGCGATTCGAGTTCGGCGAGCACACGCGCATATTTCACGTCGCCGTCACGCCGGGCCTGGTCGAGCGCGACGGCGTTGCGCCAGACCTTCTCGCGCGCCTCGGCGAGGAACCGGCGGCTGGCCGCCCGATTCGCCGGCCGCAGCACCCGGTCGAGCAGCGTCACCTTCGACACGGCACCCAACTCGTCGTCCTCGGCTCCGACCCGGGACTGCAGAACGACGTCGACGCGACGATGGTCGACCTCTCGACGGCGTAGCACGTCCGGATCGTCGAAGTCCGCCGAGCTGATCACCGCGAGCAGCGCCTGCGGCAAGTCGTAGTTGATGTGCGCGTTGATGCCGAACAGCACGTGACGCAGCGGCGGAAGTCCCGGACGGGTACGCGCCGTGTCGAAGGCCACGCGCCAGGGCCCGGACACGTTGTCGCCGCGGCGATCGGCGTCCAGCGCGTCGACGTACAACTGGGCGAACACCACATCCCACCGCTGCACCCAGTCGCTGTCGAGGAATCCGCCACGATCCAACTCGTCCGCGATCGCTTGTGTCGTGCGGAGATATGTCGCGTGGAAGAACTGCCTCGCGTCGCCCTCGGCGCGCAGGGTCGCGAGGTCGTTGCTCATCCGGTCGATGACCGCACCGATCGCCGCCGACGTGTGACGGCCGTCATCCGTCATCGCATGAGCTTTCGGCGCTCCATACGCCATGACAGTACGGCGATCGCGACGATGACGACAACGAATCCGACTGCCAACAACCATGTCAACGCTTTACCGGCATCGAACTCCGCGCTGGCACGGATGCCCGCGATAAACATCAGGGACATCATCACGGCGGCGGTGTGCAACGGGATGCGAACTGTCGTCCACCGGCGGTCCAGCGGCGCCGCCACGCCGGCAACGCCAAGACACCACACCGCGCCGATGGTACGACAGGTCAGCGGCGTCAGTTGCCACGGCCAGAACCGCATCGCCATGGCAGGCGCCAGGTAGAGCACCGCGCCGGTGATGAAAGCGACCGCCCCGAGGATGGTAAGCGTCCAGGTCGCGGCCACCGGCACGAGAACGTCGTCGGCGATCGCCGAGACGTCCATCCTCCGGTTGCGCAGCCATCCGCCGAGCACCAGAAACGGGGTGGTGAAATACAGCCCGGCCCAGAGCCAGAACGCGACGTGGCTGTGAATAAACTTGTTCCAGTGCACGATCGTGGCCACGCCGAGCAGCGTCGCGAACAAGGCGACCGGTAGGAATCCGGCCTTGACGGTGTGCCAACTCGACGCGGTGGCGACGCGGATGAAGAAGTACGCACCGCCGAGGTACGCCGACCCGAGCACCATCGCGGTCATCGTCGGCACGATGTGCCAGGCGAACAACCGGCCGGTATCCGTTGGCCACGGATAGAGCACGGCGAAGGCCACCACAAGAAACCCCACGATCGCGGCGGACAGGCCACGCGTGAACGCCAGCACCCGATCGTCCGCGGCGGTGGGTGTCTCAAGGTCTCGGACAGTCATCAGGCCTCCAAGCCGGGCCGGGAGCGGCACTTCGACGCACACTCCCATGATCGTCTGCGTGATTGCAATCGCGTTGCCGACTCCGTTCGGCGCGAAGTTGTCATCCAGTAGCGCGACGATGATGGCGTGGCATACGACGAAGAACTCGCCGGCCGTGTCCGCACATTGCTCGGGCGCCGGCAAGGCATCACCGAGAAGCGAATGTTCGGCGGCCTGGCGATGCTGTTGAACGGGAATATGGCGGTCGTCATCCGCGGCAAAGGCGGCCTGCTCGTCCGCGTGGATCCAGATGAATATGACCAAGTTCAAGTCGAGACTGGCGCGGCGCCAGCGGTGATGCGCGGCCGACCGATGCGCGGATGGATCACGGTCGAGTCGATCGGCTGCACGAAGCAGCCCGACTTGAAGAAGTGGGTCGACCGCGGCGTATCGGCCGCGCGCCGCCTGCCCGAGAAGTGACGCGCGCGAACCGGACCGCGTCAGGGTGCTGGGTTCGCAACATGGTGGACAGCCTCGCTTCGCTGCCGCGTGCCCGGCCCGCCGCCAGGCTCAAGGGCACGCGGCACACATGTCGCTCACAATTCGCCCACATGTCGTCGCGATGTGGCCAGATTGCATGGGTCCGCACCACATCGTGGTGCCATGAGGGTTGCGATCGTCACCGAATCGTTCCCACCCGACGTCAACGGTGTCGCGCACAGCGTGGAACAGATCGCTCGACACCTCGTGGCACGCGGCCATGAGCCGCTCGTGGTTGCGCCGGAACCATCGCTGGCCACTCAGGCGACCGCCGGGCGGTTCCCATTCCCGGTCGTACGCGTGCCGTCCGTACCGCTGCTGGGTTACCGCGGATTCCGGCTCGGCGTCGCTAACTCCCATCTCGCCGCGGTGTTCAAGGCGCATCGAACTGACCTCGTGCACTTGGCGAGCCCGTTCGTGCTCGGCGCACGGGGCGTCGCGGCGGCGCAAGCGCTGAATCTGCCGACCGTCTCCGTCTTCCAGACCGATGTCGCCGGCTACTGCACGCCGTACAAGGCCGAGGTCGCCAAGCGCACGGTCTGGTGGTGGCTGCGTCGCATTCACAACGCGACCGACCGCACGCTGGCACCATCGACGGCCGCCGCGACTTCGCTCTACGCGCACGGCATCCGGCGCGTGTGGCTGTGGCGCCGCGGCGTCGACACCGACCGCTTCGATCCGCGACACCGCAGCACGGCGCTCCGCCAAGCGCTCGCGCCCGACGGCGAGGCCATCGTCGGCTACGTCGGCCGGCTCGCAGTGGAGAAACAAGTTGAGTTGCTCGCCGACACCGCGCGGCTGCCCGGTGTCCGACTGGTGATCGTCGGCGACGGTCCGGCCGCCGCCACTGTGCGCCGGGCAGTGCCGGAGGCGCTCTTCCTCGGCCAGCGACGCGGCACCCAACTCGGCAGGATCTATGCCAGCCTCGACGTGTTTGCGCACACCGGGGCGTACGAGACGTTTGGTCAGTCGATCCAGGAGGCGATGGCCAGTGGTGTGCCAGTGGTGGCACCCGCGTCCGGCGGGCCGATCGACCTCGTGGCTCACGACGAGAGCGGATACCTCGTCCCGCCCGGCGACGGTGCGGCGATCGCCCGCGCCGTCCGGGAGCTCACCGCGTCACCCGAGCGCCGCTACGAGTTCGGCACCACCGCCCGTCGCCGGGTCGCCGGTCAGACCTGGCAGGCGGTTGGCGACGAACTGATCGATCACTACATCGCGGTACGAGACGGTCGCGGCGCCGGGACCTCGTTGGCGATTCCGGCGGCGACCCCGATCCACTGACCCTGTCGATTCCGCGACCACTCGTTCGTCGTCGATACGGGGATACACCACCCAGCGGCGCGACATGCCGCAATCGATGCGAGCGAGGAGAACACCATGGCAAAGTTCGTGTACCTCTACACCGGCGGCCAGATGGCCGACACGCCGGAGGACCAAGAGAAGGCCATGCAGGAGTGGGGTGCGTGGTTCGGCAAGCTCGGCGCGGCCGTGAAGGACATGGGCAACCCGTTCGGCGCGTCCGCGACCGTCAGCGGCAGCGGCAGCACCGGTCACGGCACGTCGCATGCCGGCGGCTACTCGATCGTGGAGGCCGACTCGCTGGAGGACGCGAAGACGAAGGCGATCGGCTGCCCGGTGCTCACCGGTGGCGGAGCGGTCGAGGTCTACGAAGCGATCCCGATGTAGGACCCACGACGACTACGACGACGCCGTGACCGGAGTCGCACCGCGCGGACCACGCGAGGCGCACCGGTCGCGGCGCGTCGCACGTTTCGTACGCCGGTGATGTGCCGGCCGATTGGATCGACGTTCGAGGTGCGGTCCCGGCTGATCGCCCTAGCATGGTCACATGCCCCAGTTTCGGATCGGTGAGGCTGCCACGCTGCTCGGCGTCAGCGACGACACGGTTCGTCGCTGGGCGGACAGCGGCAAGCTCGCGGCCGCCCGCGATCCACGGGGTCACCGGTACGTCGAGGGTCGCGATCTCGCCGCGTACCTGCGCGACAACGCACATCTCGACGAGGGCCTGACGACGTCGTCGGCACGTAATCGCTTCTTGGGTCTGGTCACCGACATCAAGAAGGACACCGTGATGGCACAGGTCGAGATCCAGGCGGGTCCGCATCGCGTCGTGTCGCTGCTGAGTCGCGAGGCGCTGGACGAACTCGGCCTGGACATCGGGGATCTGGCGATCGCCGTCGTCAAGTCGACGACAGTCATCGTCGAGACGCCCCGCTGACGGCCCAAAACCCGCCTACTCCGCGCCGCCGACAATCCCGTCGTAGAGCCCCTCGAGCCGCGCGGTCTGCGTCCGGATGTCGAAATGGTTTGCGACATGCTGCCGCGCTTGCTGGCCGAGTCGCTCACGCAGCCCCTCGTCGGCCAGCAGGCGCTCGATGTTCGCGGCCAACGCCCACCGGTCACCCTCATCGCACAGCAGGCCCGTGACACCGGGTACGACGGCCTCCGGGATGCCGCCGTGCAACGTCGCGACGGTGGGCAGACCGAGGCTCGCCGCTTCCAACACCGTGGTCGGGAGACCCTCTGCGTCGCCGTCCGGCGCGGTCTTGGAGGGCGCTGCGAAGACGCGTGACTCGGCCAGGTACCCGCGAACCGCTTCGGGCGCCTGCATTCCGACGAACGTCGCGTCCAGACCGAGGGCCTCCGCACCCTGCCGCGCGGACGTCTCCAAGGGCCCCGCGCCGACGAAGAGCGCGCTCGGTCGTCGACCCGAGATCATGCCGAGCGCCGCGATCAGATCGTCGATGCCCTTCTTCGCGACGAACCGCCCGACGAAGATGACGTCCCACTTCTTTGGCGTGTCGTCGCCCGGATCCAGTGGGATGCGCACACCCGTGTGGTGCACCACCAGCTTCGCCGGATCGGCGCCGAGACTGATCGCGCGGGTACGAATGTCTTCGCTCACCGCAATCACGAGCGAAGCACGACGGAATGCTCGGCGGAGGTTGCCGCGGTAGCGCGTGCCACGCAGGCCGCGCGCCATGGGTTGTCGCGTGACGTCCCGGCCGTGCAGGGTGATGACGAGCGGCAGGCCAAGGCGCGCCACGGACCGGCTGATGAGCCAGCCGTCGCCGCCGAAGTGCGCGTGCACGATATCCGGTGACAGCCGGGCAAGCTCCTTTCGCACCCGACGCGAGCCGCCGGCGAGTCGCAACCACACGTAGGCCAGCCGGCCGACGTACCCGCCCGGGGCCACCACGACATCCGTGTCCGCGGACAACACCGAGGGCACCCTGCGCATCCCGACGTACGTCGGCCGCCAGCGCGTCATGGCGCCACCCTGGTTGCGGATGAACGTCTCGGAGGCAGGCAGCAGCACGCTGCGCCAGATCACTACCGATCTATTGGCGGACATCGTCCCGCGCCACGCTCAGCACGTCGGCAGTGTATGGCCCGGCGCTCCAGGGCCGCCGGAGTGCGGCCAGTCGATCACGCGCGCGGTTCGCCGGACCGGTGCGCTCCCACGCGTACCCGTACCGGATTCTCGTCGTGCGCGCGCGGCGAATCGGCGGACGGTGCATTGGTGTGGGTACGAATCGCGACCGACGGCGGACTCACAGCCACCGTTGGGGACGCGCGCCGCCGCCGGCTCAGCATGCGGTCGCGAAGTGTCCGGCGAAGCTCCGGCGGAATCAGCCAGATCTGGAGAAACGTCAGGTAGTCGATGGCACTTGGCGACCCGTGTCGCCGTGCATCGCGCAGCAGCGTACGAAAGACTCTCGGGCTACGCGTGGTCGCCGCCATCGAGCTGATCACGCTCATGGTCAGCGCGGCGTACGCCCGGGGCGTCATGAGCGGTCGGCTTCGCCTGGCCCACTCCAACGACTGCTGCCACGGCGACTCAAAGCTCACCCGCGGCCGGTCCTCGTCGGTGTGCCAGATCACCAGTGGCGTGTCCGCGTAGATCAGGTCGACGCCGTCGTGGCTCAGCGCCCGCAGCGTCCAGTCGAGCTCTTGAAGGCGTCGCATGCCCAAGGTGAACGGCACGCGACGCAACAACTCGGTCGGCGCCATGATCGTCGACGTCTGGATGAACCCGTCCCCATGAAACAGCCCTCGGCGAACGGTCAGGTATTCGCTGAGCGGTTCGCCCGGCGCTGGCAGCCGCCGAGGCATGACGAACTCGGCGCGCGGGGTCCGACACAGGAGTTGACACGCGACGACCGGCAGATCGGCCGACGATCGATTGGCGAGATCCAGTTGCATCGCGATCTTGTTCGGCATCCATTCGTCATCATCGTCGAGGAACGCGGTATGGCGGGCGCGTGCGGCGCGTACGCCGGCGTTGCGGGCATTCGGCGCGCCGCCCTGCCTGGGCAGCGTCAGGACCCGAAGGCGTGCGTCGGTGATCGTGCCAAGCGCACTGCGGGTCGCGTCGTCCGGGCCGTCGATGACGACGATGACCTCGATGTTGTGCACGGTCTGCGCCAGCGCGCTGCGGACCGCTCGCCGGACCAGCGCCGGCCTCGCGAACGTCGGGATCACGACGCTGACGTCGGGCGTCGAAGGCATGCCACCTGCCAACACGGCTCGATTCGGGCAATGTCTGTGCAATTACCGCGAGGACGCTATGAGCGCTAAGCGGCCGGCGGGTGAATGGCGGGCGGCGAACGTACGTACATCGGCAAAGCAACACGCGGCTGCGGCGTCACGTGAGTAGAGACGGGAGGCTCCTCGGGCTCATCGGGCTCAGATCGCCGGGTGTGCCGTACACTCGCCCACGTTCCGGTCGGGATAAGCGAAAGTCAGGGACATTGACGGTGGGAGCCGACGACACTCGAGCCGACCTCGGCCACGGAGTCGGCGTCGACCGGACACCCGACGGCACCGGCCCGGGCGTCCGGGCACCGGAAGGCCTGCATCGCGGTCGCCTTGTGATGCTCGTGGACAACCGGGTTGAGGGCGATTCGCGGGTACAGAAGGCGGCTCGGTCCGCGTCCGACGCCGGGTGGGACGTCACGCTGTTGGGTTGTGCCGCAACGGGTCCGGAGCGGACGTGGACCCTCGGCTCGGCCACCGTCCGAGTGCTCCCGCTGAGTCGGATTCAGGCTCCGGCTGGCCACGATCGACAGGTTTCGCTCACGCCGATCGGCGCGCTTAGGCGGCGGTTGCTCGCACGCGGCGGTTGGGCGCTGCGCGCGGCCCGACTTGCGCGGCGCCCGGTCGAGTACGCGCAAGTCTGGTTCTGGCAAGCGGTCATGCGCGACAAGGCCTGGCGGCGGTTGGAATCCGGCCTGTGGAACTACGAGCGCATCCTCGGACCGCTGATCGACGAACTGGCACCCGATGTCATCCACGCACACGACTTCCGCATGCTCGGCGTCGGCGCACGCGCCAAGCTGCGCGCCGGCGAGGCCGGACGGTCGGTGGCGTTGGTGTGGGACGCGCACGAGTTCCTGCCGGGCGTCAAGCCTTGGCGTGACAACGCTCGGTGGCTGCCGGCACATCGCGGCTACGAGCGGGAGTACGCGCCGTACGCCGACGCGGTCGTGACCGTCTCGGACGCGCTCGCCGGTCTGCTGCAAAGCGAGCATCATCTGGCCGAGCGGCCGACCGTGGTGCTGAACGCTCCCGAGGCCGCGGACGCCAGACTCGACGGCGCCGACGCGCCGGCCGATCTTCGTGCGCTCTGCGGCATCGACGAGGCGACCCCGCTCGTCGTGTACGCCGGCTCGTCATCCGTACAGCGGGGACTGCGTACGGTCGTCGAGGCTCTGCCCCGGCTCGACGGCGTACATTTCGCGGCCGTCGTCGGCGACCCGTCGGCGCCAAACGTTGCCCGGCTCGGCACGCTGGCCGCCCGGCTCGGCGTGGCCGATCGCTGGCACGCGCTGCCCTACGTGCCACATCGACAAGTGGTCGCGTTCCTCGCCGTAGCGGACATCGGCGTGATCCCGATTCACCATTGGCCGAACCACGAGATCGCGTTGATTACCAAGTTCTTCGAGTATTCACTCGCGCGGCTGCCCATTGTCGTGAGTGATGTGCGGACCATGGCCGAGACCGTGCGAGCCACCGGACAGGGCGAGGTGTTCGCGGCACGGGACGTCGGCGACTTCGTACGGGCGGTTCGCGCGGTGCTAGCCGATCCGCAGCGCTACCGCGACGCGTACGACAAGCCGGACACGCCGTTGTCGACGTGGACGTGGGAAGCGCAGGCGATCAAACTCGACGCGATCTACCGCGATCTGATGGCAACGGCCGACCGAACATGAGCGCGGCAAAGGGCCCGCCGGCGCGCCCCGCAACGGGTCCGCCCGACGTCACCGTCGTGGTGCCGGTCTACAACACGATGCCGTACCTGACGCGGTGCATGACATCGCTCGTACGGCAAACAATCGGACTCGACCGCATGGAGATCATCGCGGTCGACGACGGCTCGACCGACCGCAGTG
The DNA here is from genome assembly GCA_035263025.1 of Micromonosporaceae bacterium. GTDB lineage: Bacteria > Actinomycetota > Actinomycetes > Mycobacteriales > Micromonosporaceae > DASQPR01. Next base: position 9,076 of record DATFRR010000259.1, read on the forward strand.
GCCGCGCGCTCGATCGTTATGCGCGCCGCTATCCGGGCGTGGTTACGGCGATCCATCAGCCCAACTCGGGTGGGCCGGCTGGCCCTTGCAACCGGGCATTGGACATCGCCACCGGACGGTACGTGTTCTTCGTGGGCGCCGACGACTACCTCGGTCGCGAGGCGCTGCAACGGCTGGTGACCGCCGCCGACACGTACGAATCCGACGTCGTACTCGGCAAGGTCGTCGGCGTTCACAGCCGCTTCATCTATCAAGACATCTTTGCGCGCAACGAGATCGACGTCGGCCTATTCGACTCGGCGTTGGCGCGATCGCTGGCGAACACGAAGCTGTTCCGGCGCGATCTGCTCGAGCGACACGGCATCCGATACCTCGAGGAGTTGCGGCTGGGCAGCGATCAGCCGTTCACGCTCGAGGCGTGCTACCGGGCTCGACGCGTTTCGGTGCTCGCCGATTACGACTTCTACTTTGCGGTGCGAAGATTCGGCGCCGGCAACATCAGTTACGTCAGCCGGCACGCGGCACGCCTGCAGGCGCTGGAAACCATGATGGCGTTCACGGCCGACCTGATCCCGGCCGGAAAGCAGCGCGACGCGGTGCTCGCCCGCCGCTTCGACCACGAGGTCACCCGGCTCGTCGAGGATGACGTGCTGCTTCTCGACCGCGATGCGCAGCAACGTGTGCACGACGGCATCGGTCGGCTGGCGCGCGAATACCTGACCGATGACATCACCGCCGAACTCGGCCCCGAGGCCCGCATCCGCATCACGCTCGCGCGCGATGCAAGCCTCGACGACTTGCTCTCGGTGATCGGGCAGGACGCCCGAGTCGGGGTACCCAACACGCTGATGGAGAACAGCCGCCGGTTCGCGCGCTATCCGGGCTTCCGCGACCCGGCTGGAGCGGTGCCGGACTCTTGCTTCGACGTCACGACCAGCCCGGAGTGGGCGGCGAAGCTAGACGTCACGGAAGTGACCTGGGAGCGCGGTCATCGCGACCGACTGCTGCGCATCACCGCGCACACGCCGGTGCCAGATCTGACCACGCTCGGCGTGGACGCGCTCGTGGCCAGCGCAGAGGAGATTCCCGGCGAGCTTCGTACGGCAGGCGCGGGACCGACCGGCACCACCGTGCACATCAGGTTCCGTGCGTCGGAGCTACTCGCCGCGAGCCCGGTGACCGGCCAGCGCCGGATCGTTTCGGCACAGGTGGGCACGTTCGACGCCGCTCGCGCACTCGGAGTCGCACGAGCCAACGGTGCGGCCGGCGCCGCCGCCCTTCGGGCTCCGCTGTTGCGTCGAAGGCCGACGATCGTCCGATGGCGCGGCGCGCGTCCCTACGTCATCACGCCGAGCCGGGATGCGTCCGGCCGATTCATGATCTCGATCGTGCCGCTCACGCCGCCGCGTGTGGTCGCCCAAATCCGTCGGCGGCTCCGCCGCGATCGCCAGAAGTAGCGCGTGCCACCGGCGTAGCGTCGAAGCCATGGACGAGCACAGCATGGCCAGCTGGTGGCAGCGCGGCCTGTCCGGCGAGGATCGCGACGAGTGGTGCACCGCGCTCGACACGGGCGAGATCGACGAGGATCTGCTGATCACGCTCACCAACAACCAACGTCAGTGGCTATCTGAGACGACCACCGACCGGGGTGAGCACGATGTGTCCATGAAGCCGGATCTGCAGGCCTTCATCGCGGAGGAATGCTCGAAGCGGCTTCGGTAGCACCGGCTTCGGTAACCAAGCATCGCCCGTCCGCGCCGACCTTTGGGTCCGCGCGGACGATGACGCCCGCTGTCATCCTGATGATCGCGTGAGTGCGGGAACCAAGTTCGTCCCAGCGGTGTAGACGTGGCGAGGGGCGGACCGGTCAGCGACTTGGCCGGTACCGTCGGTCCACGAACATCCGGGACGGAGGATCAGCACGGACGACGCGGACGTGATCGCCCGAGTCATCGCTGGTGAGCGGGATCTATTCGGGATCCTGGTCACCCGATACGGCACGCTCGCGCAACGCACCGCTGTGCTGTGCGGCGCCGCGAGCGACGCCGACGATGTCGTACAGGAGGCGTTTGTCTCCGCGTACCAGGCGCTGCCGCGGTTCAACGTACGCGAGGCGTTCCGGCCATGGCTGCTTCGCATCGTCGTCAACCAGACGCACAACACGACTCGCGCTCGCAACCGCGCGCGGAAGCTCGCCGATCGGGTGGCGAGTTGGCACCACGACGTCGTTGCGGACGAACCGGTGGCCACCGCGCTGAGTCTCGAGCGGCGGGACGAGCTGTTGCGGGCGCTTGGTGAGCTTCGGGAGTCCGACCGCGAGATCCTCGCATTCCGCTACCTACTAGACCTATCCGAGGCGGAGACGTCGATCGCGCTGAAGCTGCCGAAGGGAACCGTGAAGTCTCGGACCGCACGCGCGCTCCGACGGCTTCGGGACATCCTTGCGGTGCAGCGCATCGAGGTGGGAGTCGGCGATGACTGACGTTCGCGACGAACTTCGCGAGCTCGGACGCGGCATCGCGGTCAAGGCTCGGGACGACCTGGCAGACGTCGTGCTGGCGCGCATCCGCACGGCTCCTCGCCGTACCCACAAATGGCGCCGCTGGCTGGCCGCGTTGGGTGCGTTGCTCGCGGCGGTCGGCGTGTCCGCGGCGGTGTCCGCGCCGGTCCGGGCGACCATCGCTCAGGTCTTCAGGTTCGGCGGCACGGAGGTGCACAGCGGAGTGGGCCCAACGCCGGTAGCGAGCCCGAGTCTTCCGGGCGCGAGTCGCACGGACCTTGCCGCCGCCGGCCGCGACGTCGGTTTCGTAGTCCGCACACCGGTCGCGCTGGGGCCACCCGAATCGGTCACAGTCGTCGGTCACCGTGTCGTCGAACTGCGATTCTCACGTCCATCCGGGCCGGTGCAACTCGACGAGTTTGTGTCGGACAGCGACATCATGTTCGACAAATACACGATGTCCGGCCTCGCGCAGCGCGTCGATCTGAACGGAGGCGATGCATTCTGGTTCGAGTTGCCCACCACGCTCGTCTACGTGCTGCCGGGTGGGGTCGCGGCGCCCGAGTCGGCACGCCTGACCAACGGCACGTTGCTCTGGATGGTCGATGGTGTGACGTACCGGCTGGACGGCGTACGGCCACTCGCCGCGGCGCTCGCGGTCGCGAGCAGCATGCAATGACGCTCGCGACGGCGAGCGGCATTCGTTGATGCTCGCGGTCGCGAGCGGCACTCTTCGCCGGGAACCCGCTCGACGCGGGCGGTGTATTCACCGCGAACGCGTATGAGGGGGTGCTCACATGAAGTTGCGTGCGTTGGTGAATTGGCGTGCGTTTGTCGTCATCGCGATCGCCGGGCTCGCGGTGGCGTTGACGGCCACACCGGCGTCGGCGAAGGGTGCGGATCAGGCGACCATCACCGGACCCGGCATCTCGCAACCCATCGTCGTCGGTGGCGACGGCGAGCCGGGCAGTGGCGAAGCGCTCGGACAACTTGCCGACAATACCGGGTTGTTCGTGGCGATGTTCGGGCCGGACGGCGGCTTCGGTGCCGGCATGACGTCCACCAAACCGACCGGCGCGCTCGGTCCCCGATTCACGGTGACCTATCGCGTGCCGAACATTTCCAAGCCGGACATCGTGCGACAGGATGTCTATCCGTTGGCGGCCACCGGGCCGTACACGTTTACGCCCGGTGGCCAGCGGGCCATGGGCACCACGACGCCGGAGGGCTGGTACCACGCTCCGGGCACGCTTCGGGTCGTGCTGAAGTCGATCGGCGTGCCCGGCATGGATCGGGCAACGCCAACCGCGGCGGCCGGAGTCGGTGCTGCACAACCACGTGGCACCGCGGCAGCGGCCAACCCAGCGCCGGCCGCGAACGACCAACGTGGCGCAAACAACGCCTGGCTCGGCATCGCCGGTGCCGCCGCCGGCGTATGCGTGGTGGTGACGCTCGGCGCGTGGTGGTTCATGCGGCGCTCGTCCCGGCCTCGGCTTAGGTCGTCGCAGTAGCTCATCGAGCACTGGGGTCATCGAGCACGGGGGTCATCGGGCGCGGGTCGCTGGGTCGACGGCGGTCAACGCATGGCACTTCTGCCATCACCTGGCCGTCGAGGTCGGCCCGCGGCCCGTGCCGATGAGCTTAGGATGGCGGGATGCGCCTCGATCTTTCGTCGCTCCGTGACACGTTCCGCGGCACGCTTGTTACCCCCGCAGATCCGGGCTACGAGGGCGTGCGCGTGCTGTTCAACAACCGGATCCGAACCCGACCTGAGGTGATCGCACGGTGCGCCGACACCGACGACGTGGTGGCCGCCGTACGGTTCGCGCGCGACGCCGGTGCACCGGTCTCGATCCGTAGCGGTGGGCACCACGCGTGTGGATTCTCGCTCGCTGAGGGCGGTGTCGTGATCGACGTCAACGGGATCAAGGACGTCAAGTTCGATCCGGCGAATCGCACCGTTAACGCCGGAGCGGGGTGCGGCTGGCGCGACGTCGACCAGGTGACGTACGTCGACTTCGCGATGGGCGGGGACGGCGGGATGCCGCACGGGTACGCGTTGCCCGGCGGCGAATGCCCGACGGTCGGCATCTCCGGATACAGCCTCGGTGGCGGGTACGGACTGCTGAGCCACCGCTACGGCCTCGCCTGCGACCACCTTCTCGCGGCGACCATGGTCGACGCGGACGGACGTGTGTTGCGGGTGACCGAACAGGAGCATCCCGACCTACTGTGGGCGCTCCGGGGCGCCGGCGGCGCGGGCTTCGGCGTCGTCAC
>DATFRR010000260.1:0-5134 GCA_035263025.1 Micromonosporaceae bacterium
TTGTGCGATGATGGCGGAGCCGCCCTCATCGTCTAGAGGCCTAGGACGCCGCCCTTTCAAGGCGGTAGCACGGGTTCGAATCCCGTTGGGGGCACGGCGCGGCAGGTTGATATCCTGCTAGCCGAGCTAGGTCCTGTGGAGCAGTTGGAGTGCTCGCCGCCCTGTCAAGGCGGAGGTCGCGGGTTCAAGTCCCGTCAGGACCGCGTTTTTATTTGCGGCCAGGTAGCTCAGTTGGTACGAGCGTCCGACTGAAAATCGGAAGGTCGGCGGTTCGACCCCGCCCCTGGCCACAGTTAGGGTGCCAGTTCAGCGGTTCTGCCCAGTGATCTTCGGCAGGGCCGCTGATCGCATTTCGGAGCCCTCATCCTCCGCCGCTCCGCGGCGGAGGGACCTCGACCGGCGCCCGCGTGTTCCGCCCGGTCGACGCTTCGTAGCGCTTCTGTGCGTCGATAACCGCCGCCGCGGCGTACTGGCCGAGCGTGTGGTAGGCGTCGAACTGCTCCTGGTCGAACCATTGGTCGCTGGTGCTGTCATTGGGGAATGTCGGGTGGCTCTGCCGGTAGGACTGCACCTGCCAGGGCGCGTCGGGGGTGACGGTGGCCCGGGCGAAGTACAGCACGCCCGGGTCACGTGTTTGCCCGTCCACAGGTGGGCACTCGCTGTAATCGATCTGGCAGACCAGCACTCCTGCCCGATCGAGCTCCTTCTCTGCCCATTCGAGGCGGGATACGCCGTGCGGGCTCCCGAGGAACGTGATGCGCACACCCAATTCTTGGCGGGCCAAGGTTACGGCCGGCCCGAGCGCGCTCCCGCCGAGATTGGCACCGCCGCTCGCGTCGAAGCAGTAGACCGTCGAGGGGGCGTGGCGGAGCATTTCGACAAGTCCCAGGTTGTCGTAGTGGCCGCCGTCGGTGGCGAGGACCAGCGGCCCGTCGGGCCGGTAGATGCCAAACAGCTCCCGCAGTAAGTACGGCATGGCGCGCCAGTGGGGTAGCAGCGGATGCGCCCACCGCCTGGACTCGCGGAGGTCGGAGCTTTCGCGGTGATGGGCAAGGAAGCGCGGGTTGGGCAGCCACGCGCCCAGCCGGGCATTGGTCAGGGTGAATAGGAGCGAGTACGGCGAATGCGCGGCGCCCATCGCGGAGGCGAACGCGGCACCGGAGACCGCCATCGCCGCCTCGGTGGTCAGATCGGCGCCGAGCACGCCGCTGGTTATGGGTCTGCGTCGTCGTGGCTTGCCGCGCCTTGTTGTCTCCGTCGGACCACGCAGCAGCGTTGACGTCTTGATCCAGCCCAGCAGCGGGCTGCCCACCCAGTCGCCGGACAGGCTGAAGGGCAGTGCGTGGCGACCGGGCGGGGTGAGGTCCTGGCCTGACACGTTCGCGGAGGCCATCAAGATGACCTGGGGAAAGTCCTGTCCCTTTGTGTAGTCGCAATGCGTATCCAGGTAGGTCCACTCGTCCTCCGGGTACACCTCCGTTTCGTCACCGAGCCGGCGTACCGCGAACGCCGCGGCTAGCCGACGTCGGTAGAACGGGTGCAGGCTCCACCGGGTCTGGTCGATGAATACGGTGATCAGGAGGAGCATCACGAGCCCGATGGCCACGGGAAGGTAGTGCCGGCCGAGTACCAGGTCAAGGGTGAAGCGGGCGTGCTTCGGCGCGGCGACGTAGTCGATCACACGTGTGAACACATACATATGCGCGACCACCAGCAGTGTCGCGGCGCCCACGACGAGCAGCCCCTGCAGGATGAACGCGGGCACCTTGGCGAACACCGCACGGTTCTTGTTTAGCCAGGAGTACGCCGAGCCGGCAGCCCGGCCGATGGCCGTGAAGATGGCGACGATCGTAGCCACGTATCCCGTCGTGACAATCGTTGTCGCGGTCGCTGCCGTGGTCTTGGCGTCCAGCTTTGTGTTCGGCGCGGTCACCAGCCCGTGGGGCGTTGTGTTCGACGCGGTCGCCAGCCCGTGGGGGAGTTTGTTGGCTCCGCTTACGAGCAGCGGTATCACCAGACACACCACGGCCATGATCAATCCGAGTATGAACAACGCGCGCCCTACCCAGGAGAGTACGAGTGTGACCCGTACCAGAGCGCGCCGGCCGGCGTTCGGCCAGAGGGTCTCGATCGCGACGGCGAGCAGCCAGAACAGGAGCCCGGCCAGCGCCGGGGCCGCGATAGCCCAACCGACTCCCGGCGCCGGAAGGCGGGGGCTGGCGAGCGCGTCGGCGAGCGCCGTCACATGTCCAAACAGGACACCAACCAGCCAGCCGCATACCATCGCCGCGAACAACAGCGTGAGCTGGGCGATGACCAGTCCCCGCAGGACGGCGATCAGGACCCCGAGCCACTGCGCAGGGCCCTCCGCGAGGTATTTGCTGTGCCGGCGGAGGTGATCGAACTCGGGCGAGCCTTCCGCATACACGTTGGAGGCCGTCGCCCCGCAGGTGTCCTGTCGCACCGGGCCGCCGCCTCCGCCGACCGGCCGGCCGGCGTGCTTCGGCGCACCCACGCGATCGGGTTTCTGCAGGGCAAGTCGCATCGCCCCGGCCGCGTACCCGCCTCCGGAGACCCCGATCAAATACCTCGCGTTGCACAGCTTGCGTTCCCGCTGAAGGACTTGCAGGGCACCGATGCCGAAGACGGCGGACCGGACGCCGCCGCCGGACAGGCAGATGCCCACCTTGCCCAGGTCCCGCCCGGGCGGGCACGCCCAGTTCGTCCGCCAGTACGCGCTTGCAGGGAATGTCGCCGAGCCGTCTTGCGGCTGTAGATCGTCGTCGGGAATCCGTAGGCGGCGGCGGAGCACGTAGTAGGCGCTGAGCCGAACCACCACCGTGGCGGCGGCGGTGACCGCGATCGGCGACGCCAGGCCCATCACCACGACCGCGATGAGCGCACACGCCTGCACCGCCTGCAACGTCGTGGTCGACGTAGTCGCCGAATGCGTGTGGATCGCACCTGACGTCATGAAGTCCAGCCAGTTAGCCGCCATGGCGAGGAGGCCGGCGAGCAGGCCGCCGCCCATGCAAGCGGCGCCGGCCGCGCGCCCCCATGATGTGACGAACAGGCGCCACCCCAGGATGCCTGCCACCACGACGGCAACCACCAGTCCTGCGAGGAACACGTCGTCCCACTTCACCGCGCTGATCGCCGACGTCACATCGCGTGATTTGCCGGCGTTCTCATTCAGCTCCAGCTCGACCAGCGTCCACGGGGTGAGCCCCGGTCGGACGTTGCGGTAAAACAGATACGTGCCGGCGGCAGCGGACACCGCCGAAAACAGCGTGAGGAACAGCGCGAGCGGCCCCTTCAACCGGCGCGGCTGTTGGTTAATGAGACTCGGTGGCGCCGACGTCGCGGTGGACTGGTCTATCCGCTGCTCGGACATCCTCATCGCCTCCGCGAAAAGGTCCTAGGAGTGGGGGTCAGACTTCGGTGGGACGGCATCGGTCACCGGATGACGAACTCGAACACATCGATTGGCGTGCGCGCGTCAACCACAGAATTAGCATGGTTTCGGCCGCCGACCGGAGATAGACAGATATCAGTCAGGTTCACGACAGCGCGATGGAACCAAGAGCGTTCCGAAGCGGTCCGCCGACACGGGTAGGTACCGCGTCAAGCGCAAGGAGCAAGCCACGGCTCCGGCGCGTACGGCAGGCTCGAGCGGCGGACGTGCACGGCTTGGCGCACGGGCGGCAGGAGTCTTGTTCGGGCGCAGCAGTGGGGCATCGCATTAACGATCAGTGTCGTGGCAATGAATAGACTCATGATTGAGTCGAACGAAGATGAGTACCTCCGGCGCGCTAACCAGCCCTAGGCATCATCTCACTACGCTATGAATAGCGTAGGCAACCAGGAAGCGGACCGTTCACACACGCATGTGTCAACGGTCCGCTTCCTGCTTCTTGACATCCGTTCCCGCTCCGCAGAAGGGAGCCACGGCTGAGATCCCTACGAGCCAGCGCACACACCCGTGCCTGATCGATCAATCGTGAACGGAATCTGCCTGTCAAAACTATGGTTCGCAGTGAACTGGCGCAATGAATGCTTTCCGGCGGAGATCTGTTGCGGCGACAGGATCACACCAATCTGGATGTAGTAATACTGCCCACCAAAGTGCTGTTGTGAATAGGTGGGATCGATGAGCCTGATCGGTGTTCGTGTCGTCTTTAGTATCACGCCATCAATCGACTGCAGAGGCCTATATTTCTCCAAGTTCGCCTTGGTATCAACGAGTTGAGACGAGACCAGGTGCCAATCATCGGCACAATAATGTCCGTCCACGTCATAGATGCGGCCACGCTCCACCTTGGCGCAGGGCACACCCTGCCCCGCGAGGGCATAGGTCGCCGGATCTTCGCACGCAATCAGGAACCCACCCAAAAGAGCTTCGGCATCGCTTTCCGTCACGAGATTCGGCGACACGGTGGCCGTTGGCTTCGGCTTCGCGCCGACCCTGGCGTGCGTTGCGGCTCCGGAGTTTGGCAACGCCGACACCACGAGGGCGAGTGCGACGGCCGAGGCGGCTAAGACGCCAGCGGCACCGACCCGTCGGTAACGCACTCTGCGCCGCTGGTGCGCGATGACCTTCTCGACGTCCACCACCGACGGTGGCGACCCCATCTCGTTGTCCAGCAGCTCCTGATTGCTCATCATGACGAGATCTCCTCTCTCATCTGGTTAATGGCGGCCGCTCGACTCCGCATCGCCTCAAGCGTCTGCGAGCTGAGGTTCATGACCGTGCTCGGCGAACAGCCCAGCCTCTGGGCGGTCTCCTGCACCGACAGGTCGAAGTAGAAGCGCAAGACCACCACCGCCCGTCGGCGTGGCGACAACTCCGACAGCACACTGATGAGCGACAGCCGGTCGATGACGTCGGAGCGGTCGGGTGCCGGCAGGTCCGGCACGTTGTCGGTGACGCGCTCACGGCGCCATGGCCGGCGCACCTCGTCCAGCCAGGAGCGCATCAGAATCGTCTGAACATACGCATCGAGGCTGTTCGCCTGTTGTGCCCGGGACCAGTTGCGGTACAGCTTCCCGAAGGTGACCGACACCAGGTCCTCGGCTGTGTGCCAATCCCGGCACAGCAGGTACGCGGCGCGTTGCAAGCGGTCCATCCGGGCCA
>DATFRR010000261.1:0-2549 GCA_035263025.1 Micromonosporaceae bacterium
ATGTCGCCGGTGCGTCCGGCGCGGTGCTGGTGACCGGGTCGCTCTACCTGGTCGGCGCGGCACACGGCGCGCTGGTCGGGTAGCGCGCCTTGTAGCGCAGCCGCGCGGAGCCGGACTAGCCGTTCAGACCGCGAGGCACCAAACGACAGCACAGCCGTTCAGACCGGGCGCCGTCCAGCGAATCCGCAGTCCTCTCGGTGGTACGAGCCGATGTCGTCGTCACCCTCGAGCCAGCACCACAGCACGCGTACGCCGTCGCGCTCACCCGGAAAGTCGAGCAGAAGGGGCGCGTACCCCTTGAGTTGGATGTCCTCGCCGGACAGGGCTTCGAGTTCGGCGTACAAGCGAGCTTCCAATGCCTTTGCCTCGGCGAGCCCGCCGCGGTCGCTGCGGCCCTGCGCGTCCAGATCCGCGCGAAGCTCGGCCAGGTCGGCGCGGATCGCGACGATCGCGTCGAGATGCGGACGGAGCAGCCGCAGCCGCTCGCGCGCCTCCCGCAACTCCATGTGCCTCAGTATGCCGTCGCGGTCCCGGCCGCGGGCTACGCGGCGTGGCGCTCCGTCCGAGTGGGGTGCTCGCCCGTCGACGCGGCCGGGATATCGGGCGCGTCGGGCCACGCTGGCGCCTCGCGCTCCGGGTCGTCGTTGGCGTCGAGCCGCCACGCAGACGGCTCTGACCGCCGTCGCGCGCCGGGTGGCGCGTCGAACGTCAACGACGGACGGGACATCGCGACTATCACGGCGTAGCCGGCGAGGATCAGCAGATGGCTGCCGAGCCGGGCGGCGGTGACCGTGCCGTGTACGAGATCGTCGATGCTCAGCACCGCCAGCACACCCACGAACGCGGTCAGCAGCGGCAGCAACGCTGCCGGTCGGGTGCGACGCCACGCGATGAACAGGAAGCTCGCGCCCACGGCCGCGTTCCACGCCGCGAACTCATGAGTCATGTGCATGACAGTTTCGTTGGTTCCGCCCATGGGCCCGGCCAACTGACCGGCGGCGAGCAGTACCTGTCCGGCGCCGAGCAGTGCGAGCACCAGCCGAAGCGCTCGCGCGACGCGCGCCCGGGTCGGACGCGGCGTCGCGCCCAGCACGCTGTCGGGCACGCCCCGGTTGGAAGTGACAGTGCCGTCAAGCCGGGCGAGACGCGTGACGGTGACGGCGTCGGCGTACCACTGGCGGCACTCAGCGCATGTCGCAAGGTGCGCGTCGACCGCGGCCGCGTCGATTCGGCCGGAAGCTTCGCGCGCGGCCTGTCCGGCCCAAACCTCCGGGTTCGAAGCCAAAAAAGCGTCGCCGAGATCCTCGCCGTCGAGCCGGGCCGACAACGCCTCCCGCCATGCCGAGCACGTCACGCAAGCAATGTCGTCATGCCGCGGCGAAAAGTTCCCGACGGCGCCGTCCGCGTGTCGCGCTGGCCCGGCTACGCTCTAGCGTCATGGTCCGGTCCGGCTACGACGACGAAGCCGTGACACGCGCCGCGCTCGCGGCGAAGGCCGGAGACCGGGCAGCGGCGTCGGCGTTTGTCGAGATGACCCAGCGCACCGTCCGCGGATTTCTCGCCCATCTGTGTGCGCCGTCCGACGTCGACGATCTGACGCAGGAGACATATCTGCGTGCGCTGCGGTCGCTGCGCGGATTTGCCGGACGCTCGTCGGCGCGCACCTGGTTGCTGGCGATCGCGCGCAACGTGGCAGCCGATCACGTGCGGGACGCGGTCCGGCGGCCACGGCCGGCCTCCCTCGACGCGCGGGATCCGGCCGCAGTGACGCCGCGAACGCTGCGTACCGGCGGCTTCGATGACGGTGTAGCTCTGCGTCACTTGCTGGAAGGCTTGGCACCCGACCGACGTGAGGCGTTCATCGCGACCCAGGTGCTCGGTCTGAGCTACGCCGAGGCCGCCGAGGTGTGTGGCTGTCCGATCGGCACGATCCGGTCGCGTGTCGCGCGGGCGCGGGACGATCTGGTCAATGCCTACCGGCACGGACAGCCCGGCCAGGCACCGGTGGCGCGGTCCGGCGACGTGGTCTGACGGGGTGCGTCGCTCAGGACCATAGTTCGAACGGCTCGTCGATCTCCTCGGCACGCAAATGCGCGGCGAGGAACTCCGGAAGCCGTCCGGGATAGAACATTTCGGTGCTCGACGTCACCTCTGCGACGGGCCACCAGCGGCTTGCCGAATAGTCCTCGCGCTCGTAGTCGAGCTGTCCCGAGACGTCGGGCTCGGCGCCGCGCTGGTCAAGCCGGGCGGTCACCACGACCTCATGCTGCAGTCGGCGGGCGCCGCGATAACGGAACGTCGCGGTCCGCCGCCACGTGGGCTTGGACACCTGCGCGGGTACGACGACGATGCCGGTCTCCTCGCGCAGCTCCCGGATCGCCGCGTCGAGGTACGTCTCGTCCGGCTCGATGCCGCCACCCGGCAGCTCCCACCATGACGTCGGGTGGTTCGTATGCCACGTACGGAACAGCAGGATCCGCTCGTCCGCGTCGAGCACGACGACCCGCACCGCCTCACGCTCCTCGACGGGTAGGCCGTCATCGGGCAGC
>DATFRR010000262.1:0-43536 GCA_035263025.1 Micromonosporaceae bacterium
CTCCACAGGACCTAGCTCGGCTAGCAGGATATCAACCTGCCGCGCCGTGCCCCCAACGGGATTCGAACCCGTGCTACCGCCTTGAAAGGGCGGCGTCCTAGGCCTCTAGACGATGAGGGCGGCTCCGCCATCATCGCACAATGCGATGCGGGCGGCTGAGGCACTCATCCGGCCCCGCCGGAAGCCTGCAAAGCATACGCGACCCACCTACCGCCATCAAACGAGAACGAATCGACGCCGTCCGACAGCGAAGTCAGCGACCGCCGATCACCGCCGATCAGCGCCGGTCGGGCGCGTCACCGTCGGTTGGCGCTCCCGATGACGTGGGTGCAGGAGATGGCGCCGGCTTACCTGGATCGACCGCGACCGTACGGGCCGTCGGCAGCGCGATCAGGTGGAGGTCGTCCTTCAGCTCCGGTAGCACAGCGCGCAGCGCGGCGATGGTCTCGGTCCGGTCGCCGCCGGCGTCGTGCATGAGCACGATGGAACTGCGGTGCGTCTTGGTCAGTACGGTCTTTTCGATCGCGGGTACGCCGGGCCGCCGCCAGTCGTTGGTGTCCACTGACCAGTAGAGCGGCCGCATGCCGAGCAACTCGCTCACTCGTACGGTCGTCGGGGTGAAGTTGCCGCCGGGGTTGCGGAAATACGCCATCGTCGCGGACGGGTCGATCCGGTGTACCGCGTCGATCGTCTTCTGCAGGTTGGCGGCGATGTACTGCGGCGTGTGCGTACCGAGCTTCTCGTCGTGGTCCCAACTGTGATTGCACAACGTCATGCCGTCGTCGATCATCCGCCGGACCACCGACTGGTACGCGTGGATCTGACGACCGATCAGGCAGAACGTCGCCTTCACGTGGGCCTGCTCGAGGATGTCGAGGATCTGCGCGGTGTACGGACCCGGCCCGTCGTCAAACGTCAGCGCGACGGACGTTGTGCCGGTCGAGCCCTCCGACCCGTCCGGACCGCGATAGCGCATGCCGGACTGCGACGGCCACGCGGGGATCTTCAACGTGCCGGCGCTCGGAATGCCGAGGCTTGCCGCGGTGATCTGCGACGGCGGAACAGGCGTTGGTGGCGTCTTTCGACGCGACGCGGACGGCGACGGCGATGGTCGTGCCTTCGTCGGTCGTGGTGCCGGTGTCGTCGGCGGCCGTCCGGGCGAACTCGCACTTGGGCCGGCCGACACGGAGGTGTGCGCGGCAGCACGGTCCGATTGCTCGGCGGCTACCGCGAGGCAGCCGCCCATCGTGATGGTGAGCCCGCAGGCGAGCACCCATCCGAGCGTGCGTTGCGACATGTGGACTCCGGGGGGAGAACCGATGGTGCGAATCCGGCCAAGCTATCCGCCATCACGTCGAAAAGCCACGGTTACCGCGAAGTCTGTGGGCTAGCTCGCGGCGCCGTCGCTGCCAGTGACCGCGATGTTATCGGGCAGTGTCGAAATGACTCCGGAGAGCCACGGGACGTACGCGTCGGGTGCGGTCGCGAGACCCTCGCGCACATCGGTGACCGCGCTCCAACGCAACGCGTCGACCTCGGCCGGGTCCGGTTCGAAGCGTGCGTCGGATGACAACGAGCCGACCAGCACATGGTCGTATTCGTGCTCGACACGATCGCTGGCGGGATCGATGGCCCGGTAGACGTACACGCCGACGTCGCGTAGGTCGATGGCGTCGATGCCGAGCTCTTCTCTAACCCGTACCGTGGCTGCCTCAGTGACCGCGACGCCCGGCGCTGGGTGGCCGCAGCAGGAATTGGCCCAGCGACCGGCGAACCTTGTCTTGGTGCGGGCGCGGCGCTGCAGCAACAGCCGACCGGCCGGGTCGACGAGCACTACGGAGAACGCGCGATGCAGATCACCCGGCTGGGTGTGGGCGTCGGCTACGGTCGCCGCGCCGCGCGGCTCGCCGTCGGCGCCAACCAATTCGACAAGAAGGGCTTCGCGAGGGGTCACCCGGCGATCCTAGCGGCGGCCAGCTTTCCAGAGATCAACACCATGGGTACGCCGACCCCAGGCTGCGTACCCGAACCCACGAACACCACGTTCTCGAGCGTCGGATGGAGGTTTCCGGGCCGGAATGGACCGGTCTGGCGCAACGTGTGCGCGCTCGCGAACGGGGTGCCCGCGGCGAGGCCGGCGGCCGCCCAATCCGCTGGCGTAACCACCCGCCGGACCTCGACGCCGTCACCGAAGCCGCGATAGCCGCGCGCTTCAAGGACGGCGATCAACTCATCGGCGTAGCGGTCGGTGTCCCGCTCGGTCCACCCGACCCGACCGACATCGAGGTTCGGCGCCGGGGCGAGCACGTAGTAGGCGTGGCGGCCGTCCGGCGCGAGCGACGGATCGGTGCGGGTCGGGTTCGTGACCAGCAGCGACGGGTCCCGCATACGGACGCCGTCCCGGATCACGTCGTGGAACGTCGCCCGCCAGGCGCGCCCGAAGTGGATGTTGTGATGGGCGATCTTGGCGTACGGCTGGGTCGACCCGACGTGCAGCACGACGGCGGACGGAGACTGTCGGAGCCGGGCGATGCGCCGCTGCTCGCGCGCCGGAGCGGAGCCGGGCGGGAGCAGGTCGCGGTACGCCACCGGCAGGTCCGGGTTGAGTACGACAACGTCGGCGTCGACGCGTTCGCCGCCTGCCGTGCGAACCGCGCATGCCCGACCGCCGGACACCTCGACTGCCTCGACTGCGGTGCCGTAGCGGAACGCGACACCGTGCTTGTCCGCCGCGGCGGCGAGCGCGACCGGGATGGCGTGCACTCCGCCGCGCGGAAAGTAGACACCGGTGACCGCGTCGAGGTACGCGATGACGCTGTAAAGCGCGAGCGCTTCGTGCGGGGCGACCCCGGCGTACATGGATTGGAACGAAAAGACCCGACGGGTGCGCGGATCGCGGAAGAACTGCGCGACCTTGGTGTCGAGCCGGCGGAAGCCACCGGCGGCCACGAGACGCAGCAGGTTCACGGTCACCAAGTCGCGCGGACCGTCGAGGTTGCGGTCGATGAAGTCGTCGCGTTGGAGGCGCCAGAGCCGGCGTACGTACGAGACGAATCGCAGGTATCCGTCCGCTTCGCGGGGCCCGCACGCGCGCGACACCTCGGCTGCCATCCGTACCGGGTCGGCGATCACGTCGAGTGTCGAACCGTCCGGGAAGTGCGCCCGGTACGCGGGATCGAGTCGCGTCAACGACACCCAATCGGCCATGTCCTCGCCGATCGTGCCGAACGTGTCGGCTAGCAACTCCGGCATCGTGAACACCGTCGGGCCGGTGTCGAACGCGTATCCGTCGATGGTGAGCCGGCCGGCTCGTCCGCCCGGCGTCGACTCCCGCTCGATCACCGTCACGTCACGCCCGGTCGCCGCCAGCCGTACGGCGCAGGCCAGCCCGCCCAGGCCAGCGCCGACGATCACGACGCGGTCGGTCGGGCCGTGGACGGTACGCATGGTCCCCATCATGCGTGGTGAGCCGCGAAACACGGACCGGGACCGGTGGTCGGGGCGACCGGTGAATCGGCGAGGATCGCACGTGTGACCACGGACGAGTTGGATCGGGCGTACGAGCGCTGTCGGGCGCTGCACGCCCGGCATGGTCACACCTACTACCGGGCGACGCGCCTGCTGCCTGCCTGGAAGCGGCGGCACGTGCACGCGCTCTACGGGTTCGCGCGAACGGCCGACGAGATCGTGGATGCCGTCGACGGCGCGCCGCCCGCGGTAAGAGCCGAGCGCCTGGCGGCATGGGGTCGCGCGTTCGAGGCCGGTCTGGCCGGGCGGACGGTCGACGACCCGGTGCTTGTCGCGGTGCTACACACGATCGCGGTGTTCGACCTCGACCCGACCGACTTCACGCTTTTCCTGCGGTCGATGGCCATGGACCTCACGGTGAGCAGCTACGACACGTACGACGATCTGCTCGGGTACATGGAGGGGTCGGCCGCGGTGATCGGCGCGATGATGCTGCCGGTGCTCGGCACCGTCGACCGAGCTCAGTCCATCGGTCTGGCGCGCGAGCTCGGTCGCGCGTTCCAGCTCACGAACTTCATCAGGGACGTCGCCGAGGACCTTCGCCGCGGCCGCGTCTACCTGCCGCAGAGCGATCTTCGAGCGTTCGGCGTGACCACCGAGGGACTGACCGCCGCGGTCGCCGCCGGGTCCGCGACCGGCGAGATCAAGGACCTTATCCGGTACGAGGTGAGCCGGGCTCGCGAGCACTATCGAGCCGCCGCGCCGGGGATCGACCTCCTCGTACCCGGTTCGCGTGCTTGCATGCGCACCGCGTACCGGCTGTATCAAGGCATCCTCGACGAAATCGAGCGGGCCGACGGCGACGTGATCCGCCGGCGTGCTCGGGTGCCCGTGGCCCGCCGCGCCGCGATCGTCGCCGCGTGCCTCGCGAGCCGTCGCGTCACCGCACCGTAGCGTCGAGCATTGAGCCGTCGCGCGACCGCTCGGCGGGCCGCGCCGTGCGAGGTTCCGGACCCTTCCAGAGGCATTGCACGCCTTACGTGACCTGACCTAAATGCGAGATTCGCTCACATGATCCTGTTTCGGGCGTGATGATCGGTCGGTCACCACAAAGGCGAAAGGATGTCGCATCATGCCGTCTATGGGTGTCCGCGGCGCCGTGGCGTTCTGGAGCGGTGCCGTCGTCATCGGTCTGACCGCATCGGCGCTCACCACCGGCCATCCCGAGACGGCGCATCGCGCGATCGCCACTGCACACGTGAGTCGGGCGATCGTCCCAGTCGGTGGCGCCCGGTTGGCGGGCGCGGCAGGTGGCACGCCGAGCGCGGTCGGCGCGCGGTCGGACGCGAGTTCCAGCGCGAGTTCCAGCGCGCCGACTACTGCCGATCGATCAGCGTTCCCGGACGTCGGCCTGGCGCACGGCGGGCTGCCAGCGCTGGCGCCGCTCGGCGCGTTGCCACTCGGCGCAGCGACTCCTCGTCAACCGACGCCGGGTGCTGGTCAACCGTCGGCGGCCGGCGCGCCGCGGCAGTTCACTGTGATCGCGGCCGGCGACATCCTGTTGCATACCCGCCTGTGGGCGCAAGGACGGGCGGACGCTGAAGCGGCCGGACGCGCGGGCTACTTCTTCGACCCGATCTTCGCCTCGGCGCGGCCCGACATCGCGGGTGCCGACCTCGCGATCTGTCACATGGAGACGCCCTACGGCAAGCCGAACGGCCCGTTCACCAGCTTCCCGGTCTTCGAAGTGCCGCCGGCCATCGCACAGACGATCCACGACGTCGGCTACGACTCGTGTTCCACCGCGTCGAACCACTCGCTGGACGGCGGCGAGGCAGGCATCGATCGGACGCTCGACGCGCTCGACGCGGCGGGCGTGAAGCACTCTGGCACGGCGCGATCCGCGGCGGAGGCAGCGCAGCCGGACCTGCTGCAGGCCAACGGCGTCACGGTCGCGCAGCTGTCCTATGCGTACGGATTCAACGGCATCAAGCGACCGGCGGACAAACCGTGGCTGGCGAACCTCATCAGCGTGCCGCAGATCTTGGCGGACGCGAAGCGCGCCAAGCAGGCCGGCGCCTCCGTGGTGATCGTGAGCCTCCACTTTGGTACGGAATACCAGCACACCCCGAACGCCCAGCAGCTGTCGGTGGCTCGTGCGCTACTGGCGTCGCCGGACGTCGACCTGATCATCGGGTGCCATGCGCACGTCGTTCAGCCGTTCCAGAAGATCAACGGCAAGTGGGTCGTCTACGGCATGGGAAACCAGATCGCCACGCAGGGCTTCAGCCAGCCGACCATGGACGGAGTCATGCCACGGTTCACGTTCACCGAGACGTCGCCGGGCAAGTTCACGGTGACGAAGGCGGAGGCGATCCCGACATACGACTCGCTTGGCGGCCAGATCCAGCTGATCGATCTGCCGCTCGCGATGGCCGCGCACCCGAGTGCCGCGCGGATGGCCGTCTACGAGGCGTCGTGGAAGCGGACCGCGGAAGTCGTCGACTCGATGGGCGCGGCCAAGGACGGCTTGATCGTCGATCGTGGGACGGCGCGCTGAATCGTGCGCGGCGGCTGCACCCGCCGCGTTACGAGAGCGTCTGCCACCATCCGTCGACGGCCGGTGGGTCGGCGATGTCGATCCGCTGACCCGGCCGCGGTACGGCGAGGGTGACGCCGCGCGCCTTCGACTCCTCCCAGGCGCGATCGGCCGGCTCACCCCACGGGTGGAACGCGAGCACGAACGTGCACCAGTGCACCGGGATCATCACGCCGCCTCGCACGTCGACGTGCGTCGTGACGCCCTCCTCCGGCGTCATGTGAATGCTCGGCCAGCCGGCGTCGTACGCCCCGATCTGGACCAGCGTGGCGTCGAACGGCCCGTATTGCTCACCGATGGCGCCGAACCCGTCGAAGTATCCGGTGTCACCGCTGTAGAACACGCGATGGGTCGGTCCGACGACGACCCATGAGCTCCACAATGTGTAGTTGCGCTTAGCGATCTTGCGTCCCGAGAAGTGTTGCCCGGGCGCGCAGGTCAGAGTGAGGTCGCCGACCGTCGTCGAGTCGTGCCAGTCGAGTTCGATGATCCGCCGGCTCGGCACGTGCCAGCGCTCGAGGTGCGCGCCGACGCCGAGCGGCACGATGAACGGCGCGGCGTGATTGCGCGCCAGCCACACGATCGTGTTCATGTCCAAATGGTCGTAGTGATCGTGAGAGATGACGATCGCGTCCACCGCGGGCAGCTCGGCCAATGGGATCGGTACGTCGTGCAGGCGACGCGGCCCAGCCAGCCGCGACGGTGAACACCGGTCGCTCCAGATCGGGTCGAACAGGATCCGTGCGCCATCGATCTCGACGAGTGAGCTCGCGTGCCCGTACCACGTGATGTGCAACTCATCTGCGGCGGCCACGTCTGGCGGCACGTCGGCAACCACCGGAATCGCGCCGGACGGCTTGCGCTCGCCTCCGTCGGTCAGCAGCTCACGCAGACGATGCCGGTCGTCGGGGTTGGTCGCGGGGTTGAACTCGATCGGGGTGTCCTGCGCGTTGTGGAACGCGCCGTCGCGCCACTGCGGCGATCGGCGGATCCGGTCGGCGCGCGAGCCGGAAGGCTCCGCACCGTATGCGACCGGGATGTCGCGAGCCGCCCACGCGAGCCCGGCCGCGCCCGCGGCGAGCGCGGCGACGGCCATCAGCGCCTTCCTGCCCATGCCTGTCTCCTCGGCCTACGCTGTTCCCATGGCGCCTCGCGGCTGACGCTACTCATCGGCGGTGCTCCGATGGCGCCTCGCGGCTGACGCTACTCATCGGCGCGTCCTATGGCGCATCGGGCGTCGGTATGCGCCGCCGCCCGCAGCCGATGGTACGTCAGAGGCAGATGCAGAACGGATGCCCGACCGGGTCGGCTAGGACGCGATAGGTGTCACCTCGGCCGGGCAACACGGTCGCTCCGAGCGCGACGAGTTGGGCCTGCGCGGAGTCGAGGTCGCCGACCTTCACATCGATGCGCATGTGTTGCGGGTGGTCCGGGTCGGGCCACTCCGGCGGCTGGTAGTCGTCGGCGCGTTGGAATGCGACGGCGGGCTTGCGGTCCGAGCCGCCGATGATCACCCAGCGGTCGCCTTCTTCGATCACGCGCATATCGAGCAGCTGCTCGTAAAAGCCAGACAGCGCCCAGGGATCCGGGCAGTCGATCACGAGTAGCTCCCAGCGCGCGAAATTCACCGAGCGATTGTGCATGGCCGATGTGTCATCGCACAGCCCCGTAGCGCCGCGTGATGACACATCTCACCGTCAGTGGTGTTCGGCTCGATCCGGTACCCGCGTGTTCGGAGCGCTGTTCACCGGCATCACGCCGAGCGGCGACTCACAGCAGCTGGTTAGCCGTCACGGATCCGGGCAGCCGATCGGCGGACCGTGCCACCGCCCGACCTGCCTGCCCGAATTGTGCCGATGTCGTACGCCGATCGAGCCGGCCGCGTCGAACGATCGCGGTGGTGATGAGGATGTCCAGCAGCTCGGCGTAGCTCACGCCGGCGGCCTGCCAGATCTGCGGGAACTGCGAGTGCGGCGTGAGGCCCGGCAACGTGTTGACCTCGTTCACGACCGGCTGCACGCCGTCGCGGAGAAAGAAGTCGACGCGCAGCAAGCCGACACAGTCCAATGTCTCGAACACTCGGACGGCTTGCTCGGCAAGCTCCGCGGTGACGTCCGGTGGAAGGTTCGCCGGGATTTCGAACGCGCTGCCCTCGCCGCTGTATTTGGCTTCGTAGTCGAAGAACTCGTGCTCGGCGGTCACTCGGATCTCCAGCGGCGGTCCGGCCAGCACGCGACCGTCCGGATGCTCGAGCACGGCGAGATCGACCTCCCGCCCGATCACGCCGGCCTCGACGAGGATCTTGTCTTCGGTCTCACGCGCACGCGCCACCGCGGCGGGTAGTTCGGACCACTCGTCGACGCGTGACACGCCGAGGCTGGAGCCACCGTGGGCAGGTTTGACGAAGACCGGCAGCCCGAGTCGCGCCTTCTCGGCATCGGTCAGCGTGTCGCGGCCGTGTCGCAGGACGACCGCGTCAGCGACCTCGAAACCGGCCGCGATCAATAGCTTCTTGGTCTGCTCCTTGTCCATGCCGATGGCACTGGACATGATCCCGTTGCCGACGTACGGCACGCCGGCGCTGGCCAGCAGCGACTGCAACGTACCGTCCTCGCCGAACGGCCCATGCAACGCCGGCAGCGCCACGTCCACGGTACGAAGGATCGGCAGCGCGTCGAGGATGCTGTGCAGCGGCACGCGGGGATCGTCCGGGATGCCCTCGGGTTCGTACGGCGTCATGGACAGCAACAGGGGTACGTCCACGGTGCCCGACCGCGGTCGGTCGGAGCCGACCACCCAGCGGCCGTCCGGCGTGATCCAGATCGGTACGACGTCATACTTGTCCGGGCTCAGATGCGACAGCATGCCCGCCGCGGAGTAGCAGGACACGTCGTGCTCGCCGCTTCGGCCACCGAAGATCAGCGCGACGCGCGTGCGGTGCTCAGCCATGCGATCTCTCCCTGCCGGACGGTGTTTGCGTGCGCGACGTCGCCCGGGTGCCGGGCGTCGCCGCGGCGTGCGACGTTGCCTCGGCGGCGGAGGTCGATGTGTAGCGTCTCGGCACCCGAGGGCCGACGCGCGTGAGAATCTCGTGCGGGTTCGTGTCGGCCCACGCCGCCCATTCATGCACGGTCGGCTCGCCGCGATCGCCCGGACCGAACAGCACGACCTCGTCGCCGATCTCGGCGGGCGTGTCGCCGACGTCGACGACGAACTGGTCCATCGACACGCGGCCGGCGATCCGATGGCGGCGGCCTCGAAGCCACACCGAGGCGGTCGCGGAGGCATGACGCGGCACCCCGTCGGCGTACCCGAGCGGGACCAGCACAAGCGTTGTCTCGCGCCCGGTGGCATATTCGAGGCCGTACGACACCCCGGTGCCGGCCGGCACCCGCTTGACCAGGATGGCGTGCGCTCGCAGAGTCATGGCCGGCCGCAAGCCGTACGTGTGACCGGCCACCGGCTCGACTCCGTAGCACGCGATGCCGACGCGAACCAGATCGTGGTGTGCCTCCGGGATGGCGAGCGCGGCGGCGGAGTTCGCGACGTGTCGCACCTCCGGCGTGAGTCCGGCCGCCTCGGCGACCTTCAACGCATCGTCGTACGCCGCGAGCTGTGCCACCGCCTCGGGTCGCTCCGGCGTATCGGCAGTCGCGAGGTGTGTCCAGATGCCTCGTACGCGAAGCAAACCGGCGCGCTCCAGGTCGTACGCGGCGGCCACCACCGCAGGCCACTCGTCGGGCGCCGCACCGTTGCGCGACATGCCGGTATCGACCTTCAGGTGTACGGCAGCCGCCGCGCTATTGCGAAGCCGCGCGGCCGACGACGCGATGCCCCGCAGATGAGCGACCGATGCCGCGGATACGTCCACGTTCGCCTCGATCAACGGCGTGAAGTCTTCGTCCGGGCGGTGCAGCCACGTCAAGGTTGGCGCGTCGAGTCCAGCGGCGCGCAGTGCGAGTGCTTCGGCGGCCGACGTGACACCGAGCCATGTCGCGCCGGCGTCGAGCGCTGCGCGTGCGACCGGCACGAGGCCGTGTCCGAAGCCGTCCGCCTTGACCACCGCCATCACCGCGGCGTTCGTACCAGCGGCGATGATCGCGACATTGTGCCGGATCGCGTCGAGGTCGACGACCGCCTCGGCCAACGAGTCGCTCGTTGTCGCGGCTGTCGTCGCGGCCGACGTCATCCGCGGCTCCTCTCGCGTTCGGTCGGCGGCTCGATGTCGGGCTCGGCCGCGCGACGCGGGACGGTCCATACGCCGATCGGCGCATCGCCAACAGTGGCGTCGCGCAGCGGGCGGGCACCACCGATGAAGGTGTCGAGCGCAGCGTCGCGCAACAGTCCGACCGGGCCACCATCACCGGCACGCGACCGGATCAACCCGGCCGTCGGCAAACCGTCCGGCCGCGGGCTCGCGACCAACAGGCAATTGCCGAAGCGTCGGCCACGAAGCATACCCGGATCGGCGACCACGCAGACGTCCGCAAAACCGGTGCGCAGCGTCGCCAGCAGCCGTCTTGTCAGGGCAAGCGTCGGCAAATCAGTGACGTTGACGACATATAGCCCATCGGGCCGCAATGCCGGCACTACGAGCGCCACGAACTCCTCGGTCGCGACTTCGTTGGGCATGCGCGCGGCGACGAATACGTCCGTCACGATCACGTCGTACGAGTTGGTCGGCGCGGCGGCCATCGCGGCGCGGGCGGACGCGATGTCCACCCGGACGGCTGAGGAGTCGGGAAGCGGCAGATGCTCTCGAACAAGGGCGTAGAGCGCGGCGTCCCGCTCGACCACGTGTTGGCGCGATCCGGGACGGGTCGCCCGGACATAACGAGGCAGTGTGAGCGCTCCGCCGCCGAGGTGCAGCACGTCGATCGCGACGCTCCGCCGACGGGCCGCGTCAACCGCCGTGGCGGCCCGCCGCATGTAGGCGAACTCCAGGTGCAACGGGTCGTCGAGGTCGACGTATGACTGCGCTACGCCGTCCACGAACAGCGCCCAGCCGCGCGGCCGGCTCGGATCCGGGATCAGCTCGGCCGTGCCGAGGTCGACCGCGACCGTGATCACTTCGCGCCCGTCGACGGACGTCATGTGGGCGAGCGTACGGGCCGGCGGCACGCGCATCGAAGAGACCGCCGGACGGGTACCCGCCGACGCGGCCGGCACCGCCCGGCGTGCAGGCGGTGCCGGCGGCCGAGAGTGCTCAGCCTTGCGTCGGGTCGGCCGGCGTGGGTGCGGCCGGCTGCGCAGGCGCCGGTTGAGCCGGAGCGACCGGCTGCGCTGGGATCGGTGCGGGTGCCGGCAGGCCGGCGATCAGTTGGTCGAACTCGGTGCGCCAGTAACGCGAAATGTTGAGGCGGGTCGGTCTCGCGGTGCCGGGCAGCTGGACATACATCGAGCTCCACAACCTCGCACGCTTCAGTTTTACGACCGGAAACGCGTGCCGGGGAAATGAATAAATGATCGCGCCTGGTCGGTTCGAGAAACGTCCGGCGGTGTTCATGACGACCGATGTGTTGGTCATCGTGATGAAGTAGAAGCGGCGGAGAAACGTGATCACGATGCCGAGGAGCGGGACTTCGTCGAAGATGATGCCGAGCCACGGGCTCGGTCCGGTTTCACAGTGGACACACGCCACGAACTGTTCGCCGGGCGGCGCGACCTGCATGAGTTGTTGGATGACCTGCTTCTTTTGTGTGGAGCGGCGAATCGCCATGGGTGTCCTTCGGTCGGGTGGCTCATCGCATCAGCCGCGATGAATACGCGGCAACGATGAATACGCGGCAACCTAGCACCCGGTCGCTGCCGCGAAATACCGTCCGAATAGGCGATGCATTGCCATGGCGGGCCTGACGTGCACGGACCGTGAACTGTTGTGTGCGGCGCGTCTCAGGCGAGCGTCAGGAAGGCCGTACCCATGGCCGCGCTCATAAGCCCGTGCGCCGTCGCACCGGACACTCCTTGACGGCGCCTGCCGCCGACGAGCCAGCAGGCGGCCGCCACCGCGAAATAGCCGCCGAGCACCGCCGCGGTCAGCGCCCGTGACGTCGGCGTCGCACTCGTGTGCGTGGGCATGCCGGCCATGCCCGGACGCGCCACCATCGCGGTCAGCATCCACACCATCGCCGCCATCGCCGCGGCGTGGTGGGCGCACGCCAGCTTGGCATAAGCGCCGCCGCGTGGCGTTGGCGCGTGACGCACACATCCGGTGGCGCGTTGGCGAAGGGCGATCACGCGTACGGCGAACCAACCGCCCGCCACCGCGAAAATCGCCATCTCCCATGTCACGACGCGCCACGACGGCGCCCACCACACCGCGCCGATCATGGCGAGACTCATCGCGACGTGCGCGACGTTCGCGAGCACCGTGGCGGCGCGACCCTCGGTCCGCGTGCGCAACGCTGCCATGCATTGCGCCGTGCAATACGAGCCGGCGAGCGCGAACGCGGCAGTCAACAGCCACCGCAGCGCGATCGTGCCGCCCATCCGGCCTCCTGATCCTGGTCAGACGTGGATCCGACCTATCAAGACCATGCTAGGTGCGCAATGATCGCGATCAAAGAGTTCCGGACCCGACGGTGGCGGCTGTTGCCCGTTGCGCACCGTGTCAGTACGCGACCCGGCC
Organism: Micromonosporaceae bacterium; assembly: GCA_035263025.1. Taxonomy (GTDB): domain Bacteria; phylum Actinomycetota; class Actinomycetes; order Mycobacteriales; family Micromonosporaceae; genus DASQPR01. The sequence continues at coordinate 12,696 of DATFRR010000262.1, forward strand.
CGTTGCGCGGCGCATCGCCAGTGTTTGCAGCACAAGGTTCGTGGCGAGGCTCGCGCCAACGCCCTCGCCGGCTCGGATGCGGAGGTCGAGCAGCGGTTCGCAACCGAGGTCCAGTAGCACCCGGGCGTGGGCGCGTTCCCGGCTTCGCTGACCGGCGACCACGTGTTCGGCCACCGCCGGCTCGATGGACATAGCGAGCAGCGCTGCGACGCCGGTGGCAAGGCCGTCCAGTACGGTCACCGTGTCGGCCTCGGTCGCACCGAGGATCACGCCGGTCAGTACGGCGATCTCCGGGCCACCGAGCACGGCGAGGGTACGCATCGGTTCGCGCCGGGCGCGTGCGGCGTCGTCTTGGGCGTCGCGCGATCCGTGGCCGTACGACGGCGTCTCGGCGCATGACTCCCGCCATCGCGCGAGCGCGGCCGTGACCACGGCGCGCTTGTTGTCGAGGATTGCGCTGTCCGCGCCGGAACCGAGCCCGACCGCGTCGGCGACGTCGATCCCGGTCAGCGCCGCGGCGAGGCACGACGACACGGTCGTGTTCCCGATGCCGATCTCGCCGAGCGCTACAAGGCCGCGGATTGCCACCCTTCGGCCGATGCGGCGGCCGGCGGCGACGAAGTGGTGCGCGTCGGCCAAACTCATCGCGTCGGATGCCACGAGATCTCCGCGTACGTCGTGGGCGGAAACCGTCGTCGGCGTCTCGATTCCGGCGCTTCCCGCGGCGCGCTCGCGATGCCCCGTCGCGCCGTCGCGCCGGCCTGTCGCGCCGCGCGCCTGGGCGCCGTCGCGGTGCCCGGTCGCACCGCCGCGCGCCTGCGCAAGCGCGGTGCTGTCCACGCCCGCGTCCACCAACACGACCTCGAGCCCGGCACTGATGGCGGCGGTGACGCCGAGTGCCTCGCCGACCTCGGCGGCGGCGAAGACCTGCGCGGTCACCGTAGGGGCGTACGCCGACACGCCCAACGCGGTGACGGGATGGTCGGCGGCGGCGAGGACCAGCGTGCCGCCGTTGACGTCGCCGCGTACCGCGAGGATCCGCTCGACGGCGCGGTCGAGGACGCCGAGCGAGCCGGGCGGCGTGAGCAAGCGATCGGCATCGTCGTGCGCGGCGACAACCGCGTCGGAGGACGGTGCGCGAAGATGCGACGCCGGTGCGGCGACGCTGTCCCCGGACGGCCACCGGTCACTGAAGACGACGTCCTCGAGCGGAAGCCGCTTCGACCACCCGGCGCGTTGCAGACCCGGCGCCGGTGGACGCTCGTCGGGCCACCCGAGGCACAGCCATCCAAGCGTCACCACACCGTCCGGCAGCCCGACCAGGTTGGCGAGATCGCTCGGCTGGAACAGCGTCACCCAACCCAGCCCGAGCCCTTCGGCACGCGCCGCGAGCCACAGGTTCTGAATCGCCGCCGCGCAACTCCAGATGTCGGCGTCGGAAAACGTGGCCCGTCCGAGTACGCCGGCCGCCGGCGTACGCCGATCGCAGCAGACGACGATGCCGACCGGCGCCTCGCGGATGCCCTCGAGCTTCAGGTCGAGCAGTCGACGGGCGGCATCCGGCGCGAGATCGCCGGCCTGCCGGAGGCGCTCACGATCGGCGAGCGTGGCGGCACGGGTACGGATGGCCGGATCGCGTACGACGATGAACCGCCACGGCTGGCTGTGACCGACACTCGGTGCCACATGCGCCGCGCCGAGCACCCGATGCAGTACGTCGTCCGGGACCGAATCCGGCCGAAACCGCCGAACGTCGCGCCGGGCGTCGACGACTGCGTAGAACGCCGCTCGAGCGGACTCGTCGAACGCCCACCCGGTGGGGTCGGCGGCACGCTGCGACGCGGCGGTCACGTCGCCCACCAGCGGCACCGGCCGTTCCCAGGTCATCGCCCGACTCTACGGTGAGGCCGCAGAACCACCGCCATCCGCGCCGCCTCCCCTCGTCCGCTTCGCGTTACCACCACGCGTGGAAGTGGTGGACCGGACCATGTCCGCTACCGACGTCGAGACGGTTCGCGGCGGCGAGCGCGTCGGTGAGGTACGCCTTGGCGTCGGTCACCGCGGTGAGCCAGTCATCGCGACGCGGCCGGAGCGCGGCGATCGCGGCGGACAGTGTGCAACCGGTGCCGTGGTCGTTGGTCGTGTCGATGCGCCGCGCGGCGAGCCGCGTCGGTTCGTCCGCGCCGATCGCGAATAGATCCGGGCACTCCGCGCCGCTCAGGTGCCCGCCCTTGAGCAGCACGCCGGGCGCCAGCTTTCGCAACGCGTCGAGCTGCTCGCGCATGTCCGCTTCGGTGCGCGCCTCAACGCCGCCGAGCAGGTCGGCCGCCTCTGGCAGGTTCGGCGTGATGACGTCGACACATGGCAGCAGCACGTCGCGAAGGTGGTCGACCGCGTCCGAAGCGAGCAGCCGGTCGCCGCTTTTCGCGACCATCACCGGATCGAGGACGACATATCTCGGCCGGCGCGCGACGAGCACCGCGGCGACAACGTCGATGACGTCCGCCGTGGCGAGCATGCCGATCTTCACGGCGTCGACTCGTACGTCGTCGAAGACCGCGTCGAGCTGCTCGCGTACGAACGCCGCCGGTACGGCGTGCACGGACCGTACGCCCTGGGTGTTCTGCGCGGTGAGCCCGGTCAGGACACTCATGCCGTAGCCGCCGAGGGCCGCGAACGTCTTCAGGTCTGCCTGGATGCCCGCGCCGCCACTCGGATCCGAGCCGGCGATGGTGAGCACGTTCGGGATCCGTTGCGACGGAACCGTCGGCGGGCTTGTCGGGACAGTCATTGCGGCACCACCTCGGACGGCGCTTCTAGCGGTTCGACGCTTGCGGTCATCGGCCGCGGCCGGTCGAACGCGCCCATCGCCAGCGTCAACACCGCGGCGACCACGAACGAGATGACCGACGCGGACATCCAGGTCTGCGGTGTGAAGCGCAGCCAGCCCTGCACTTGCGTCCACATCGTCACCCACCAGCCGATCGAGCCGGGGTTGATGATCTGATACGCGATGAATCCGACCACCCACGGCACGAGCAGGCTCCACCGCGACGGCGCGTTCTCGCTGGTGTCCCATGGCCGGTTACGGTCGAGCAGGAAGTAGCGCACCGCGAACACCGCGAACATGGGTACGAACAGCGAGCCGAGCAGGTAAAGGAAGTCCTGGTACGCACCGATCTTGAGGATCAGCGCACCGACCGTCGCGACCGTGCCGACGCCGATCGCGAGCACCTGCCGTGACGCCTTCGGGAACGGGTTCTGGATCGAGACGGCGGTTGAATAGACGTTCGCGAACGACTCGTCGAGCTCGCGGGCGACCAAGACCGCGAACGCGAGCCAACCCACCGGTACGGCGATGAACGCGGCGAAGAGGTTGTGCTGCTGTTGGTCCGGCGTGCCCGCGGCGCTCACGACGGTGGTGAACGCGAGCAGGCCGAGCGCGTAGCAGATCACCTGCGTGACGGTGTACCCGATCATCGCGCCGCCGAACGCCGCGCGCTCGGTACGCGAATGCCGCGTGTAGTCGGCGGCCAGCGGCACCCAGGACACGGCGACCGCGATGACCACGTCCGCATCGGTCCAGAAGCCGGACCACGAGCCGTGCGCGAGCGGCGGGATCGGGTTGCGACCGAGTTGGATGAACAGATACGCGATGGCGGCGAGCACCGCGATGAGGGCGTAGCGGCGCAGCAGCCGTACGACGCCGAGCGGCCAGATCGCCATGACCGTGGTGATGACGCCGGCAATCACGATGTACGCCCACTGCACGTGCCAGGGCAGCAACTGCTTCAGCGCGGCAGCGATCACGACCAGTTCGAACGTCGCCCAGCCGAGCAATTGCGCGAGGTTCAACACGGTCGGCAGGTAGGACAGCTTCTTGCCGAACAGCCCTCGCAACAGCACCATGGCCGGGCGGCCGGACCGTGCGCCCGCGACCGCGGCGAGCGCGACGAGCAGGGTACCGATCGCAGTGCCGACGATCACCGCGACCAGCGCGCCCAACATCGACGCGTGCGGTGCGATCAGGAAGATCGCGCCGGTTGGGCCGAGCAGGCTGATGCCGAGGTTGCCCCAGAGCGCCACCTGGTCCCAGAACCCCAACGTTCGCGGCTGCACGTCGTCGAGCGTGCGACCCGGCTCGGCGTGCATGTCGTCGAGTACGGCGGTGCTTGCGGTCATGTGCCTCTCCCTACGCCGGCATTACCCGGTCAGGTTCGTGCGGTCGGCGACGCGTGCCAGTCGCCCTCTCAGCCCGATGGATGCTCGAGCTCCCGCGATGGACTTGTCGTTGCTGTGGTGCGTTGCTGGCGACGTAACCGGCGGGGGACCGGCGCCGCATGTCAACGGGCGCTGCATGTCAACGGGCACTGCATGTCAGCGGGCGCCGTGCGACGCCGCCGCTACAACACGGCCATGCCGGTGGTCGGCGACGACGCGTGCGCGTGCTCCCGTTTCGGAATGCGTCCGGCGAGCCGGGCGAGCCGTCCCGCGTCGACGGCCGCGGCCATGGCCGCCGCCATCAGACCTGGGTCCTGTGCGCGCGTGACCGCGGACGCGAGCAACACCGCGTCGCATCCCAGCTCCATGGCGAGCGTGGCATCCGACGCGGTACCCACGCCGGCGTCGAGCACTACGGGCACCTCCGCCTCGGCGACGATGAGTTCGATGTTGTGCGGATTCAAGATGCCCAGGCCGCTGCCGATCGGCGCGCCGAGCGGCATCACCGCGACACAGCCAACGCGCTGCAGCCGGCGCGCGAGGATCGGGTCATCGTTCGTGTACGGGAAGACCTTGAATCCGTCGGCGACCAGCCGTTCGGCCGCGTCCACGAGTTCGATCGCGTCGGGCAGCAGCGTGTCGTCGTCGGCGACGACTTCGAGCTTCACCCAATCCGTGTCGAGCGCGTCACGTGCCAGTTGCGCGGTGAGGATCGCCTCGCGGGCGGTACGGCATCCGGCGGTGTTCGGCAGGATCCGTACGCCGTGCCGGGACAGTACGTCGAGAATCGAGCCCGCCGTGGTCGGATCGACGCGGCGCATCGAGACCGTACACAGTGCCGTGCCGGATGCGCCGATCACCTCGTCGACGACTTGCAGGCTCGGCGCGCCGCCGGTGCCCAGGATGAGCCGCGACCCTAACTTCTCGCCGGCCAGCACGAGTTCGTCCGACATGTCAACCTCCTTGTACGGCGGTGAGCAACTCGACCGCCTGCCCGTCGCGCAACGCGACACCTGGCCAGCTGCCCCGTGGCGCGACCTCTCCGTCGACGGCGGCCGCAACGCCCTTGTCCGATCGCAGGCATTCGGCGACGAGGTCGGCGAGCGTCGCTCCGTCGGCCATCTCGTGTGGTTCGCCGTTCACGGTGATGTGCATGGTGATGCCTCGATAGGGGTCGATGAGTTCGTGGCGGCCGCGGCTGCCGCCGATGCGGCGCCCGTCGCCGCCACAGGGGCGCCGAAGCGATCGGGGGAGAACGCGGCCAGGACGTCGGGGACCTTGCCGTCCGCGACGATCGTGGCCACCTCGTCGCCGGTGATCGGGGTCAGCAGGATGCCGTTGCGGTAGTGGCCGGTCGCGACAACGAACCCGTCGAGCCGGGTCGGGCCGATGATCGGCGCGTTGTCAGGTGAACCCGGTCGCACGCTCGTGCTGACCTCGGCGAACGTGACCTCGCTCAGCTCCGGCACCAGCGCCGTCGCGTCGCGGAGCAACTCGTAGACCGCGCCGGTGCGAGCGCGTATGTCGAACCCGGCCTCCTCGCTCGACGCGCCGACGACCACTTCGCCATTAGTACGCGGCACCAGGTAGACCGGGTGTCCCTTGACGGATCCGCGTACCACATGCGGCAGCAGGTCCGGTGGCGCCGTGAGACGGATCGTCTGACCCTTCACCGGTCGCACCGGAGGGCGTACGTCGTCCGGCAGCCCGCCGATGTCGCGTGACCAGGCACCCGCCGCGAGCACGATATGCGCGGCCGAAACACTCGCGCCGTCGTCAATGCGTACGCCTGCCGCGCGACCCGACCGTACGTCCACCGACGCGACGTGGCCTTGCCGTACGTCGACGCCGGCTCGTCGTGCCGCGACGAGCAGTGCCGCGTGCAGCAACCGGTTGTCGACCTGGTGGTCGTCGGCCGCCCACAGCCCACCCGGCAGGCCGGCGGCCAACGTCGGCGAGAGCTTCCGCAGGTCGCGGCTGGTCAGCAGCTCGGAGGTCACGCCGAGGCTCGCCTGGAACGCGTGCAAAGCGCGCAGGTCCGCGAGATCGGCCGCGTCCCAGGCGACCTGCACCGTCCCGCAGCGCCGATATCCGACGTCGAGACCGGTCGCCTCGGCCAGCTCGGCCGCGAAGTCCGGATAGCGCGCCGCGGAGTCGACGTTCAGCGCGAGTAGCTCGCGCCCCTCGTAGTGCAGTTCGGTGACCGGCGCGAGCATGCCCGCGGCGGTGTGCCAGGCGCCGACGGCTCGCCCGCTATCAGGCGCGTCCACCGCTGGGTCGACCACGGTCACGACGAGCCCACGCTGCGCGCAACGCCACGCGACCGACAGGCCGATCACGCCGGCCCCGATCACGATCACGTCCGGGTTGCCTGTCACCCGCGTCCTTCCCGCTGCGCTCCGGGCTCGCGAAGGTGGTCGCTGGGTCTGGCGTGGATTTTGCTCCCTGCGCCGGCATTACCCGGATCAGGTTCGACGGTCGGCGGCTCCCAGCGGCCCTCTCAGCCCAGTTCACTGGGCTCCCGTGCGTTCGCAACGATACGCGGGATCGAGGCGGATCTCCATGGCGTAGCGTCGGCTGACATGACCGAGCAACCGTCGGCGCGCGCCAGGTTTGCGCAGGCCAGGCTGTATTTATGTACCGATGCCCGCGAGCGCCAAGGTGATCTGGATAACTTCCTGGACGCGGTGCTCGCCGGCGGGGTGGATGTCGTACAGCTGCGACAGAAGGGGTTGGAGGCCGGCGACGAGCTGCGCCACCTGGCGGTATTCGCCGCGGCCGCGGAGCGCCACGGCAAGCTGTTCGCGGTCAACGACCGGGCCGACATCGCGCTGGCGTGCGGCGCGCCGGTGCTGCACCTCGGCCAGGACGACCTGCCGGTGCCCATCGCGCGTGCGATCGTCGGGGACCGCCCGGTCATCGGTCGATCGACGCACTCGCCGACGCAATTCGACGCGGCGCTTGTCGAACCCGGCGTCGACTACGTGTGCGCTGGTCCGACGTGGGTCACACCGACCAAGCCCGGACGGCCGGCCGCCGGGCTCGAGCTGCTCGACCACGCCGCGGCCGTCGCCAGCACGGACACGATCCCGTGGTACGCCATCGGCGGCATCGAAAGTCCGGAGCGGCTCGACGAGGTCATCGCCCGTGGCGCACGGCGTGTCGTCGTGGTGCGCGCGATCACCGAGGCCGAGGACCCTGGCGCCGCCGCGCGGATGTTCGCATCCCGGCTCGCGGCCGCCTTCGCCGAATAATCGTGACGGCCGATCGGTCGTGACCTTGTGCCGCGCGCGGCGGCGGCGACAGTGGCATGATCGAGATGGATCCCGGCGCCTGATCGGAGGGTCTATGAGTGTCGGTGGACTCTCGCTGGCTCGGCTTGACCGCCTGCGGGACGTGCTTGCCGGGTACGTCGAACGGGGCGAGGTGCCGGGGTTGGTCGCCGTGATTGGTCGGCACGGGTACGTCCACATCGACGCGCTCGGCACGCTCGCAGCGGGTGGCGAGCGCGGTCCGGTTCGCCGAGACTCGATCTTCCGCATTTCGTCGATGACAAAGCCGATCGCGGCGGCCGCGACGATGATCCTCGTCGAGGAGTGCGCGATCCGGCTGGACGAGCCCGTCGATCGGCTGCTACCGGAACTCGCGGACCGGCAAGTGCTGTCCACGCCGGACGCGCCGCTCGACGACACCGTGCCGGCGTCGCGTCCGATAACGGTGCGGGACCTGCTGACGTTCCGGCTCGGGTTCGGCGAATTGATGGCACCACCCAACGCGTACCCGATCCTTGCCGAGGCAGCCGAACGCCACATCGGCCTCGGTCCACCGCATCCCACCGCGTTCCCCGATCCCGACGAGTGGCTGCGGCGTCTGGGCGAGTTGCCGTTGATGCACCAGCCCGGCGAACGTTGGCTCTACAACACCAGTGCCGACGTGCTCGGTGTCCTCGTCGCTCGCGCGTCCGGCCAGCCGTTCGAAACGTTCCTACAAGAGCGCATCTGCCAACCGCTGCACATGACCGATACCGGGTTCTTCGTGCCGCCGGAGAAGATAGCGCGCTTCGCAACCGGGTACGGCACCGACTTCGCAACGGGTGAAACGGTGGTGTACGACGAACCGGAGACCGGCGAGTGGAGCCAACCACCGGCGTTCGCCAGCGGTGGCGCGGGACTCGTGTCTACCGCCGACGACTACCTCGCGTTCGCGTCGATGCTGCTCGGTGGCGGCCGGCTCGGCGACGTACGCATTCTGTCGCGGCCGTCGGTCGAGCTGATGACCACCGATCACTTGACGCCGGCTCAGAAGGCGATCTCCGGTCTGTTCCCGCACTTCTTCGACGACCGCGGCTGGGGATTCGGCGTCGCCGTTCACACCCGGCGCGACGATGTGGTGTCGAGCGGCTCGTACGGCTGGGACGGCGGCCTCGGTTCCGCGTGGCGCAACGATCCCACCGAGGCAATGGTGACCATCCTGCTTTCCCAGCAGGCCTGGACCAGTGCCGAGCCGCCACCGGTGTGCCGAGACTTCTGGACGTCGGCGTACGCGGCAATCGCCGACTGATCACCGGATGCGGCACTCGATAGTGTGGCGCGGTGAGCGGGAGCGGCGCGAAGTCCGATCGCTTGAGCGAGATCGTGCTCTCGAACCCGTGGATGATGCGAACGCTCCACGTCGTCCGCTTGTCAGGACTCACTGACGCATGGGTAGGCGCCGGCGCGCTCCGCGATCTGGTCTGGGGCACGCTTTTCGGTCACGGATTCGAGCCGGCCGCGGTCCGCGATGTCGACGTCGCGTTCTTCGACCGTGGCGATCTGAACCGCGACGTCGACGAACGCGCCACCACGCTGCTCGCCCGGATGCAACCCGACGTGCCGTGGGAGGCGAGCAATCAAGCCGCGGTGCACACGTGGTTCCACACCCACTTCGGCGGCGAGCCCGTGCCGCCGTTCGGGTCCGTCGCGGAGGCGATCGCGACGTGGCCGGAAACCGCGTCCGCGGTCGCCGTGCGGCTGGGCGTCGACACCGCGATCGAGGTCTGCGCGCCGCACGGACTCGACGATCTGCTGGGCGGAATCTGGCGACGCAACCCGGCTCGGGTAAGCGTGGCGCGGTCACGCGAACGACTGGCTCGACACCGCCCGGCGCAGCGTTGGCCAGGCGTACGCGTGATTCCGCCAGCGTGACCAGCCGCCGACCGTCCATCGCGGACGGCGAGCCGAATCGCGTCGGTGTGGTGGCGCCCTCGGGGGCTATCGTCGTCGGGTGCGCACGCGCCTGATCCTCGTCCGGCACGGCGAATCGCATCACATGCTCGACGGCATAGTCGGCGGACCGCGCAGTTGTCGCGGGCTGACCGACCGGGGCCGTACGCAGGCCGCGACCGTCGCCCGCCGGCTCGCCGCTGACGCGGCGGCGTTGGGCGACGCCGTCGGCGAGGTCGCCGTCTACTCCTCGACGTTGCCGCGCTCCATCGAGACCGCGGCGCCGATCGCGGACGCGTTCGACGTGGTCGCGACCGCCGATTGCGGCCTCTGCACGTGGCACTATCCACCGCACCTCGATGGCATACCGAAGGCCGAACTGGACACGCGCTATGGCATTCCCGGCGGTGGCGTGTTCCGGCCGTTTCAGGTCGGCACGGAAACGTGGGCAGAACTCGTCACCCGGGTGAGCAGGTCGATCGTCGACATCGCGGACCGCCACCGCGGCGGCACGGCGGTGCTCGTCGCGCACACCGAGACCATCAACGCAAGCTTCCACGCACTCGGGTTGCTCAGTCCGTACATCCCATTCGATCTTATGGTCGATGACGCCTCGATCACCGAGTGGTGTACCGACGACGACCCAACCAGGATGCCGCCGCCACGCTGGACGTTGGTCCGCTTCAACGCGCCGGCCTAGCCAGGTCGCTAGGCCGCGGTTGGGCCTTGACGGAGGCAAGCTCCGTCATGCGCACCTCCCGTAAGTGAGCCGTCGAGTTTGCCGGATGCAACTGTCGGCAGGACGCGACACAGGGGTGGCCGCGGGACCCACGGCCACCCCTGCTCGTGCGCCCCCCGCACGATTCAACGGGCGTCAAGGCGCCCAAGCACTGCTGACCGATGTCATCGGGGCTCGCCCCGTTCACTGGCGGCGATCCGCTGACACGCCGGGCACAGACCCCAGAACGTGACCTCAGCCTCGTCGACCGCGAATCCGTGCGACTCGCTCGGTGTGAGGCAGGCGGCTTCGCCGACGACGCAGGAGACGTCCACGATCAGGCCGCACCGGCGGCACACCATGTGGTGATGGTTGTCGTGGACGCGCGCCTCGAAGATGCCGGGCGAGCCCGCGGGCTCGATGCGCCGGATCAGACCGGCCGATTCGAGCGCGGCAAGAACGTCGTAGACGGCCTGCGTCGAGATCGTGACGCCGAGAGCGCGCACGCGCTCCGCTACGGCGTCGGCGGTCGCGTGCGGATGCTCACGCAAAACCCGAACGACGGCTAGTCGCTGTCGCGTCACGCGAAGGCCGGCCTCGCGCAGCTGGTCGCTGATGTCGAGTTCGGCCACGTGATCCAGTGTGCCGGCGTGTCTTGAATGAATCAAGTTTGATTCGCCGGCCGCAGTGTCACCGTGCCCGGCCGTCAGACCCGGATTCGCTTGCAGCCGCGACCGTCGGCCGCTCGTCGGGATCGGCCCGGATCGGCCGGCCCGTGCTGCGGGCACGGGCCGACCAGGTCGTCCTACGGACACGGGCCGACCAGGTCGGCAATGCCGATCGGATCAACGACCGCGTGCGCCTTGATCGGCCACACGGCGTCGCACTCGAAGCAGTGCCACGCTCCCGGCGCGGTGTCTGACGCCGTCCGGTGACCGTTGGTTGCTTCGTGCGCTCGCCGGATGCGGTCGGCGAGGTTGTTGCCCATCGTCTTCCCCCACCTTTGGCTGTCTTGCACACCTAGGTTGACATGCGGGTACGACAATTCCACCGGCATTTTCAGTGTGGACACCGCGCGAATGTGCGAGGAATTTCGGCGGCCGTGTCGAAACGACTACCGCACCGCTCGACGTGTCGGTGATTGGTCAACCAACCGAAGGAAGGAACCACAGCCATGGGCAAGCTCGTCGTCACCGAATTCATCACGCTCGACGGCGTCATCGAGGATCCGGGCGGCTCGGAGGGCACCGCGAACGGCGGCTGGAGCATGCAGTTTCCGACCGACGAGGGGATGCAGTTCAAGTTCGAAGAGTTGCAGGCGGCCGACGTGCAGTTACTCGGCCGCATCACGTACCAGGGATTCGCAGCCGCCTGGCCGGCCATGGAGGAGGAGACCGGCGACTTCGGCAAGAAGATGAACGACATGCCGAAGGTCGTGGTTTCCGGCACGCTCACCGAGGCAACATGGCGCAACACGACGATCGAATCGGGCGACGTTTTCGCCGCGGTCAATCGCCTCAAGGAGCAGACCGCCGGCGACGTGCTCGTCGCCGGGAGCGCCAGCCTCGCCGAGTTCCTGCGCGTGCACGACCTCGTCGACGAATACCGGCTGATGGTTTATCCGATCGTCGTCGGTCAGGGCAAGCGTCTGTTCACGGACCCGAGCGCGGTAACCAGGCTCCGGCTCGTCGAGACGCGACAAGCCGGCCCGGACGTACCCTTGCTGATCTTGCAGCCGGTGCGCTGATTGCGCGGACCGCCATCGTCGCGGCGGCGAGTTCGGCAAGCGGGCGCGGCCGGCGCCGCGATCGGTCGTATGTCCCGCGACCTGGGTGGCAGGCGTTCTAGGCTCGGACCGAAAGGCGCGGCGGGTCTGCCACCGTTGAGCTGGCTAGCGAGCCGGCGAACGTCCGGGCGACGCCGTCACCGATAGATGCCCCGTGCGAAACGACTGCCGGGGCACGCCGTTTGTCCCGGTACGAGGAAGAAAAGTCCCGATCGACCTCCAGCGACGTCAAACGGAAAGGAGACGCACATGTCCGATGCGACGAAGTTGTCGGCGGGTACCGATGCGATCCGCCCGTTCATGATCGAGTTCCCCGAGGCTGATCTCGCCGACCTGGGTGCGCGCATCGCCGCGACGCGGTGGCCCGAGAAGGAGACGGTCGAGGATCAGTCACAGGGCGTGCAGCTCAAGACGATGCAGGAGCTCGCGCGTTACTGGGCCAACGACTACGACTGGCGCAAGTGCGAGGCGAGACTGAATGCGTTGCCACAGTTCATGACCGAGATCGATGGTCTGGACATTCACTTCATCCACGTACGGTCGAAGCACGACAACGCCTTGCCGCTCATCCTCACGCACGGATGGCCCGGCTCGATCATCGAGTTGCTCAACGTCGTCGGCCCGCTCACCGATCCGACCGCGCACGGTGGCACCGTGGCAGACGCGTTCGACGTGGTGATTCCGTCGCTGCCTGGGTACGGGTTCTCTGGCAAGCCGAGCAACGCGGGTTGGGGTCCGGAACGGATCGCTCGCGCGTGGACCGAGTTGATGAGGCGACTTGGCTACCACGAGTTCTTGGCGCAGGGCGGCGACTGGGGCGCGATCATCACCGACGTCATGGGTGCGCAGGCACCGCCGGAGTTGCTCGGCATTCACACCAACATGCCCGGCACCCTGCCACCAGAAATCTCCAAGGCGCTCGCGTCCAATGTGCTCGGTGCCGGTGACCCGCGACCGTCGGGCCTCTCGGCCGAGGAGAACCGTGCGTTCGACCAGTTGAGCTTCGTCTACACGAAGGGCATCGGCTACGCCCTCGAGATGGGGTCGCGTCCGGAGACCCTTTACGGGTTGGCCGACTCGCCGATCGCGTTGGCTTCCTGGATGGTCGACCATGACGTGCGCAGCTATGACGACATCACCCACGCCTTTGCGGACGGGAAGCCGGTCGGCGGTCTCACCCGAGACGAGATCCTCGACAACATCACACTCACGTGGTTGACGAACACCGGGATCTCGTCGGCCCGCCTCTACTGGGAGAACAAGCTCGGGTTCTGGGACATCAAGGGCGTGTCCGTACCCACCGCGGTGAGCGTGTTCCCGCGTGAGATGTATCAGGCGCCGCGGACCTGGACCGAGCGCGCCTATCCGAACCTCATCTATTTCAACGAGGTCGACATGGGCAACCACTTCGCGGCTTGGCAGGAGCCCGAACTCTTCGCGACCGAGGTTCGGGCCGGCCTCCGGGCGCTGAGGTAGGAGCTATGTCCGATCGCCTGCAGATGCCGCCTTTCGACGGGGCGACCGAGTGGCTCAACGCTGCGCCACTCGAACCCGCCGAACTGCGCGGCCGCGTCGTCCTGGTGAACTTCTGGACCTTGACGTGTATCAACTGGCTTCGTACCGAGCCGTACGTGCGGGCGTGGTCTCGCGCGTACCGGGACGACGGTCTGGTCGTCATCGGAGTCCACACGCCGGAGTTCTCGTTCGAGCACGAAATCGACCGCGTACGGCAAGCGACCGTGGACCGCGACATCGACTATCCGGTCGTGGTGGACAACGACTACAAGGTGTGGAGCGCATTCGACAACCACTATTGGCCGGCGCTCTACTTTGTCGACCGGGACGGCATGATCCGGGACTTCCACTTCGGCGAAGGGCGCTACGAGCAGTCGGAACGCAGCATCCAGCGGCTGCTCGGGGTGGAGCGCGACCTCCTGTCCGTGGCGGGTCGTGGCGTCGAAGCGGAGGCGGATTGGGATCACCTGCGTACTCCGGAGACCTATCTCGGTTACGGGCGCAGCGAGCACCTCGCGTCGCCGGGCGGCGCGGGGTTTGACGAACGCCGATCGTACGATCTGCCGGACCGGCTCGAACTCAATCACTGGGCGCTGGCCGGCGAGTGGACGATCGGGATCGAGAATGTCGCGCTGGACGAGGCTGGCGGGACCATCGCGTACCGGTTCGAGGCGCGCGACGCACACCTCGTGCTGTCGACAAAGACGCGGGAGCCGATCCCATTCCGCGTGCTACTCGACGGCGAGGCGCCGGGTGCGTCGCACGGCGTCGACGTGGACGAGGACGGCAACGGCGAGTTGCGGCACGGCCGCCTCTACCAACTCGTACGTCAGGCGGACCACGTTGGTGAGCGCACTCTCGAGATCACGTTCGACGAGCCGGGCGCGGAGGCGTACGTGTTCACGTTCGGATAACTGGCCGTGTCAGGCACAGCGGCGGACAGGAGTAGACATTGTGGACGGTGCGACGGTTCCGGTGGCGGTCGTCACCAGCCGTACGGAGGCCGACCTGATCGTCGGCTTCCTGCGAAACAACGGCCTGAGCGCGGCGGTGTCCGCCGATGACGCCGGGGGACAGGATCCGCAGCTTCAATTGCAGGGTGTTCGCGTGCTCGTTGCGCCATCGGATGAGGCAGCCGCGCGTCGACTGCTGGCCGGCACCGAGGACGCCGTCGAGTAGTTCTGGCTCTCTCTCGCCTCGCGCGCTGCGGGACAAGGCGTTGCCTGCCAGAGCCGCGACTACCCCAGCGACCCGCGGGGAACTATCCAGTCGACCGGCTGACCTGTCACGGCTGCGATGTGCTCGAAGTCGCCGTCGAAGTGAAGCACGGATGCGCCGTTGAGTTCCGCCGCCGCGGCGGTCAGCAGATCCATGACGCCGGCGACCCGGTGTTGGCTGGCCCTTGCGAGCAGGGATTGGACGTGGCGTGCGCGATCGGCGACTTCGTCGTTGCACGCGAGCAGCACCAGCCGATCTCGTGCTCGAAAGATCGCCAGATGTTCCCGCGGATCTCGTGCCGAGTAGCCGAGTTCGAGGTCGACCGTCACGAACGTCGCCAGCACTCCGTTCACGGCGAGTTGTCGCAGCCGTGTATCGGCCTCCGGAACCCGGCGCGCGACGCTATAGGCCGACGTGTCGGCCAGGAATAGCGTCGTCACCGCCGCGCGCCACGCATCACGTCCGCGTCGGTCAGGTCCGAGCCACCCAGCAGGTAGGGATCGTCAAGGATCGCGCGGGCGCGAGCGTTGCGCTCGGCGACATAGCGCAACGCTTCGTTGACGGTGTCCTTCTTCGTCGTCGTGCCGAGCTCGGCCTGAGCCGCTTCGAGGAGCGCATCGTCGAGGTCGATGATCGTCCGCATGGGTACATGATATCAAGATTCGTCGGCGGTATATACGCCGTCGTCGCGGGCCGGCGGTCGGCGACAGCGCCTCAGGTCTGGTCGGCTATCGCGGCGAGGATCTGCGCGAGTTCGGCCGGCTTGGTGAACATCGGCCAGTGTCCCGAGTCGATGTCGACGAACTCGACATGCTTCGCCTTCGCGAGCTCGGGTATCTCGCCGGCGTCGATCCACGCCTTGGCGTCCGCCGGTGAGAACTCAGGGCACACGAGCACAACGGGTACGTCATAGCGGCGCTCGTCGGTTAGCCGTACCACGGCCTTCGCCACACCCTCTGGTACCGGGACCGCCGCCGCCGCGATGCGTTGCTTGGCATCGTCGTCCAAGTCGGCAGAGTCTGGGCCCTCGAACGGTCCCCAACCGGGGAACGCCATGACGCCGTCGGTTACCTCAAAGAAGTCGGCGTAAAGCTGCCCGTCGGAGGACGCGAAGCCACCGATCATCACGACCTTCGCCACCTTCTCCGGCCGTGCGTCGGCGGCGAGCCAAGCGAGCGTACCCGCGGCGGAATGCCCCACCACGACGGCCTTTCCCGGCGCCGCGTCCACCGCGGTAAGCACGGTGGCGACCTGGTCGTCGAGAGTGGCGGCGACGGCGCCGTCACCCTGGCCCGGAAGGGTGATCGGCACGGGCCGGTGCCCGAGTGCCTCGAGCGCGGGCACGACGTCCTTCCAGGCAGACCCCTGAAGCCACAGGCCGCCAATGAGCAGAATGTCCACGATCAGTTCTCCTTGCGCAGCGCGGTCGGTCACGATCGACATAGACGCCCGTCCTCGTTTCGTCGTGGACGGTGCGCCAACAACCCGATCACGCTAGGACATGATCCGGACGATCCGCGTCCGGTTCCGTCTGCTGCCCCCGTGCGGAACTTGACGCGTACCACCCGGGTTGACCGCCGAGCCTTCTACGGCCTATCGTGGTCTTTCAACCGTACAGTTGAAAGTGGGGGCGATGGCCACGGACACCCTGTCCCGGGTCTTCGCCGCTCTGGCGGACCCGACCCGGCTTGACATGGTGACCCGGCTGTCGGTGGGCGACGCGACAGTCAGCCAGCTGGCCGAGCCGTACCGGATGACGTTGCAGGCGGTCTACAAGCACCTGCGGGTGCTCGAGGGCGCCGGTCTCGTCAGCCGGCCGCGAGGGCCGCAGCCCCGGCCGGTGCGCCTGGAGGCCTCGGCCTTGGACCTGATGGAAACCTGGCTCGAGCACCATCGAGCCCGCGTCGAGCGCCGCTACCGCCGCCTTGACGCTGTTCTCGAACGGATGGAAGGAGACGGCCATGGACCGCATAACGGAGGCGGCGATCGAAGCCGACCCGAGGCTGCCGCTGATCCGGATAACCCGTGACTTCGCCGCGACGCCCGAGAAACTATTGCGTGCGCACACCGATCCCGAGTTGTTCGCCCAGTGGGTGGGTCCCGACGGGATGACGACCCGGATCGAGCACTGGGACGCGCGTACCGGCGGTAGCTGGCGCTACGTCGCGGGGCGCGAGGGTAGCGAATACGGCTTCCACGGCTGCTTCCACGACGTACGGCCGGACCGCATCGTGCAGACCTTCACGTACGAGGGCGATCCCGACGCAGTAGCGCTGGAAACGTTGTGGTTCGAAGACCTTGGCGATGGCCGTACGCGATTGCGCGCGCAGTCGCTGGTCGACAGCTTCGAGAGCCGCGATGCCTTTCTGCGCAGCGGAATGGAGGTCGGCGTGAACGAGGGCTACGCCAAGCTGGACAGGATGCTCGTCGATGGCACTGTCTGATCGGCCGGCCGAGCGGCACCGGCAGGTTGGCGGCCTGTTCACCGAGCGGGTTCGCGGCACCCGATCGTGGGGCGCGCCATCCCCGGTCGCGGGGTGGGCCGCCCGGGATGTCGTGCGCCACCTGACCGACTGGTTTCCGGAGTTTCTCGCCGTTGGTTCGGGCATCCAATTGCCCCGCGGACCGTCAGTGGATGAGGACCCGGTCGCCGCATGGCAGGTCCACTGCGACGGTGTGCAGACGGTGCTGGACGATCCGGAGACCGCGCACCGGCAACTCACTAACCGGCACATCGGCAGCCTTCCGGTGCCGGCCGCGATCGACCAGTTCTACACCGCCGACATTTTCATGCACACCTGGGATCTCGCCAGAGCCACCGGCCAGGACGATCGGCTGGATCCCGACTTCTGCGCTCAACTCCTCGGTGGGATGGAGCAGATGGAGGAGGCCATCCGCTCGTCCGGCCAGTTCGGCTCGCGAGTCGAGGTGCCGGACGGTGCGGATACCCAGACGCGGCTGTTGGGTTTTATCGGTAGGAACCCATTCTGGGTCTCGCCATAACCGTCCACTGAGGACGAAATGGAATCTCACTCCACGCAGCACGGCCCGGTGGCGGGCGACGCGGCGAAATACCACTTCTGGTTCAGCTGACCGTTGAAGGTCCACTGAATGACGGCCGCACCAGCGGTGAGGCTCGCGCCCTTGTCGTCCATGTAGAGCGTTGATGCAAGGTTCTCGGCGAAGCCTAGTTCCGTGGTGGTATCAAGATTCTTGATCCAGAAGCGTTGCGAGTCGAAGTTATTGCACGTCCATTGGATGAATTGAGCGCCGGCCGTCTGGGAGGAACTCGGGTCCGCCAGGCATTTGTCGCTGTCTTGGTTCCGGAACTCATAGACAACGCTGGGCAGGTAGGCCAGATCCTGGTAGATCTTCCACTCGTCTTGAGCAAGCCCGCAGCGGTCTTGGTAGATCTTCGCGCCGTTGGTGCTTGAGTCGTGTGCAGTCAGGCAGAAGCCGGAAAGGTCGTTCTCGATCTCTGCGAGCCTCACGAACTGCAGGTTGCTCGAGGCCGCGTAGGCCGGCGCACTCGTCGTTATCAGCCCCGAGAAGATGACCACCACCGTCGCGCATAGCAACGTCAGCGCACGTCTGAACACTGGTCGACTCCTTGTCTGAGATCGGTCCGGATAACGGACCGCCCGCACCGACGAGACGTCAGGCACCTCATCGTTTCGCTTACTGCGGTGCACTGTCCATAAGAGACACCAGGATTTGCAGGCAGACGCGTACCAGCGCGATTAGGACTAGTCGACGCGGACCAGCACGACCGCCGCGACCGTCGCGAGGCTGGCCCGCAGCGTGCGCAAACGCTCGGGCGGTAGCCTCGTGCGGTGCCCCGACTCGACTGGCCCGATCTGCGTAATGCACGCGACCTCGGCGGGATACCAACGGTCGAGGGTGGACAGATTCGCGAGCGTGCCCTGGTCCGCACGGACAACCACGACCGGCTCGATGCGGGCGGCCTTGCCGCCATCCGTTCCTACGGCGTTAGCCGCATCGTCGACCTGAGGTGGGACTGGGAGGCGAAGAAGCGTCCAAGCCCGCTGGCCGGCGACGAGCGCTATCGCCTTGTCCCGGCGTGCTTCGATCCGACCGGTGACGAGCAGATCCCACCGGACAGCTATCGGCTTATGGTCGACGCCAGCCGGGGCCGCCTAGCCGCCGCGTTTATCTCGATTGCGGACGCCCCGGAAGGCTGCGTCATCGTGCATTGCCATGGCGGTCGGGACCGCACCGGGGTGGTGGTGGCACTCGCGCTACACGTCGCCGGCGTACCCGTGGAGTCGATCGCCGCCGACTTCGCGCTTACGGAGGATTCGCCAGCGATCATGATCGTCAACACGTTCAACCATCTGGAAGCGCGCTACGGCGGCGTTTCGAGCTATCTGGTTGGTTGCGGCGTGCGGCCGAGTCACATAGCCGCGGTTCGCGCGCGGCTCACCTAGGCAGTCACCGGCGCTCGAACCCGTTCGCGACGCCCACTGATGTTGACCGTTTGCCGCGGCCGGCACTCGGACCTTTGCACCGGTTCGCATCCGACGCCTCCAGCGGCGAGAGCAGTCGAGCTTGCGAGCATGGCTCCGAATATATACGGTGTATATATCCGAAGGTCCGGGGGTGTGTTGTGAAGACAGTAATTGATCTCGACCCGGAACTTACCGAGGCGGCCGCCAAAGTGCTGGGTACGAGGACGAAGAAGGACACCGTGCACGCCGCGCTCGCAGCAGCGGTCGCCGAGGCCGAGCGTCGCGCAAAACGACGGGAACGCCTGGTCAACAGTGCCGGTGGACCGGACCTCGCTGACGAGACTGTCATGTCCGGCGCCTGGACGTGACCGATCTATATCTGCTGGACAAGAGCGCGCTCGCACGCGTGTCGGCACACGCGGCGGTCCAGATGGCATTGCAGCGGCTTGACGACACCGGTGTCCTCGCGACGACGGCGGTCGTCGACCTGGAGATCGGATACAGCGCTCGTAGCCTCGCCGAGTTTGACTCGATCGCCAAAGATCGCGCCGAGTTGTATCAGGAACTTCCGATCACCCGGGCGGCGACCGATCGCGCCCGCGCTGTCCAGCGAAACCTAGTCAAGCGTGGCAAGCACCGCCGCCCGGGCGTGCCCGACCTGCTGATTGCGGCGATCGGTGAGGTCTATGGCGCGATTGTCGTTCACTACGACCGCGACTTCGACACCATCGCGGCGATCACGGGGCAGCCGGTCGAATGGATCGTGCCACCTGGCTCGGTGCCCTAGAGCCAGGGTCTCGGCCATGAGAGCATCGGCGCCGGGCAAGTTGGGACATCTGTGGGCCGCCAGGGACTCGAACCCTGAACCTACGGATTAAAAGTCCGCAGCTCTGCCATTGAGCTAGCAGCCCGCGATTGCCAGGCTACCCGGAGCCGGTACGGGCGGTGTACCAGGTTACGCCGCGTGCGCTGGCCGGTCATTGCGGTTCCAGGTGTCTTCCGACCAGGTCAGCGGGTACGTCGACGAGCCGCGACCGGACGTACTCGCCGAGGCCCTTCGCCTGGGGATCCGGGCGCGTCGACGATGCCACGCCCTCGCCGAGCAGTCCGACGATCACGAAGTTCAACGCGCCGAGATTGGCCAACTCATACCGTCGGATCTCGAGGCCGGCAGACTCGGGTACGAGCTGGACGAACCGCTTGACGGTCAGGTAGTCACGCAGCCACGGGTACGCGGCCGGGTCACGCGCCCAGATCCCGACGTTCGCGTTGCCGCCCTTGTCGCCCGACCGAGCGCCGGCCACCGCCCCGAGCGGCACCCGGCGAACGTCCGACGACGCAAGCACGCGCTCGGGCGCCGCCGGCTGCACGGTCGCTGGCCGGACCGTTCGCCCCGGCCCGGACGGCGTGGGCGCGATCGCGCGAACCGTGCCGTCCGGCAGCACGACTTCGTGCGCGACGAGGTGCGACGGGATCAGCGCCGGCCAGTAGATGCCGTACGCCGTCTCGGTCGTGGGCGGTGTCGTGGCGTGGAATCCGGCGTACCCACCCATCGCCAACTGCACGGTCGCGTCCGCGAACCGACGGCCGACCTTGTGCGGGTCCGGGTCTTTTACGGTGATCCGCAGGTGTGCGGTCGCCTGCTCGTTGGTCGGCGCATCGGGGATGTCGTAGCGCAGCAGGCGGACATCGACCGACGCGAACTGCGACTCGCCACCGAGGATGCCGAACAGCTGCTCGCGCGCCCACGCCGCCTTCGCCTCGATGTCGAGGCCGGTGAGCACGACACTCATCGTGTTGCGGTATCCGCCGAGCAGGTTGATCGCCACCTTGGTGGTCGGTGGCGGCGGACTTCCGACCGTGCCCCTGATCTGCACGCGGTCCGGCCCGACTTGCGTCACCGTCGCGGTGTCGAAGTGGGCGATCACATCCGAGTTCAGATAGGCCGGCTCGGCAATCTCGTACAACAGTTGCGCGGTGACCGTGCCGACCGACACGAGCCCGCCGGTGCCGGGGTGCTTCGTGACGACGCAGCTGCCGTCGCTTGCGACCTCGGCGATGGGGAAGCCGGGATAGCGGCGGTCGACGATCTCGTCGAGGAACGCATAGTTGCCGCCGGTCGCCTGCGGTCCGCACTCGATGACGTGGCCGGCCACCACCGCGCCGGCGAGTGCGTCGAAGTCGTCCCGCCGCCAGCCGTGCCACCACGCCGCCGGCCCGACGACGAGCGATGCGTCGGTGACCCGCGGGCAGACCACGACGTCGGCACCCGCGTCGAGGGCCGCCGCGATGCCCCACCCACCCAGGTAGGCGTTGGCCGTCACCGGCACGGAAGCCGCGCCGCGCAACGGAATACCGGTGTCGAGATGCGTGAAAGACTCGCCGGCCGCGGTCAAATCATCGAGCCGCGGCAGCAGATCGTCGCCCGTGACGTACGCGATCCGGGGCGCCAGGCCGAGTCGCGACGCGAGCGCGGCGAGATCGGCGGCGAGCCCGGCCGGGTTCAGCCCGCCGGCGTTGTTCACAATCTTGATGCCACGTTCGAGGCACGATCCGAGCACGTGTTCGAGGTGGGCGAGGACGGTGCGCGCGTAGCCGGCACGTGGATCCTTCTGCCGCGCCTTCCAGAGGATGAGCATGGTCAGCTCGGCGAGGTAGTCGCCCGTCAGCACGTCGATCGGCCCGCCGGCGACCATTTCCGCCGCCGCGGTGGCACGGTCGCCATAGAAGCCGGACGAGTTCGCGATCCGTACCGGCCGATCGTGTCTCATGCGGATGCCGCACCGTCGTCGCCGAGCGAGACCGACGACCCGGGTGCGCGTCCCGGCCCCGGTGGACCGGCAAATGCCTGGGCGATCCGGAGCCACTCGTCGGCGACCGGGCCGAGCGTGGTGAGCCGCGCGTCGTCGCGATGGCGTCGCTGCGTCACAACCAGGCAGAAGTCGATGGCCGGCCCGCGCACGACGTTGCCCGCGCCGGCCGGACCCCACGTCCAGATCTCGCCGTCGGGCGCGTCGAGCTCGACGCGGATCGGCGCCGTCGGCGGCTCACGGCCGTTGATGGCAAAGGCAAATCCGGTGGTACGCACACCCAGGTGCGCGATGTGACGCAGACGGTTCGTGGCCGGCCGAGTGCGACCCAACGCGTCCGCGATGTCCTGCCCGTGCGCCCACGTCTCCATGATTCGTGCGGTGACCGATGACGCGACGCTCATGTCCGGGCCGTACCACGGCAGCCGTAGCGATGGATCCAGTGCCGCGAACGTGTCGAGCAGCGTCGAACGCGCGCGCCGAAGCCAGGCGAGCAATGCGTGGCCCGGCGTGCCACGGTAGCGGGCCGCGATCCGGTCGGGCAGGTCGATGCCGTCGGCGACCAACTCGGCAAGCTCGCGACGGAACCGGTCCGGATCGGTCGCGGCGGTGTACGCGGTCTCGTCAAAGTACGCCAGGTGGCTGACCTGGTCCGCAATCGTCCAACCGACGGCCGGCGTGGGCAACCGCCAGTGCGTCTCGTCCAGTGGCTTGAGCATCGTGTCGAGGTCGGCGGACTCCGTACCGAGGTCGGCCACGAGCGCCCGCAACCGTTCGGCACTCGGGGCGGACTCTGCCGGCATCAACGGGCCACCCGCTCGTACGACCGGATCACGGCGACCTCCTCGCAGCCGGTGCGCACCAACGACTCTAGGAGATGCCGCGGCGGGCTACGAGATGAGCACCTCGAGCTCGTCGATCTGGATCGTGGTCGTGTTCGCGACGTCGGTGGTCAACGTGCCCTGATCGCCACCGCCCTGCCAGGTCACCAGCCAGTGGGTCGTGGCGGTCACGGTGTAGACGCCGCCCGGCTGGTTACGCGACGGCGCGAAATATCGGTACCCGCAGGTCGGCGACGGCGCGCCGGCCCCGCCATACGCACTGCCGGGGTTATGGCATGTGACCGTGTGCCCGTCGCCCATGTCCCACACGATGTACTGCGCGTTGGCCACCGCGGTGACCGTGATGCCGCCCTCGGTATCGCTGGCCGGGAGCGGGCCCCACGTGCCGGCTGTCTGCGCGGTCCACAGCCAGACGGGCAGTCCGACGAGACCGTGCCCGGTGGGCAGCGGCGCGCTGCCGATCGTCGGGCCGTTGACCAGAATCTTCGCGATTGCTCGAGCGGCGACCTGCGCCGGTGTCGGCCCGTTCCCCTGGCCGGGCGGCGGCGTGTTGAACCACCTGGTGCCAACGCGTACCGGCCCGAACCCACCGCCGAATGGAACCAGACACCACCCGTCGTAGACCTGTCCAACACCGGCTGGGTGGCCCTCCCACGCCGGGTCGCCCGGCGGCGGTTGCGGGCTCGCCGGCTTGTAGTAGCAGTCGTCGGTCGAGTCGAACGAGCCCATCACCGGGTCCCAGCACGCCACCGGCACCTCGAATCCGTGGAAGTCGACGAAGCACTGCGCCACGCCGCCGCCGGTTCCGCCGCCGGTGCCGCCGCCCTGCGTGCCCGGTACGGCCGGGCCGGTCGCAACGAACCAGCATGAGTCGCCCTGACAACTCCCGCTGCCCGACCCGTAGACCGGTGTGGCTGCGACGACGAGACCGGTCACGGCGAGCGCGAGCGCAGCGGCCAGCGTCACGAGGCGTCTCAACATGGTCTGTGCTGCCTCTCCTCGTCGGCGAGCCGCCACGCGCCGTGCTGCTCGGTGAGTCGGGCGATCTTCAACTGCCGTGGCGGACCCGTCACGGCCGCACCGAACGGCCGGCCGGACGACTTGAAGACGGGTGTCCAGCCGCTGAACGTGAAGCACACCGACAGCGTGACGGTGGGCGGGTCAGCGGCGAGGTCGACCGCGGTCACCGTCGCGTGCCATGCGGGTTGTCCGCGGTAGACGACTCCGGCGGCGCGGTCCTGCTTCGCGATGAACGTGGTGGCGTCGAGAATCGGCGACGTCATGACCTTGCTCAGCCGTGCCGTGCTGGCGTTCCCGCCGCCGAGAGTGTCGACCTCTGCCTTCATCGCGGCGTCGTAGGCGAGGATCGCCGCCTGTCCGGCCGCGGACGCCGCGGACGGCTCGGAGCTGGACGTGGCCACAGTGGCCGTATCGGATGCGGCGCGTGACCGATCCGCGCCGGCGGAGCAAGCGGCGATCGCGCCGGGTGCCACCGTCAGCGCCAGCACGACGACGATCAAGCGCCGCAGCACCTGCCGGTCCGCACCCGAACGAGGTGGTACGTCAACCGCGCCCACCGACGACCCTTCCGCAAGTCGATCACGCCATCGCCTGGTGACCAGCGATTTCATGGTGATCGATGGCGAGCATCGAGCACAGCATATGCGTCATCGACGCGAGCCCTCAACACGAAACAGCCCGCGGTCCGTCGATCTCCACTGTGGATGCCGGTGGATGCCCAGTGGATGCGCGAATGCAGCCAGCGCACCCCGAGCCGCGAATGGGTTATCCACAGGGCATCTAACGAGTGCTGCTCCACAGCAACGCGACTGGCAGGATCGAAGCCGATCGACGGGTGGGGTGACGATGGTGTCGGGCGGGTTCCACGTGCAAGCGCCGGTGGTCGCTGGCACCGGAACGACAATATGCGATCTGGCGGATCGCCTGAGGTCGGCCGCGATGGCCTGGTCGCAGGGCGAGTCCAGCGCGCCGAGCCTGTTCGGGGTCACCGACGCGACGAATGCGCTCGACACGGTCCGATCCGTGTGGAACGCCGAATTCACCGTGTACGTCGAGGTCCTCACCGCCTGGTGTACGGCGATGCGGGCGGCCGGTGCGGCGTACCAGCACGCGGATACCGAGGCCTCGTCGCGCACGGTCGCCACGGTTCGGGTACGAGCCGAGTAGCCGGGCGGCACCGTGACCTCGACCGACTATCTCCAAATCACGGTGGCCGTGCATCGGCTCGAGCAAGCCGCCGACGAAGTGCTCCGGCTGACCGACCCGATCACCGCACCGGCCGAAGTGGAGCGCATCGTTGAAACGATCATTGACCTGGTCGACGGCGACATCCCGGGCGACGTCGGCGGCCTCGATGCGCACAGCACCGCATTCGCCACGATGGCCACGAACGTCGGCGATGTGTACGCGGACCTGAGCGCGATCTCGGTCAGCGTGCCGAAGACGTGGAGTGGCGAGGCCGCCACGAACGCGGTTGCCGCGTTGCAGTCCACGGAGCAACTGCTGGTCGCGGCCCGCGGCGCTATGTACGAGGCGGCCGGGCATCTCGACGCGTACGCGGGCGCACTGCCCGGACTTCGTGCCGACCTCGCCGCGAGTCAGGGACTGATCAATCGCGGATGGCACGAGCTTGCCGAGGGAATCGGCGAGGCGTTGGTCTCGGAGTTCGTCGCGCTCTGGCACGGGCACCGCGCGTTCGTCGACGGTGTCGATGACATCGTGCGTGGATTGCTCGGTGCGGCGGCGGTCTACCGGCGATGGGCCGGCGCGGTGGACACGTTGCGACGCGGCCTCGACGACGTGGCTGGCGACGCGCGTGCACAGGCGGCCACCGGCGGCGGTCTGGACGCGTTCACGGCGGTCCGGTTGGCCGACACCGGGCTCGATCCGGCGGGCATCGGCACGGACGACGGCATCCTCACCGTCGCGCAGCTGACGCGGGCCGGTGGTGTGCTCGGCGCGCTGTCCACCGCCGACCGCAAGACGATGGACGCGTTGCTCGGCAGTGCCTCCTCGGACGTCGCGCGGGCATACCTGCTCAAGGCGCTCATCGCCGGCGACTCGGTGGCCGCGATCGCATTGTTCGCCAAGTCGATCGGCGGCAAGTCCGATGATTGGCTGCGGTCTCATCTCACGATCGCGAACCCGGACCAGCCGGGTGCGCTAGTGATCGATGGGCAGATCGTCGCGCAGCAGGACGAGACGACGTGCGGCTCGATGTCGATCATCATGGCGCGCGCGATGAACGACCCGATCTACGCGATGACGCTGACCGACCAGCCGGGCACGTCGTTGACCGACATGCTCCGCCAGGAGGAACAGCGCGTTCATGACGAGACCAATACGTTGTGGCCGCAACAGCTCGGCACGACGCCGTGGGGACTGACCAACGTCCTCAACGCCAACAGCGGGGAACTCGGCACGTCGTACGGCTGGCACCTCGTCGACGACACGGATGCCGGCAGCGTCGGGCCGGCCCTGACCGGCGCGGTGGCCGCCGTCGACGCTGGCTATCCGGTACCGGTGCTGATCGGTGACGGTGTGCCACGGCACTACGTGTTGCTCATCGCGCATGACGGCGACACGCTGACGTTCTACAACCCGTCCGGCGCCATCGAACAGGTCAGCGAGGCGGACTTCTTGAACGGCAACGTGGGCGCGTTGGGCTACGCACACGTACAGGCGGTGATCACCCCGAAGTGAAGGCCGCAGACTCGTGATTGGCCACGGCGTGACCGCGCGCGGCGTGAACCGCCGCGGAATCCTGGTCTTGCTGTTGCTCGCATGCAGCTTCCCGACGCTGGTCGGCTGCCCAGCGAACGGTTCGGTGACCGCGGTGGACCGGCAGCGCTACCAGGTGCTCGCGCGCGAGCGGCTGCTCCGGATCGCGGTGGGCGACCGCGTCGGCAGCCCCGGCTTCCTCATCTCGCCGAAGCTGCCGCCGCGGCGCGGATACCTAGACGGATATCTGATCGACAAGCTCGGACACCGGGCGGCATCGACCGGATCGCCCGCGCCGGGTGCCGGTTTGTCGCTGCCAGCCGTGTCTCGGTCCGCAAAGAACGCAGCGCGCGCCGCGACCGCGAAAGGGATGGCCGCGCTGCGCGCTTCGGGGTGGACGGTCTACTTCGCCGGGTGTACGCCGCCGTCTGCCTCGGTGCCGAGCGACAGCGCGATTCCGTGGCCGTCGCCGGAGCCCGACGAGTGGTCGTTTGACGCGTTTGCGTACCGATTGGTGGGCGGGGTCTCGTACTTCGCTCGACTGCATGGCTTCGCGGACGCCAACGGTGACGTACGCGTTGACTTCCGCTTCTTGACGCCCAACTCGCACGAGACGACGGCGAACCTCTTTCCGGACCGGCCGCCGGCCGTGTCCCGCACCGGGAATTGCGTCGAGTCGCGGACCGATCCGACCAGTCGCACGCACGCCGGTCCGGTCATCGCGATGTTCGACAACGGCCCGGCAGCTGGCAGGTCGCCGACGATCGCCCCGAGCGGGTACCGGTGAGGCGATACGCCCCGAGCCGGTGGCGCACTAGGCCACGTCGCGCAGGATGTTGGACGGGTTCGTCCGTACCACCCGCAGTTGGGCGTACCCGGATGCGACGAACGTGACCACGATGACCGCGACGGAGATTCCGACCATCGCGACGGTCGGCATGGTCAGCAGGCCGCCAGGCGGCAGCGACGGGTCGACGTCATAGTTAGAGCGCAGCGTGTAGGCGGCGATCGACGATGCGCCCAGCCCGACGCCCAGCCCGACGATCAGGGGCGTACCCAGCTCCCACAGCATCGCCCGCCAGTGGCTGCCGGCGCCCATGCCCATCCGGTGCAGCATCACGAACGACCGCCGATGACCCGGCGCACGTGCCTCCAGGTAGAGCAGCAGTCCGACGATCGCGATCACGCCGCACAGCAGCGACAGCGCGGTCAGGTATTGGAAGGTGAAGGTCAGCGGCTCGTAGATCGAGTTGACCGTGGTGTCCGCGGCGACCTGGGTGTATTTGACCCGCAGGCCACTGGACGCGACTTCGTTCAGGATGGTGTCCGGGTCGCCGCGGATCCAGATCTGGAACTGCGCGGATGGTGCCTTCGTGACCAAGTCCTGGCTGACCAGCGCGGTATGGAAGCTGTTGTGCTGAGCCGGCAGCGTCGAGATGGCCTGCACGTCGAACAGCACCGGATGGCCGGCCTCGATGTCGAGTTCCTGGCTGCCGATCTGGTTGGCGTCGGCGAGGATCGCCACCGGTGGCGCCAAACCATTGTCGGACCGCAGGGGCTTGACGATGTCGGCGAGCGACTGGCCGGTGATCTGGCTGTTCCAGAACGCGCCCCGGGCGAATGTGGCGGGATCTATGCCGAGCAGGTCGGTCGACAGGCCGTTGATGATGACGCCGTTCAGCCGCACGACGCTCGTGGCGTGGCTCGCGAACTCGGCCGGCATCGGTGTCGGTTGCTGCAGCGTGACCACGACATCGGAGCCTGCGTAGAGCAGCGCCTTGGCGGTCAGCGTGGTCTGCACGGAGTTCGTGATCGCCGCGCCGTACACCGCAAGGGAGACCGGCAATGCCGCCGCGATCGAGAGTACGACGGCGACCGCTGCCTCGCGTACGACGCGTCGCCCGGCGAGGAATCGGGGCATGGTACGGCCCGAGCCGGTACGCCGGCGGCGCAGCGCGACTGCCCACAGCCGGCCAGCGAAGATGAACAGCCCGACGATCGCCAGGATCGGTACGACGAGCAGCCGTTCGGGTACGTGCACCACGAGCCCGGCGGTCTGACCGTTCGCGTTGCCGTTCGTGACGACCGAGGATCCGTAGGACCGCCAGACGAACGGGGCGGCCACCACCAGGGCCAACTCCCACGGCAGGCGCCCGATGCGCGGCAGGCGGCGTCTGGTTCGTTCGTCGGCTAGCGACCGGGCGCGCCACGCCGCCACGAAGCCGACGACCAGGATCGCACCGACCAACGTCGCCACCACCGCCTCGATCGACTCGCGAATCGCGATGGAGGCGATGATCCGGGACGGTCCGGCCACTCGTACCAGCCACAACGACGTTGCCCAGCCGGCCACGGCGCCGAGGATCAGCGCGGGGCCGGCTTCGATGGCGGCCTTGACGCCGAGCGACCGCGCGCTCATGCCGTGCGCGGACAGCACGGTCAGTTCCTGGCGCCGACGCAGCACCCAGAACACGCCGGCCGCCGCGACCACGCCCAATCCGACGCCGATGCCGGCGCCGGTGATCGGCGCGATGGCCGGTCGCATCACGTTTGCCGCGAGATCGGCGCGCGGCAGGAAGTCGCTCAAGTCGGATGTGTAATACGGCTCGTATGTCGCGGTCGGGTTCGGTTGCGTACTTGTGACGCCAAGTGCCGCGTTGACTCGGTTGATCGATGTGACGAGCTGCTTCGCCTGCGTGATCGTGGGCTGCGCGGTCGGAATGTCCCATTCAAGATATTGGGAGTACGTCGAGACGAAGTTGAAGTCGATCGGTGGCAGATCGACCGCCTGGGCCGAGGCGAAGACGGTCTGGGCGAATGTCGCGCTGTCGGCCAGGATCAGCGGCGGTGGAGCGGCGCTTTCGAAACCGCTCTGCGCGTTCCAGTATTTCGTGAGTGCACACCAGAACGGGCGGCGCGGTTCGGACCTTAAGTCGCGGTAAATGGCGGCGACCGGAAGTGAGCGGGCACTGCCACTCGCCTGGTCCCCGAACTTGATCTTTGATCCGACCGTCAGGTGGGCGTCCTGTGCATAGCTGGCCGGGATCCACAGGCCGCTTCCAGTCGGTCCGGACAGCACGGTCACGTTGTGCTGGAAACCCGGCCGATCCGTCACCGTCACCCCGGTGTTATTGGCCAGGTTGGCCTGGACGACCTCCGTCTTCACCATCGGTGAGAGGCCGGTCGCCACCTTGGCGGCCGCCGCTTGTCCGGCCGCGGCGGCCTTCACCGACTTGTCGTAGTCGGCGACCGCCCCGCGGTAGGCGTCACCGGAGCCGAAGAAATCGGCGTTCGGTCGCACTATGGCGATCGTGGTGACCCAGTCACCGACGAACGACGGGCAGGACTGCGCGATC
This sequence comes from Micromonosporaceae bacterium, assembly GCA_035263025.1. Taxonomy (GTDB): domain Bacteria; phylum Actinomycetota; class Actinomycetes; order Mycobacteriales; family Micromonosporaceae; genus DASQPR01. The sequence goes on from DATFRR010000262.1 coordinate 42,573, forward strand.
TCGTCACGAAGCGTCGCGTGCCGTGACGCGGACACAAACGGCCCAGCCGCGGCGGCCGGCAGCGCCGCGACGAAGCTCGCCGCGACGAGCGCAAGGAACACGCCTGGTCGCCGTACGAGCAGCCATGGCCCGCGGCGCCACGGCGCCATCCGTAGGTAACCGAGCACCCGAGCCTCCCACGTCGACAGTCGGCACCGTACACACCGACCGTCCGGGAACGCGATAGGTTGCCCGGCGCAGCCCTACCCGAGCGGCTACTTCACGATGATCGTGACCTGCCACAGCAGGATCGAGTTGCAGCCGACGCCGCCCGCGGGTGTTGGGCAGTTGCGGTGGGACGCGGCGATCTGCGACGAACCCGACGCCACCGCTGAATACGCCGCGAGGACCGTGTCGCCGCCGGTCTGTGCCGGGGTGTGTGACACCGGCGCGAGCGACGTGCCGGACACCTCGAAGGGCGTCCAGCCGCTCGCCTGGTTGGCCGGCGCAGTGATCGTCACCGTGCCACCCTTGCTGACGCAGAGCGTCCGGGAGTTGTCGGCGAACGACACGACCAGGGTCGCCGGGCACGTCGACGAGCCGGAGCCGCCCTTCGGGGGCTGCGTCGTCGGTTGTTGCGCCGGGGGTGGCGACGTGGAGCTCGGCGGCGTCGACGTGACGATCGGCGGTGCCGTGCCGTCGGCCGCGGTGCTGTTCGAGGTTGTGGCGCACGCGCCGAGAAGCGTCGAGGCGAACACGGTCGCGGCGAGCCCGACAAGTGCGATCGCCGTCGCGCGAGCGCGCGATGTGGCGTGGGGGCGCGGGATGCCCGGGCAGGCTGTCATATCGATGAGACGCGCCGCCGGACCGGCCGGTTCCCGCCGTTCGCCGGACCAGCACCCGATCATCTGCGGTCCCGTGGTCGGCCCACCGAGCGTCCGGTACGGCGTCGCATGAGAACCGCCTATCATCGTCGGGTGCCCGA
>DATFRR010000263.1:0-17605 GCA_035263025.1 Micromonosporaceae bacterium
GAAGAAGCGCTCGGCGTCAAAGGCATCGCCCATGCAGCGAGTGTGCCCGCTGTCGGCGCGTGCGTCACCTGCTGATGCTCGGTCCTCTGGAGCCCAACCCAGGGCCTGGGGCAGCCCAACCACACTTGACGGGGCAAAGCATCTAGGTCTGCGTGGGGTTGGGCTGCCCCAGGCCCAGTCGAGCGAACGCAAATGTCGAGCGCTGGGGGTTAGAGCTTTCGGGGTGGCCGTGATACGGGAACCGCTGCCGTGACGGGTGGCGCCGCGTTGCCCCGGGTCGCGGCGGCTCTGTCGGTATCACGTACACGTCGAAAGCTCTAAACCCCTCACGTTCGGCGAACCCGCACGCCGCACGGGCCGGGGGCAGCCCGACTTCACGCAGACCTAAAACGCTCTGCCCCTCGTCAAGTGGAGTCGGGTTGCCCCCGGCCCTAAGCCGCAACCAATTCCGTAGCGACCCAGGCAAGGCGTCAGCGCCCGATGTGGTCCAGGACTCGCCGAGGCCGGTCGCTGATGATCGCGTCCACGCCAAGCTCGAGCATCAGGTCGATGTCATCTGGCTCGTTCACGGTCCAGACGTAGACGCGTCGGCCGCGCCGGTGCCAGGCGTGCACCGCGGCTGGGTTGGCTCGCACCACGCGCACCGCTGGCCCGGCGATGTTGGCACCCGCGGGCAGCCGACCGTCGCGCAGGTCGGGCCGCAAGAACTCGGTGAGCAGGACGTTGTCAAGCAACGGTGCACGCGCATGCATGCGCCGCACCGCGAGGTGCGAGAACGACATCACGGTCACCTCGACACCGCTACCGTCGCCGGGCTTGTCGAGGCCGTAGTGCTGGAGCATCGCGACGAGCCGATCCTCGACCTCGGCGCCGTATCGCGTCGGGTGCTTGGTCTCGATGAACAGGCGCAGCGGTCGACCGGCGCTGACGGCCGCGTCGAGAAGCCGGTTCAACGTCAGAACGCGGGTACGCACGCCGGCCGCAGCATCGCCATCGGGGTGCGGATGCCACGACCCGAGGTCCAACTCGTCAAGCTGGGCAAGGACATGGGTGCTTACCCGACCCGTACCGTCGCTGACGCGGTTCAGCCGCCCGTCGTGAATACAGACCAGGTGTCCGTCGCGAGTCAGGCGCACGTCGCACTCGAGACCGTCCGCGCCCTCGTTGATGGCGCGGAGATACGCGCCGATGGTGTGTTCCGGTAACGCAAACGACGAACCACGGTGCGCGACCACGAGCGGCTTGGCGCCACCGGCGACCGGCCCGTGGTCAGGCGACGTACGGGTCACGTCCGTCGTCGGTCACGATCGGCCGGCCGGCCGCCACCCATTCCACGATCCCGCCGTCGAGATTGACCGTATTGTCCAGCCCGCGCGCGCTGAGGAAGTTGACGACCTGCGCGGAGCGGTGGCCGTGCCGGCACAGCACGACGACCGGCTCATCGGTCGGAATGTCGGCCAACCGCGCCGGGATCGTCGACATCGGTACGTGGTGTGCGCCCGGCGTGTGGCCGGCGTCCCACTCCTCCGGTTCGCGTACGTCCAGCACGTACGCACCCTCCGGCACGTCCGCCGCGCCGATGCTCGCCACACTCACGATGCCAAGTCTAGGTCCCCGCCGGTTGGCTAAATCGAGTTGACCCACGTCGGATTGTTCAGCGCCCAGGTGCCGACGGTGTCGTCGTAGATGGCGTCGTAGAGCGACTGCGCCTGGTCGTTGGCGATCACGTAGCTCACACCGGCGATCGTCTGAGTCGTGGCGGGCAGGCGAATACCGACCAGGCTCGACGGACGTACGTTGCGAAGAGTGAACACGAGCTGGTCGAGCGCAACGCCGTTGGTGTCGATGGTCATCGACGAACCCACGGCGCGGATGATCTGGTCCAGCTTGATCGGGTTCTGCGCGAGCCCGTTGGCGAACGACTTCGTGAAGATCGCCTTGAGGAACTGCTGCTGGTGGCGCTGGCGGTCGAAGTCGCCGCCCGGCAGCGTCTCGCGCTGGCGCAGATAGTCCAGCGTCTCGCTGGCGGTCAGATCCCGGCAGCCAACGGTGTAGAGGCGGCCGGTGTGAATCGACCTGACCTGCTCGTCGATGCACATGTGCACGCCGCCGAGGTCCTTGACGACCTGGTCGAAGCCGCTGAAGTTGATCACCGCTGCACCGTCGAAGTGAACGCCGGTCAGCTGGGACAGCGTGGTCGACAGCAACTGGATGCCGCCGTTGCCGCCGCCGCCGTACTGGAACGATGAATTGATCTTGTCCAAGCGCCCGTAGAAGTTCCGGCTCGGATCGGGCGGGATGCTGACCCGCAGGTCGCGCGGGATAGAGATCATGTACGCCCGATCGAGCGTCGCCGGAATGTGCACGATGATGATCGTGTCCGACCGCGCGCCCATGCCGGGGTTCTTCTGGCGGGCGTCCGAGCCGATCAGCAAGTAGTTGAGTGGTCCATGCAACGACGTCAACTGAGTGCCACCCGCACCACTTCGGGCATTCGGCGCAAGCAGGTCGCCCTGGTGCACGGCGCCGGTGTAGCGCGCGGTGAGCACGCGTTCGGCGCCCATCAGCCCGAGCGGTACGAGCATGATCACGGCGCCGATCACAACGAGCAGCTTCGCCCACAGCGGGGCCCGTTTCCGGACGGTAGACGTGACACACCTCCCGGACGGGTACCCGCCGCATGATCGGCCAACTTGATGATCGGCCCCAGTTTATGGGGGTCTGCCCGGGGTCGCGGGGGTTAGCGGCAATCGCCGAAATGCCCGTACGCAGGCATTTCTCAGCCTCACCCGGAGCGGCGGCCGAGTCGACGGCAGAGCCGGACCCGGCGGTCTGGAGCCTGCGCGGTCTGAGCCGGGGTCAGCTCTGCGCGATCCAGCTGGGGTGTGTGGCCAGGAAGTCATCGACGCGGTCGGCGCCGACGTCGTGCAGCAACGTCAGGCTGTCGTCCGACAAGGCTTGGCGGTCATCCGGCGCCGGCCCGGTATATGGCACGAACACTCCGCCGTTCGTCTTGATGGCCACCATGGAGCCCGGGTTGATGCCCTTCAACGTGAAGACCCAGTCGGACAGCGTGCGTACCCGTCCCGAGGCGGCCTGTCCCGGATCGAACGTGAACGCCTTGCCGAGCGAGCCGAGGAACGAGCTGATCCGCAACGGATCGGAGATGCCCTTCTGATATGCCTGCACGAGCAGTGCCTTGATGAACTGTTGCTGGTGGCGCTGCCGGTCGTAGTCGGTGTACTTGAGGAAGTCGCGGCAGCGTACGTAGTCGAGCGCGTCGTACGCGTTGAAATGGTGTTGGCCGACGGTGTAGATGACCGGCGTCGTGCCGGGGACGCGATGGTTCGGCGTACCGTCCGGATTGATCACCCACGGTGCCGCGTGCTCGTTCGGATGCCCAGTGATATAGCCGTGGTGCAGCGACTGAGTGCGCTCGTCGACATACATGTCCACGCCGCCGAGCTTTGTCACGATGTCGCTGAAGCCGTCGAAGTTCACGATCAGCCCGCTGTCGAACGACAGCCCGGTGAGGTTCTTGAGGGTCATCGCGAGCAGTTGCATGCCGCCCGAGTTGCCGCCACCGTTCTGGCTGCCGTAGAAGAACGCCGCGTTGATTTTGAATGAGCCGCCACCGAACTTGGTGGCCGGGAACGCCGGGATCTGGGCGCTGGTGTCGCGCGGGATCGAGATCAGGAACACCCGATCGTGCGTCGCCGGCACGTGCGCGATGATGATCGAGTCGGACCGCGACCCGAGTCCCGGGTTCTTGGCGCGCGTGTCCAGACCGACCATCAACATGTTGATCGCGCCGTCGATGTTGCGTCCGGCGCCCGAGCCGCCGAGCAGGTCGACCGTTCGAACCGACGCGTTGACCGAGTTGACGAGGAAGAGCACGGCAATGACGCCGGTGCCGCCGCCAACCATCAGCAGCGCGCCGAACGCGACAGCAAGCTTCGTCCAGATCGGACTCCGCCGCCGCCGACGCAACGAGCGCTGTCGCGGCACACCGCCAGGCCTGGTCTTCACCGGCGCGACGGCGGCCGCACCGTCCACTGGACCCGACGTCGCACCGATCGGCGGCTCCGCACGCCGGCGCGACCGCTGGCCATATACGTGGCCGCGTGCGGACGGCCCGCCCGCCGGTGGGTGCGGCTGATCGGTCACTCGAACCCCCAGGATCGTTGACAAGCGCACTTGCACCGTACGGCGACCGCGCGCACGTCGCACGGTTCGCACGTCGTGCCGCGTCGCTCACGATCCGTGCCGCTCACGATCCGTGCCGTTGGCGATCCGCGCCGACGGCGATCCGCGCCGACGGCGACTCAGCTCTGCGTGACCCAGTCCGGATGCAGCGCGAGGAAATTGTCCACCTGGTCGGTGCGTACGTCGTCGAGCAGCTGCAGGCTGAGCGCCGACATTTGCTGGGTGCTCTGCTTGCCGACCATCACGGTGTTGAACGTACCGCCGTTGATCTTGATGGTGCGGATCGCACCCGGGCTGATGCCCTTGAGCGTGAAGATCCAGTCGCTCGCGTTGTGGCCGCCGCCGTCGAACTGGAACGCCTTGCCGAGCGACGTGAGGAACGAGCTGATCTTCAGCGGGTTAGAGATGCCCTTGTCGTAGGCCTCCTGCAGCAATGCCTTGATGAACTGCTGCTGGTGACGCTGCCGGTCGTAGTCGGCGTTAGGCAGGAAGTCGCGACACCGGACGTAATCGAGCGCGTCGTACGCGTTGAACGTGTGCCAGCCCACCGTGTAGATGACCGGCGTGGTGCCGGGGATGCGATGGTTGGGCGTACCGTCCGAGTTGATCACCCACGGCGCGGTGTGCTCGTTCGGGTGCCCGGTGACGTACCCGTGATGCAGCGACATCGTGCGCTCGTCGACGTACATCTTCACGCCGCCGAGCTTCTTGACGATGTCGCCGAAGCCGTCGAAGTTCACCACCAGCGCGCCCTGGAAGGTGATGTGCCAGTTCTGCTCGATGGTCTTCTGCAGTAGCTGTACGCCGCCCGCGGTGCCCTGGCCGTTCATGCTGCCGAACTGGAACGCCGAGTTGATCTTGTCGTGCTGACCGAGGAACCTCGACGGCTTGTACGCCGGGATCGGCACGTACGTGTCGCGCGGAATCGAGATCAGGTCGACCTGGTCGTGGCTGGCCGGGATGTGACCGATGATGATCGAGTCGGAGCGCGAACCCATGCCCGGGTTGTTGTCGCGCGTATCGAGACCGATCATCAGCAGGTTGATCGCGCCGTCGATCGACTTGGCCTGACTGCCCGCCGGCGCCAGCAGCGACACCTGATTGATCGCGCTGTTCACGCTGCCGGTGATGAACTTCGTGACCGCCATGCCGCCAACACCGGCGAGCATCACGACAATCCCGAGCACCAGCGAGACCTTCGCCCACCACGGGCTGCGCCGCTTCCTGCGCACATTGCCGGACCCGCCGCCAGACTTGCCGCCGCGCTGGTTGCCGCGACGCTGGTTACCGCGATCCAGTCCGCCGGTGCCACGGCCACCCGAGCCGTTGCCGGGGCCGTTGCCGTAGACGTGGCCGCCGCCGTACACGTTGGGGCCGTACGGGTCGTGCGGCGCACCGGCGTAGGGAGCGGACGGGTGCATGGAACCGGCCGACCCGTACCCGTCTCGTCCGCCACTGGGCGTCCGTCGCGGGCCTGCCGGTCGCGGCGATCCGTAGGTCGTCACACACACTCCTGTCGGTGCTGCCTCGCTTGACCGAGCAGTGGGTCAAGGCGTGGATTCGCCGGCCGGACATAAGCGTCGGCACCTCGCAACACGCGACGTGCCAGCGACGATGCCGACACCACGCGCTACGTAGGTGCGTATCGGCCCGAAGCGTACGGGATGCGTGCACGAGATCGCGTGATCACGCGCGGTGCACCTCAGCATGGACACAGCGCACCGCAGCCAGGTCACGGGTTGTGCGGCCGGCTGCGGTGCCGGCGAATCCCACCAAATCCCATCAGCGGCATCCCGGTCAGCCACTGTACGTAACTCTGCGTCGCGTGGCGACCGTCGCTTATCTGACATTCCCGGACGTACCCGATTCGATCGGTCGACCGATCAACCCTCGCGCGTGACTACCAAACACGGACCGTGTTCGTTGTGCTGCGTGCCGTCAGGCACTGAACGCACCGGTGTCTGGCTAGGCGGCCTTGTTGTCCTTCACCCATGAGCCGACCGTGTCGTTGCGCACGGCCGCGTAGAGAGCAGCGGCCTTCGCCTTGTCTACGACAACCGCGCTCTCGCCGTCTGCCTCGGTCGCGAAGCCGCTCGTCGGCGATGTCAGGAACGTCATGTCCGAGCTGCGCAGGCTGTGCAGCTGCCACGCCATCGAACCGAGGTCGAAGCCCTTGTCCACCAGTACGGCCTTGGACAACGCGTCCAGGAACGAGTTCATCTTCCCAAGGTTGGCGAGCGTCCCGGTACTGGTCGCCTTGTCCATGATCGCCTTGAGGAAGTCCTGCTGGTGCTTCACCCGCGTCAGGTCACCGTCGGTGTACTGGTAGCGCTGGCGTACGTAGTCGAGCGCCTCGGAGCCGGTGAAGTGGTGCGTGCCCTTCGTGTACGTGCGGTACGGCGAGTGGATCGACTTGATCGTCTTCTCCACGTACATGTCGACGCCACCGAGCGCGTCGGTCACTTCCTTGAACCCGGCGAAGTTGATCAGTACGACGTGGTCGATGTAGACGTTCGTGAACTGCTCGATGGTCTCGACCGTCAGCGGCACCCCGCCCCACGAGAACGCGGCGTTGATCTTCGCGTTGGTGTTGCCGCGGTTGGGCTGCGACATGCTCTTGGGAATGTGCACCCACGAGTCTCGCGGAATCGAGATGAGATATGCGTGCTTATGGTCACCGGTGACGTGCATCAGGATGATCGTGTCGGTGCGCCAGCCGCTGAGATCCGCGGTGCGCGCCGCGTTCCGGGAGTCGCTGCCGAGCAGCAGGATGTTCTCCGACCCGTCGTTCACCTTCGCCGGCCGCGGGCCGGGGATGGTGGAAAACGCGTCGATGTGCTGGAACTTCGCGTTGGCGTGCTGCACGTAGAGGTAGCCACTCAGGACGAGCCCGCCGGCGACGAGGGCGACGACTACGCCGAGGACCAGCGCGATGCGACCCCACCGCGGCCGGCGGCGCCGGACACGACCGGGCGGGGCGCCGCCGTTGCCGCCGGCCCCTCCGTAACCAGCTTGGCCGTAGGCTCCGCTGCCACCGGCGCCAGCACCGCCGGGTGCGACCTGGCCGCCCGGCGATCCCGAATCCACCCATTCCGGCCGGATCGGCCCGCCGGGATAGTCGGCGCGACCACCGCCGTACGGGTCCGCTGGGTTGCCGCTATACGGGTCGACGGGTCGCCCGTATAGGCCGCCGCGGGGGGCGTCCGACGACGACGCCGGGTCCTCACCGGGCACCGACGCGCGTCCCGACCAGCCAGAAGACATGCCACCAGGGTACGGATGGATGCACACCTTGCCCGGTCAGCGACGCGGCACCGGACCCGGCAACACCCTCGGCACGGTCAGTTGACCAGCCGAACCAGGCGCGGGACGTGGCGTGTGTCACGATTCGGTCGCAGTTGCGCGGTCAGGGCGTCGCGACGTTGCGGTAACGGCCGCCGAGGTGGACGAGCGTGTCGTACGCCGGTCCAAAATTGATCATTTCGATGCTCGCCTCGACGAGCAGGCCCCACCCGTACGGGTGCGCGGAGTCCAGCCGGCACCCCGCCCACGTACGGGACTCGCGGCCCGGCACCGTGGCTGCGTCGCCCGGCACCGTGGCTGGATCACCCGGCACCGGACCATAGTCGGACTGCGTCCACGTCCCGCTGCGGAAAGGACCGCCCGGCGCCGGCAGCAGCCCGGCGAACCGATCTGCGATTTGGCGGTCGGCCGCGCCGAGCTGGATCACGACGAAGCGCCCAGTGTCCTGGATCGCGGTCCACAGCTCGGATTCGTCACCGATCAGCCCGATGACGCGTCCAGGATCCCCGTCGGCGACCAACAGCGACGACACGGTGAGACCGACCGGACCGGGTGCGCTTCCATCGGCGGTCCCGATTGGCAGGCGACCGGCGGTCCACACCGTCACCGGCGACGGCAACCGACCGCGGAATCGGCGCACCGGCGACCGCTCCTCATCGGGGGTCGCGAACGGATCCGAGTGGTGGATCGTCATGCGTTCCCGAGCCGCCGGCGGCTACTCAGTACGCGCCCTTGCTACGCAGCACGACCCCGACCGTACGCCACAGGATGGTCAAGTCGAACGCGAGCGACCAGTTGTCCACGTAGTAGAGGTCGAGGCGCACCGCGTCGTCCCAGGACAGCTCTGACCGTCCCGACACCTGCCACAGTCCGGTCATGCCGGGGCGGACCAGTAGTCGACGGCGTACGTCACCGAGGAAGTCCCCGTCCTCGGCCGGCAACGGACGCGGTCCGACCAACGACATGTCGCCGCGCAGCACGTTGATGAGCTGCGGCAGCTCGTCGAGCGAACTCGCACGCAGCCACCGGCCGACGCGGAACACTCGCGGATCCTTGCGGATCTTGAAGAGCATGCCGTCGCCCTCGTTCTGCTCCACCAACGTGGCCCGGCGCTCCTCGGCGTCGACGTACATGGTGCGGAACTTCCACACCGAGAAGATCTTGCCCTCCCGGCCGGTGCGCCGCTGCCGGAAGAAGATCGGACCGTGGTCGGACATCTTGATGCCGATCGCGATCACCACGAACATCGGCAGCAGGAGAAGCAGACCGATCGCCGCGACGAGCCGGTCCAGGGTGTTCTTGACAAGCCACGACAGGCCGGCGAGCTTCGGCTCCTCGACGTAGAGCAGCGGGAGTCCCTCGACCGGCCGGATGTGCACGCGCGGTCCGGCGATGTCGGTCAACTGGGGCGCGACGACCAACTCGACGCCGGTGCCTTCGAGTTGCCACGCGAGGCGCCGCAGATCAGCCCGGTCGCCAGAGGCCGAGCCGCAGACCGCGACGGTGTCCGCGCCGATCTCGTTGACCAGCGCAACGAGGTCGCGATTGACGTGCACCGGCACCGGGACAGCGCGGCGCGGCTGCGAGGCGCGACCGTCCGTCACGAGGATGCCGACTGGCACCATGCCGGCCTGTCGCGTCCGCGTCACCGCGGTGTGCACCTCGAGCGCCTCGGACAGCGTGCCAATCAGCAGCAGGCGATGGCTCGCGCGACCCTTGCCGCGGAACAGATGCAGCGCCCGACGAGCGGTGAAGCGCAGAATCGCGACGTAGCAGGCGGCGCCAACGAGGGCGACGGCGACCGACAACCGGGACAGCTGCAGGACGAACGCGAACGCCAGGAACGAGACCGTCGCCGCCATCGTGATCGACGCCCGGACGACGCGCTTGAACTCGTCCGTCCCGAGGCCGAGATAGCGACGGTCGTACGCGCCGTGCGCCCACAACGCGATCACCCAGGCCATCGGCAGCAACACGTAGGCGATCAGCTGGAACCGGCCGGGAGCGTCCCGGAAGCCGCTGGTCGCCTTGCTGAGTTGCGACGTGGCGGTCAGGCTCGCGAGCGCCGCCGCGACGAAGTCGGTGACCACCAGGACCATCGCGTACGGCCGGTACCACCTCGACAACCGCCGACGGCGAAACCACGTCGAGTTGCGCGTCACTCCGCTCGGCGGCTCGGGCTCGTGTGGGTCGTCGGGGACGCCGTTGCTGGACCGCCAACCCGACGGCGTCACGCGAGCCGACCCACGAGCCACGGAATTCTGCGGCCCCCGGTTCTGCGGTCCGCGGCCACGGACCATCGGATCGGTCATGGTGCCGGACGCGCCCGGTGCCGCGCCGTTGGACGATGCCGAGCCAATGGAAGGTGCGGCGACATTGGAAGGTGCCGCGACATCGGAAGACTCGGGAGCTGCTGGCGAGGCGTCTTCACCGGATGGGGCGACAGTCGGGGAATCTGACGATGGCGCCGATGGCGACCGCAGCCCCGATGTCGCCATCTTCATGTCCTCCTGGGCCCAGCGTGCCGGCCCAAGATCCGCGACGTCGCCGGCCGGCGGCGGGGGTACGGGGCCGTACCGACCGGCAGTGCCGTCGCCGATCGGTCCCTCAAGTGGTGGTCCGTGCACACCGACATCGGCGCGCGCTGACTTACCCACACCTGGCGCCCAGTCACTCACGGTGCATTCAGTGTGCCACGTCACGCGGTTGCGACGATGTCGACCGCCCGACACTAGTAGCCCGATCGCAACGTGTCGAGACGTGAGCACCAGCGCATATACGCCCGGGCGACAGGTAATCCACGCGGTCGCCGGCGGTTGTCAGCAGTCCGTGATCGGCGCGTCGCCGTCGGCGAAATTGCCTCCGACACGATGTAGGGACGGTCGACTCAGCGGATCAGCCGGGACAAGCGGCGGTCCGCGAGCGGCTTGCCGCCTGTCTGGCAACCTGGGCAGTACTGAAAGCTCGAGTCTGCGTAGGAGACCTCACGGATCGTGTCACCGCACACCGGGCACGGCAGACCGGTGCGGGCGTGCACGTTCAAGCCGGCGCGCTTCTCGCCTTTCAGCTCGGCGGCGCGCTGCCCGACCGATCGTTTCACCGCCGCGCTGAGCACGTCCCGGGTCGCTGCGTATAGCCGGTCGACTGCCTCGTCCGAAAGGCGGTCGGTGATGGCGAACGGCGAGATTTTCGCGGTATGCAAGATCTCGTCCGAGTATGCGTTGCCGATGCCGGCGAGCACTTCTTGCTCCTTGATCACGCTCTTGAGTTGGCCGCGCCGAGACTTGAGGGCGGCGGCGAACTCGTCCCGCGACACCGCGAGGGCATCCGGTCCGAGCCTCGCGATCCCTGGCACTACCTTCGGATTCGTCACCAGATACACGGCGAGCGACTTCTGCGTACCCGCCTCGGTGAGATCGAAGCCGGAGCCGTCGTCGAGCCGCACACGCAGCGCGATAGGACCCTTGCCCGGGCGCAGCGGTGCGGCGGCTAGCGCGTCTCGATATTGCAGCCAGCCGGCGCGCGCGAGGTGCGTGACGAGATGAAGCTCGCCGTCGTCCAGCTCGACGTCGAGGAACTTGCCGTGCCGAGTGGCACCGGTGATGGTGCGACCGTGCGCGGCATGCAGCGGCGGATCGAAGGTCTTGAGCACGCTGATCGCGGCGACGTCCACGCGATCGACGCGATGCCCGGTCGCGCGGTCGCGCAGATACGCGGCGAGCGCCTCCACCTCCGGCAGCTCAGGCATGCGTCACCGACCCTTCATCGCTTCGCGCGAAGCGCCGACCGAACCGGCGCGACATCCGTCAAGTGTGCCCCAGCGCTCCCGTAGGGTGGTTGCGGCATGAAGGTGGTCATCGCACATAACCGCTACTCGTCGGCCCAACCGTCCGGCGAGAACGTGATCGTGGACGCGGAGATCGCCCAGCTGTCCGCCGCCGGCGTCACGGTCGTGCCGTTCCTGCGCAGCTCGGACGAGATTGAGCACATGTCGCCGGCCGGCCGGGCGGCGCTGCCGATGATGCCGATCTGGGCACCGAGCGTGCAGCGGGAGCTGCGCGAGCTGCTCTCGAGCGAGCGCCCGGACGTGTTCCACCTGCACAATCCGTACCCGTTGCTGTCGCCGTGGGTGGTTCGGACCGCGCACGACGCGGGCGTACCGGTTGTGCAGACCATCCACAACTATCGCCACGTATGCGTTGCTGCGACGTTCCTCCGCGACGGCCATGTCTGCCACGACTGCGTTGGCCGGCGCATCGCGACGCCAGCCGTCCGGTATTCGTGCTATCGCGGCTCGCGGGCGCAGAGCGTGGTGATGGCCACCTCGCTTGCGGTTCATCGCGGGACGTGGCAGTCGGTTGACCGGTTCATCGCGCTGACCGGTCGGATCGCGGAATTCCTGCGCGACTTCGGCGTTCCGGACGATCGAATCACGGTCAAGCCGAACGCGGTGACGGATCCCGGCGAGCCGCCCGCCGCCGGCACTGGCTCCGGCGCGCTGTTCCTCGGTCGGCTGAGTGCCGAAAAGGGCCTCGACCTGTTGCTCGAGGCGTGGCAGCGACATCCGGAGGGTTCAGTCGGCCGGCTGCGGATCGTCGGTGACGGCCCGCTGCGCGACATGGCGCGCGCCGCGGCCGCGTCCCGGCCCGACGTCGAATACCTGGGGGGTACGGACAATGCCGGCGCTCAGGCGGCGATCCGGTCGGCGGCACTCGTGGTCGTGCCGTCCACGTGGGATGACGTCCTACCGACCGTGATCATCGAGTCGCTGGCCAACGGCCGGCCGGTGCTCGGCACCGCGGTGGGCGGCATCCCGTACCTGGTTGGCGACCGTACCGGCGATTCCGCGGGCTGGCTCGTGCCGCCGACCGCCGACGCCCTCGCCGCGGCCTTGCCCACCGCGCTCGCTGACGCGCCGGCACGAACCGCCGCCGCCCGAGCGCGCTACCTCGCGATGTTCTCGCCGACCGTGGTGCTGGCGACGCTGCTCGGCGTCTACGACGAACTCGCGTCGACCCGTCGCTGAGTCGGCCGCTCGTCTAGGTTTGACCGGACACGTCAACCTGGCGTTAACACAATCGCACCGGACACCGTAACCTCTTGTCGCACCCGCGTATGCACGCTCGACCACTGCAGGCGACCCAAGGAGCGCGACCCGTTGACCGCCCAGACCACGCCGACCGCGGCCGACTTCCTGGCCACGAACCGTGGCGGTGGCCTGCTGTCCGAGGCCATCGATCAGCCGATCGGTGCCCGGATCGCGCTCGCCGGCTATCGGTTGGGCCTCGCGCCGTCCGTGCTCACGGTCATCAACCTGCTCGTCGGGGTCGGCACGTCGATCGCGGTCATCGCGCTGGCTGGACTGATGCACTCCGGCACCGTGCCGGCCGTCGCGGTAGGACTCGGCGCCCTCGTCGTGTGGCACGTCGCCTACGAGTTCGACTGCGCCGACGGCCAACTGGCGCGGGTGGCGCGGCGTACCAGCGCGGTCGGTGCACGACTCGACGTCCTGTGCGACGTCGCCGTACAGATCGCGTTGGTTTCGGCGGTGTCCGCGGTCGCGGTGCGATACCAGCCGCGTACCCCGGCGTGGTTTGTCGCCACGTTCGCGGGCTGCTGGATGATCAACTTGGTGACATCCGTGCTGTCCAGCGGCGAACAGGCGCAGAGCCTTGTCCCGTCGAGGTCGGTGCCGGTACGCGTGCTGAAGCTGTCGCGCGACTACGGCGCGATGATCACCGTCATGGCGCTCGGCATCGCGTTCATCCCGCGATACCTTGTCTGGGTCATGGTTGCATTTACAGTGGTCAACGCGTTGTTCCTGATCGCGAGCGTGGTCGCTGCGACGAAGGCGAGCCTCCGATCGCCCGGTGCCTGACGGCCGGTCGCGGTGACTAGCGGCGAACCCCAGCAGGCGGAACGCGCCGCGGGGCGGCCGGTCCCGGATGGCGATAGCGACACGGACGCAGACGCTGGCCTGTTGGCGTTCACGGCGCAGGCCGGCGCCGAGATCGACGGCACGTTCCGCGCGGCCATGGCCGCCGCCGGTCGGCGTGGCGGCCCACGCCTGCGGCAGCGTCACGGCACTGGGTTCGGCGTGCTGATCGAGTTCCGGACGTCACTGGCATCGCCAACTGGCGCAGTGACGCCGCGATGTCTGGCCGAGACCATGCGGTATCGCGATCCAGCCACGAGTTCGGATGACCTCGCAACGGCGGTTCGCGATGGATGGATCACCCGCGACGCGGATGGGACGGTCCGCGCGACGGCGCGCGGTCACGCGTTCCTCGACGACTTGTACGCGTCGCAAGCCGACGCCCTCGGCGTGCTGTGGAACGGCCACGAAGCGACAGTGTCCCGGCTCGCGATGCGTACCGCGGAGATTGTCGACGCCGCTGCCCGAGCACCCGTCATGGCGGAGGGGAGCTTCGCGGCCATGACGCCGACGTACGAGCCGGTCGGCACACCAGACACCGTGCTGTTGCTCAATCGGCTGAGCGCCCTTCGATACCACCGCTCGGACGCGCACGCCACGGCATGGCGTACGGCCGGATTGACCGCGGCCGAGATGGTCGCGCTGCAGGAGCTGGTCGCGCTGCGTCACGATGCTGGTGGCGCGGGTCGCGGTGCTGGTGGTGCGGGTCGCGGCGCTGGTGACACGGGTCGCGGCGCTGGTGATGCGCGGCGCGATGCTGGCGGTGCGCGGCGCGATGCGATCGAGGCACATACCGATCGGCTCGCCGCGGCGCCGTTCCGGGTCGTGCCCGCCGCGGAACGCCTGCGGTTCGTCGAGAATCTTCGATCACTGTCGGGGATCTTGGCATCGGCGCCGAACGACCTGTAATCGGCCTGTGAGATGTCGCAAAACCGGACAGACTGGATGCATGTCGGCACGCGGTCTTGAGATGTACCGGCTAGCTGGGCGACCATATTCGTACTCGTTCGTCGGTGTACGAGGGGTGATGGCAGATGCGTGTACGCGATGCGATGACCAAGCCCGTGCTGACCGTTGGTCCGGAGCACACGATCCGGCAGGTGGCCCAGCTGATGACCGCGCGTCGGATGGGTTCCGCCGTGGTGCACGACCCGGAGTCAGCCGGCGTCGGGATCATGACTGAACGGGACGTTCTCTACGCAATCGGGCGCGGCCTTGATCCGGATGTCGAGCACGCCGCCAATCACCTGACGTGGGACGTGGTCTACGCGGGACCGGACTGGACACTCGAGGACGCGGCGGCCGCAATGATCCGCGGTGGCTTCCGGCACCTCGTGGTCATGGAGGCCGACGACGTACTCGGGGTGATCTCGGTACGCGACATCATCCGCGTCTGGTCCGACCAGCGACTTGCGACCCGCGCGTCTGCGTAGTTGTGCGCTTCTGCGCCGAGATTCCTGCGACGGCATCGTGCGCCGACCTGCAATAGGCGAAGCAGGCTGACCTATGTCCGCAAGTGGTACGGATTGCGTCGCGGCCGTCGCGACGCGTCGATGTAGGCCGGCGGGACGAACTCGGGTCGCCGGTCCGGCCCAACCTGGATCGTCCAGTCGCCGTGATGCACGAGGCGATGGTGGAAGCCACAGAGGGCGACGCCGTTGTCCAGATCGGTTGAGCCACCCTCCGACCACGGGTTGATGTGGTGGACGTCGCACCAGCGCTGCGGCCGATCGCAGCCGGGGAACGCGCATCCGCCGTCACGGATGAGCACTGCCTGTCGGGCGGCCCCGCTGAAGAGGCGCCGAGCGCGGCCGAGGTCGATCGGCACACCGACGCTGTTCAACACGGTCGGCAGGATGCCGGCGTCGCAGGCGAGACGCCGCAGCGCGCTCGGCGGCAGCGTCGCACCCGAGTCCAGTTGGCCGACCGCGACGTCACGAGCGAGTGCCGCAAAGTCGACCGTGACCACGACGTGCGCCGGCTGGCCGCCACTTGTCGGCAACGCGTCGCTGCGCAGCGCGAGTCGGCAGACCTCGGCCAGCGCGTCCGCTCGTCGTGCCGCAGGCGTCCGCGAGTCCGGTTCGTTGTCGTCACGGATCGGACGACTCAACGGCTCGATCGCGGCGCCGATGATCGCAGCCGCCTCGGTGTCCAGCGTCCCGAAGACGCGTACGCCGCCCAGGCCATCGCTCGACATCGTGAACCCACGACGCTGCCGCGCGTGCCGAGCCTCTCGCTCGAGTCGCTGACGCAGTCGCTCGTCGTCGAGATCGGGCGCGACGTGACGGAGCACCCGCGTCCCCAATCGGCGCAAGATGGCCGGCTCGAACTCCGACGCGTAACCGATCAGCATCGCCTCGACCTTGTCGACCACCGACGGCTCGGCATCGGCCGGAAGGTCCGCGATTGTGCTCGCGATCGCGGTGGCTTGCGACGGCGTGATCGCCGCACTTGAGATCGCATCCGCGACCGCGCCGCGCTGGTCCATGGTGGCGCCGATCGTGATCAGAGCGCGGGCGTCGCCGATGCTGATGCGGAGTTGGTCGCGCAGCCAAGTGACGGTATTGACGGCGCCGGTCCGGGTCGGCAGCGCGCGGCCGTCGGCTTCCCGCGCCAAGCCGGCCAGCACGCCGGTCAGTCGCGTCACGAGCGATTGGACGCCACGGATCGCATCGGTCAATTGTGCGTCGGACAAGGACCAAGAGCCCCGCGCGGCGAGCGCGTCGACGCCTCCCGACAGGCCCGCCACCGCTTCCCTCATAACCGGAGAATCGCACACGTGTACGACAAAATCAGAGCGAACCTGATCGATGCAAAGGTGCCCGACCGACCATGGCACAAAGCACCGATGACCTCGTCACACGCCGGCAGCCACGCGAGCCTTGTCAGGGCCGCGCTCATCGTTGGCACAGCGCGCGCTTCGTTGGTATAGCGCGCTCGCATCGTGGGCATCGCAGCGGTCCGGACGTGGCCGAGATGCGGCGCCCGTACGCTGGTCGGCATGACCGCCGAGCAGTTGATCTCGTTCGCCCGCGGGGCGCCGTCTATCGACATCATTGACGTTGCCGGGCTCAAGGCGGCTGCCACGCGCGCGTTCGATGCCGACCCGGTCGGGCTGACCGGATACGGCACGTCGGTCGGTTACCCGCCGTTGCGCGAGTGGATCGCCGACAAGCATGGCGTTGATGTGGACAACGTCATCGTGACCAACGGCTCGCTCGAGGCGGACGCGTTCGTGTTCCAGCATTTCGTCAAGCCTGGCGACGCGGTCATCGTGGAGAAGCCGACCTACGACCGGACGCTCGCGAATCTGGTCGCGCTCGGTGCGGACGTCTACCAGATCAACCTAGACGCCGACGGCCTCAACGTGGACGACGTGCGCGCGCTGCTGGAGTCCGGCGTACGCCCGACGCTCGCGCACATCATCCCGAACTTCCAGAACCCCGCTGGCGTGACACTGTCCGCCCCTCGACGCCGGGCGCTGCTGGACCTCGCGGTCGAGTACGGCTTCACGATCTTCGAAGACGATCCGTACGCCGACGTCCGCTTCCGCGGCGAGCGCCTGCCGAGCATGCTGAGCCAGGACACGAACGGCGTCGTCGTCCACGCGAGCTCGTTCACGAAGACGGTCTGCCCGGGCGTCCGCGTCGGCTACCTCGTTGGCCCGAAGCCGCTCATCGCGACTATCGCGTCGCGCGCAACGAGCCTCTACATCTCGCCGGTCATGGTGACCGAGGCGATCGTTTACCAGTTCTGCATCTCGGGCGACATCGACGCCTCGATCAAGAACGTCTGCGCCGCGCTGGGCGAGCGAGCGACCACACTTGCGCGTTCGCTTCGCAAACACATTCCGGGGGTACGGTTTACCGAGCCCGACGGCGGCTACTTCTTGTGGATCGAGCTGCCGGACGATGTCGACGTCGACAAGGTCCTCCCCGAGGCGACGGCCCGCGGCGTCGCGGTCGTGAAGGGCAGCGACTTCCTTCTCGAGGGCGGGCACCACGCGTTGCGCCTCGCATACTCCGCGGTGACGACCGACAAGATCGACGAGGGTGTACGGCGCCTTGCCGAAGCGATCGAGGCGACGCGCTCGAGCGGCAGTCCGACCGACTAGCAGGACTTGCCCCGCACGGTTGCCGCAGCACAATCGCCGCAGCACAG
>DATFRR010000264.1:0-17120 GCA_035263025.1 Micromonosporaceae bacterium
GTTCGTTGCGTCGTTGGACGTCTGAATCTGGAACGCCTTGCCGTAGGCGGCCTCCCAGTTCAACACGACACGACTAATGCTGTGCGTCGCACCGAGATCGACCTGCAGCCACTGCGGATCGCTGAACGCACTCGACCACCGCGTGCCGGTGTTGCCGTCGACCGCGTTCGACGCTGGGAACGTGGCGTTCTCGAGCGATGACGCGGTCGCCGGATGGCCTTGCGACAAGAGCGTCGCGCCACCGGCCGGCGTACCCTGCACGGCGAACTCGAAGAGCGAATAGCCGTACGGTGTGCCGCGCGCCGTACCGTTCATCCGGATGTATCGTCCTGTGCCGGACACGGCGAAATCATCCGTACCGCCGTCGCCGGTCGTGGTGGAGAAGATCGTCGTCCACGTCGAGCCGTTCGGCGACGTCTGTATCTGGTACGTCCGCCCGAATGCCGCTTCCCAATTCAGCGTCACGTGACTGATGTTGTACGTCTGCCCGAGGTCGACCTGCAGCCACTGCGGGTCACTGAACGCACTCGACCACCTGGTTGACAGGTTCCCGTCGGTCGCGTTGGAGGCCGGGAACGTGGCGTTCTCGAGCGACGACGCGGTGGTCGGCTTGCCGAGCGCGATATTCGTGCCGCCGCCGCCTCCTCCGCCGGGCGCCTTGTTGTAGACCGCGACGTAGTCCACGTTCAGCTGACCACCGGAGACCGTCGACGCGTTGGGACCGCCGCCGAACGCCGCCGGGAATCCGCCACCCATCGCAAGGTCGAAAATGATGAAGAACGGATGGTCGACGGCGTTCGCCCACGTGGTCGCGTCCACCTGCGTCGCGTTCACGGTGAAGTAGTTCGCGCCATCGAGATACCACCGGATCTGCTCCGGCGAGACGGACCGGTCGATCTGCACCGCGTACGTGTGGAAGGCGGTCTGGCAACCCGAGCACGCGCGCTCGCCACTGCCGATGCCGGTCGACTCGTTGCATGGGCCGCCCGGATTCGTACCGCAATGCAGCGTGCCGAAGACCGAGCTGCGCGCGTTGATGTCCTCGAGGATGTCGACCTCGCCGGTGGTCGGCCACGGCGTGCCGGTGCGCAACGTCGAGCCGAGCATCCAGAATGCCGGCCAGTAGCCTGCGCCGTTGGCGGTGGTGAGGTTCGGCTGCTGGATTGACGCCTGCATCTCGACGACGCCACCGGCCGGTGCGCCGAACGTCGCGGCCTGCGTCTCAACTCGCCCCGACGTCCAACCCGAATTCGGGTCGGTGCCCGAATGCAGCGCCTTGAGAACCAGGTGACCAGCACCGTCCTGGAAGACGTTCGCGGTGCTGCTCGTCATCGTCTCGATTTCACCGGTACCGAAGCTCGAGCCCGGGCCGGTGTCGTATTTCCATGTGCCGGTGTCCAAGCCGGTTCCCGATGCGCCGCTGAAGTCGTCGCTCCACGTCGTGGTGAATCCGGCCGGGGGAGCGGGTATCGCGTTCGGTGTCACTGCGTTCGGTGTCACTGCACTCGGTGTCACTGCGGCGGCCTGCGTGGTGGTCGCGGTTCGCGCGCCGGCCGCGGCTCGCGCCGGGGGCGATGCCGAGGCGGAGGTGGGTACGAGGGCGACGACCGCGGCCGCGATGGCCAGGGCGTACCAGCCTTTAGTTCGGTGTGGGGACATGCGTTCTCCTTGTCCGGGGAGTGCCGGTCATGCGACCGGCGGCAACCAGCCGTCGGAGATCGATGGGGTACGGGCGCGCGGCGCTGCGCTACGCGACCGATCGCGCTATGGCCCGGCCCCCGCGGGCAGCCAGCGATCGGTAGCGGTGAATCCGGTCTCCCGGGATCCGGTGTGACGACAGTTGCCGTGGACGATTCGTGAGAGCGCTCCCATGGAAGGTCTCTCAGTCAATGACGCCTGTCAATAGGCTCGCCAGGTTCCGGAACCAAATCCATGCCAACGTTGCCCGGGCGGGTCACCAGCCGCGTGCGCGCCAATCCGGGATCGACGGTCGTTCGCGGCCGAGCGTCGAGTCCTTGCCATGGCCGGGATAGAACCACGTGTCGTCGGGCAGCCGGTCGAAGAGCTTGTGCTCGACGTCGTTGATGAGGGACGCGAAGCGCTCGTCGTCGCCCTGCGTGTTGCCGACCCCGCCGGGGAAGAGCGAGTCGCCGGTCCACAAATGAGGATGGCCTTCCGGGTCGCGGTAGAGCAGCGCGATCGAGCCCGGCGTATGTCCGACGATGTGGATCACCTCGAGGCTGGCGTCGCCAACCTCGATCGTGTCGCCGTCGGTGACGGTTCGCGTGACGACCGGAATCTCGGGTGCATCCGCGGTGTGTGCCACGGATCCCGCGTTGGTGGCGTCGACGACGTCTTCGAGACCCTGCCAGTGATCGGCGTGCCGGTGCGTGGTCACGACCGTGGTGAGACCACCGTCGCCGACCAGCGCGAGCAGGCGGTCGGCATCGTTCGCCGCGTCGATCAGCAACTGCTCGCCCGTCGACGGGCATCGCAAGAGATAGGCGTTGTTGTCCATTGGCCCGACCGAGAGTTTCGTGATCACCAGTCCGGGCAGCTCGCGTGTGTCGGGTGTGGTGTCGCCGGTGTACGCCATCGTGCTCACATCCAATCCGGAATCACGGGAAGGTCGCCGGCCGGGTCCACGCCGAGCCCGACGCCGTTGCTACGTCCGGCGAGCCAAGCGGCCAGGTCGGGCGCGCGCCCCGTCACGGTCACCGTCGGCGTACCGTCGCCGAGCTGCAACGGATGGCTCAGGTCGTCGGCCCGGAGCCAGAGGGCCGGCGGCGTGCCGCCGCGGCGCACCGAGATCAGCTCGTGCAAGAGACGGTGCGAGAACGATTCGGGCCAGTCGCGCCAGGTGTAGCCGGCGGCCAGATCGACGTGGTGCACCTCGACCTCGCGCAGCCGCCGCCACACGATGCCAACGGCCGGGCCGGCGTCGGCCAACACCGCGGCCCAGGCATCGGCGGGCTGGTTCGCGCACGCCTCCGCGAAGCGGTCGGATGCCGACTTGACGTCGGCGATCTGCTCGGCGATCGGTCGACTCGCACCGGCCGCGATGCCCGCGTCGCGGTCGCCGGGATTCGCGTACTGCCGCGTTTCGACGCCGGTCCGGGCCCAGGTGAGCAGGTTGATCAGGGAGTCCGCGTTGCGCGCGACGTGGGCGAGCACGTGACCGCGCGTCCAGTCGGGCAGCAGGCTCGGCTCGAGCACGTTTGCATCGGTGAGTGTGGTGGCGGTGTCGAGGAATCGTGCGGTGGCCCGGTCGACCTCCTGGGCGAGCGCGAGCGGATCGGTGGTCACGGTGGTGAAGATACCGCCCGCGCTGCCGTCCGGCGGCCGCACGGCATGGCCAGCCGGAACTACGAGGCGTCACGCCGCCGTACCGCATATTGGGTTTGTTTTTTCGCTGGCGACCCCTACCGTTTATTTGACGCATCGACCGGTCGGAGCAGCCGAAGCGAAGGGAAGGCCGCGAGGCGCTGTTCGCAGGGCGGGCCGCCCACAAGGTGACCTACCCGCCGCGGGGGCTGGTGATCTCACTCGATCACCGGGCAGTTGGTTTCACCGCACCACATACGACAAGGGGTTTGATGACGTTCGATCTCGCGTCTCTCGGTTGGGACGCGGAATTCGCTGCCGCGTACGCAAAATACCGGGTGCGCGGCCACCACCCAGCGCGAGTCATGCGCATGGATCGAGGCATCGCCACGGTGCAGGGCGCCACTGGCGTCGACCGGGCCAGCTTGGGCGGGGCTCACCTGCTGCGCGCCGGCCGCGATCCGCTGGCGCTGCCGTGCGCGGGCGACTGGGTGGTCGTCCGGACCTGGCCGGACAAGCGGGTCACGCTCGAGGCCGTGCTGCCACGCCGGACACAGATCGTTCGCGCCAACCGCAACGACGAGTCGTGTGGCCAGATCCTCGCGGCGAACGTCGACGTGGCCGCCATCGTCGAACCGATGGACCCGGCGCCGGACTTCGGCCGCGTCGAGCGGTTGCTGTCGCTCGCGTGGGATTCCGGGGCTCACCCGGTCGTGCTGCTCACCAAGGCGGATCTCGTCGCGTCGCCGGATCTCGTGGCGGCGCCAGTCGCCGACGCAGCGCCCGGCGTGGACGTCTATCCGATCTCGGCGGAGCGCGGAATGAACGTCGACGTCGTACGCTCGCTCGTCGCGCCAGGCCGCACATTGGCACTGCTCGGCGCGTCCGGTTCCGGAAAGTCGACGCTGGTCAACACGCTCGCCGGCGCCACGGTGATGGCGACCCAACAGATCCGTCGCGCGGACGGCCGCGGCCGGCACACCACGACGTACCGCTCGTTGGTCCCGCTGCCCGGGCTCGGCGCGATCCTCGATACGCCGGGCCTTCGCGCGGTCGGCGTTTTCGACGGCGGCGTCGACGAGGCGTTCCGTGACATCGAAGAGATCGCCGCCGACTGCCGGTTCAGCGACTGCCAGCACAACTGCGAGCCGGAGTGCGCCGTGTGGGCCGCGGTGGAAAACGGCGACCTGTCGCGACGGCGGCTGGACAGCTGGCGCAAGCTGCAACGCGAGCTGGTGTGGCGGACCCGCCGCCGCGAGGCCCGCGCCGCCGCGCGCGCGGCCACCGAGTGGAAGTTCCGCTCCGGCGCTGAGATGCGGATCATCAGGCGGGTACGCGAGAGCTGACCTGCCGCCGCGCGGTCCGTGTTCGTCCACCGTGCCGCCGTCGTCAACAGTTGACCGCCAGGCCGTTCGCCGCGGCCAAGATCCACGCCACTTGCAAGATCCGGCAGGTCAGACGGCATCGCGATGGGAGTTCGTGCCGGTCACGCCCCGATCGTGGCGGTCCGTGCGGATCGGGATTGCAGAAGTGTCGGCGGGCGTGGTTACAGTCCGGACGAGCGATCCGTCCGCCCAAGCTTCGTTTAGGCCAGCGCTCGTTTAGGCCAGCGCTCGGCTTAAGTCCGGCGATCCGTCTGCTTCTTGGATGTCGGCGCGGCCGGTACGGTCGGATCCTTGTGGTGGGTACTGAGCGGTGGGCAATGAGCTGTGGGCACTGAGCGGTGGTTTCGAGCGGTGGGTATCGAAAGAGTCGGGCGCACGGTTGATAGTGCGTGCGTTACCGGGCAAGGTGCCGGTGGTGGGCGCTGTCTCCGTGGTGGTGATGGTGCGGTTGGTGCCGGTGACGTCGGTTGATGTCGGTGGTCGGCGATGCCGGCCGAGTCGGGTCGAGGGCTGGTTTGCGTGTCGGATCGTCTGATCATTCGTGGGGCGCGGGAGCACAACCTGCGCGACGTCAACCTGGACCTGCCCCGCAACGCCATGATCGTGTTCACCGGGCTGTCCGGCTCGGGCAAGTCGAGCCTCGCGTTTGACACGATCTTCGCCGAGGGCCAGCGGCGATACGTTGAGTCGCTGTCGTCATACGCGCGACAGTTCCTTGGTCAGATGGACAAGCCGGACGTCGACTTCATCGAAGGTCTGTCGCCGGCGGTGTCCATCGACCAGAAGTCGACGTCTCGCAACCCGAGGTCGACCGTCGGCACGATCACCGAGGTCTACGACTACCTCCGGCTGCTGTTCGCCCGCGTCGGCGAGCCGCACTGTCCGAAGTGTGGCCGGCCGATCAGCCGGCAGACGCCGCAGCAGATTGTCGACCGAGTGCTCGCCATGGACGAGAACTCCCGGTTCCAGGTGCTCGCCCCGGTGATCCGCGGTCGCAAGGGCGAATATGTCGACCTGTTCGCCGACCTCCAGTCCAAGGGATTCGCGCGGGTACGCGTGGACGGCACCGTCTATCCGTTGACCGAACCGCCGAAGCTCAAGAAGCAGGAGAAGCACACGATCGAGGTGGTGGTAGACCGCCTGACCGTGAAGGCGAGCGCGAAGCAGCGGCTGACCGACTCGATCGAGACCGCGCTCAAGCTCGCCAACGGAGTCGTAGTGCTGGAGTTCGTCGACCTTCCGGAGGGCGACGAGCACCGGGAGCGTACGTTCTCCGAGCACCTCGCCTGCATGTACGACGACCTGTCATTCGAGGCGCTCGAACCACGGTCGTTCTCGTTCAACGCGCCCTACGGGGCCTGCCCGGACTGCTCCGGTCTCGGCACCAAGAAGGAGGTCGACCCGGAACTGATCATCCCGGATCCGGAGAAGACGCTCAAACAGGGCGCGATCCAGCCATGGTCGACCGGGCAGTCCGCGGACTACTTCCTCCGGCTGCTCGAGGCGCTCGGCAACGACCACGGGTTCTCGGTCGACACACCCTGGCGTGCGATCTCCGATCGAGCACAGAAGGCGATCCTCTACGGCGACGACTACCAGGTGCACGTCCGTTACCGGAACAGGTTCGGCCGGCAGCGGGAGTATTACACCGGCTTCCAAGGCGTGGTGCCATGGATCGAGCGTCGGCACAGCGATACCGAGTCGGACTGGTCGCGCGACAAGTACGAGGGATACATGCGCGACGTGCCATGCGCGACGTGTGGCGGTGCCCGACTGAAGCCGGAGATCCTCGCTGTCACCATCGACGGGCGGAACATCGCGGAGGTTTGTGCGCTGTCCGTCGGTGACTGCTCGGACATTCTCGGCGCGATGGAGTTGACCGACCGGCAGAAGATGATCGCAGAGCGCGTACTCAAGGAGATCAACGCGCGACTGCGCTTCCTCGTCGATGTCGGGCTGGACTATCTGTCGCTCGATCGGCCGGCCGGCACACTCTCCGGTGGCGAGGCACAGCGCATCCGGCTCGCGACACAGATCGGTTCCGGCCTGGTCGGAGTGTTGTACGTGCTCGACGAGCCGTCGATCGGACTGCACCAGCGCGACAACCACCGGCTGATCGAGACGCTGGAGCGGCTGCGCGGCCTCGGCAACACGTTGATCGTGGTCGAGCACGACGAGGACACCATCCGTACGGCCGACTGGATCGTGGACATCGGTCCCGGTGCCGGCGAACACGGCGGCCACATCGTCCATAGCGGACCGTTGTCGGAGCTGCTGAGCAACGACAAGTCGATCACCGGCGCCTACCTGGCCGGCCGCCGGTCGATCCCGCTGCCGGCGATCCGGCGACCTCAGACGCCCGGCCGTGAGCTCGTCGTCTACGGCGCGCGCGAGCACAACTTGAAGAACCTGACGGTCGGATTCCCGCTCGGCCAGTTCATCGCCGTCACCGGTGTGTCCGGCTCGGGCAAGTCGACGCTGGTCAACGACATCCTCTACGCAACACTCGCGAACCAGATCAACGGTGCGCGCCTGGTGCCGGGCCGGCACACCCGAGTGTCCGGCGTCGACCAAGTGGACAAGGTAGTCGGCGTCGACCAGTCGCCGATCGGTCGGACGCCGCGATCCAACCCGGCCACCTACACCGGAGTGTTCGACCACATCCGCCGGCTCTTCGCGGAAACGACCGAGGCAAAGGTTCGCGGGTACGGGCCGGGCCGCTTCTCGTTCAACGTCAAGGGCGGCCGGTGTGAGGTGTGCGCCGGCGACGGCACCATCAAGATTGAGATGAACTTCCTGCCGGACGTATATGTCCCGTGCGAGGAGTGCAAGGGTGCTCGCTACAACCGCGAGACGCTCGAAGTGCACTACAAGAGCCGGACGATCGCCGAAGTGCTGGACATGCCGATCGAGGAGGCTTCGACGTTCTTCGAGGCGATTCCGGCGATCCACCGGCATCTCAAGACGCTGGTGGACGTCGGTCTCGGGTACGTCCGGCTCGGCCAACCCGCACCGACGCTCTCCGGCGGCGAGGCGCAGCGCGTGAAGCTCGCGAGCGAGCTGCAGAAGCGCTCCACCGGCCGCACCGTGTACGTCCTCGACGAACCGACGACCGGCCTGCACTTCGAAGACATCCGCAAGCTGTTGCGAGTCCTCGAGGGTCTCGTGGACAAGGGCAACACGGTCATCGTCATCGAGCACAACCTCGACGTCATCAAGACCGCGGACTGGGTCATCGACATGGGTCCGGCGGGCGGGCACAAGGGCGGCACGCTCATCGCAGTCGGCTCGCCCGAAGAGATGGCCGAGGTGGCGGAGAGCTACACCGGACAGTTCCTGCGCCATCCGCTCGGGCTCGACGGCACCGCGGCGGGCTCTGAGGTTGCCGTCGCACGGGCGCGTCGGGCGAACGGCAGCGGCACGAGTGCGGCCAGCGGCGCTGCGTCGAAGGCGAACGGCCGGGCCGCGAACGGCACGGCGCCCAAGGCGAACGGCACGGCGCCCAAGGCGAACGGCACCGCGGCGAAGACGAATGGTACGGCGGCGAATGGCACGGCGCGGAAGGCGAACGGCCGGTCTACGAGGGCTACCGGCACGCCGTCCGAGCAAAGTGCCGCCACCGGTGCGCGCAAGTCGACCACGCGCGCCGCATCCGGAAGCACCGCGACACCGAGAGCGCGGGCGGCAAGCGCCGCGTCGAAGAAGGCAACGCCGGCGAAGGCCGCGCGATAATCGCCGACGTCGCGGGGCGACGTTGATGCTGCCGCACTTCGTGACCTCGCAGCGGAATGTCAGGATCCTTTGACGCGGCGCCCACCAAATCGTCGCAAGCTCGTAACCCTGCTGACTGGCCCCGGCCCGGCGCCAGCGTGACGCTCGCCTCACAATGCCGTGAGACGCTTGCCTGCTGAACCCGTCCCGAGGCCAGTCCGTGTCTATGGGCAAGGGCGGCCAGGATGAGAGGGTTTGGCATGAATCGCGACATTTCTCGCGACGATAACCGTACGAGCGCGCGCGACGACAGCCACGCGACGCGCACCGCCACCATCGGCTGCCCCAGCCGCCGCGCGGTGCTGCTCGGCGTCGGTGGGCTCGGCGCCGCGGCCGCCCTCGCCGCGTGCGGCGCGAAATCCTCCGGTGGCGGAGGCGGCACCGCCGGCAACGACTCCGGTGGGTCCGGTGGGCAGGCGTCCAACGACCTGGGCGCCACCACCGCCATCCCGGTGGGCGGCGGCAAGATCTTCCCCGACCAGCTCGTCGTTGTGACCCAGCCCGAGGCCGGGACGTTCAAGGCGTTCAGCGCAGCGTGTACGCACGAGGGTTGCCCCGTCAACCAGGTGGCGAACGGACTGATCGTGTGTCCGTGTCACGGCAGCGAGTTTTCGATCAGCAATGGTGCGGTGAAGCAAGGCCCGGCCATCAGACCGCTGCCCGAGAAGCAGATCACGATCGCGAACGGCGAGATCACGCTCGTTTGACGCGCGGCGCTGAGGTCTGCGGCACCCGCCGGACCCGTTATCGGGCAGGCCGGCGCTGACATATCAGCGCAGTAGGCTCACGAACGTGGCTGACCCGTCGACATACCGGCCGCGAACCGGCACGATCCCGGAGTCGCCGGGCGTCTACCGGTTCCGCGACAGTGGCGGCCGGGTCATCTACGTCGGCAAGGCGAAGAGCTTGCGTAGCCGGCTGAATTCATACTTTGCCGATCCCTGGACGCTGCATCCGCGCACTCAGCAAATGGTGACCACGGCGGTCGGCGTGGACTGGGTGACGGTCGCGACCGAGGTCGAGGCGCTGCAGCTGGAGTACGCCTGGATCAAGGAGTACGACCCTCGGTTCAACGTCCGATATCGAGACGACAAGTCATATCCGTACCTCGCGGTCACGCTCGACGAAGAATTCCCGCGTCTGCAAGTGATGCGCGGCGCGAAGCGCAAGGGCGTGCGCTACTTCGGACCGTATTCGCACGCGTGGGCCATCCGCGAAACGCTCGACCTTCTGCTGCGCGTGTTTCCCGCCCGGACATGCTCGGCCGGTGTGTTCAAGCGCGCCGGGCAGATCGGCCGGCCGTGCCTGCTGGGATATATCGGCAAGTGTTCCGCGCCGTGCGTGGGCCGTGTCGACGCGGACGAGCACCGCCAGATCGTCGACGACTTCGTTGACTTCATGGCTGGCAAGACCGACACGATGGTGCGCCGGCTCGAGCGCGAGATGCAGACCGCGTCGGCCGATCTGGAGTTCGAGCGCGCCGCCCGACTCCGCGACGACATCGCGGCGCTGCGCCGTGCCATGGAGAAGCAGACCGTGGTTTTCGGCGACGGAACAGATGCCGATGTCGTCGCGTTCGCCGACGATCCGCTCGAGGCGGCCGTACAGGTCTTCCACGTCCGCGGCGGACGGGTACGAGGGGAGCGCGGCTGGGTCGTGGACAAGACCGAGGAGCTCACCGTCGGCGACCTTGTCCACCACTTCTGCACTCAGGTCTACGGCGCCGAGCACGGCGAGACGGACGTGCCACGTGAGCTGTTGGTTCCGGAGTTGCCAACGGACGTCGACGCACTCGCCGAGTGGTTGTCACAGCACCGTGGCAGCCGGGTACACATCAGGGTCCCGCAGCGTGGCGACAAGCGGGCACTGATGGAGACGGTCGGCCGCAACGCATCGCAGTCCCTTGCGCAGCACAAGCTTAAGCGCGCGTCGGACCTGACAGCCCGCGGCCGCGCGCTCGAGGAAATCGCCGAGGCGCTCGGCATGGACCAGGCGCCGCTACGCATCGAATGCTTCGACGTGTCGCAGATCCAGGGCACCGATGTGGTCGCGAGCATGGTGGTGTTCGAGGACGGTCTCGCGCGACGCAGCGAATACCGGCGGTTCATCGTCAAGGGCGACACCGACGATCTCGCCGCGATGTCCGAGGTGCTGCGCCGCCGGTTCGCGCGCTACCTCGACGCGATCTCGGAGTCGGGCGACGTCGCTGGTCCGGATGCGAGTGAGCCGCCGGACCCGACCGCGACGCCGGGCATCGAGGTGGCGCGGAGCCGCAAATTCGCGTACCCGCCGCAGTTGCTCGTAGTCGACGGCGGTGCGCCGCAGGTGCAGGTCGCCGCGCAGGTGCTCGCGGACCTCGGCATCGAGGACATCGCGGTGTGCGGCCTCGCGAAGCGACTGGAGGAGGTGTGGCTGCCGGGCGACGAATATCCGGTCATCCTGCCGCGTACGTCCGAGGCGCTATACCTGCTCCAACGGGTACGGGACGAGGCGCACCGCTTCGCGATCACATTCCATCGGCAACGCCGATCGAAGCGGATGACGACCTCGGCCTTGGACGGCATCGCGGGTCTCGGCGAGATCCGGCGCAAGGCGTTGCTGACCCGGTTCGGGTCGCTGAAGCGGCTCGCCGCGGCGAGCGTCGACGAGATCGCATCGGTGCCCGGGATCGGTGAACGGACCGCGGCCGCGATCGTCGAGGCGTTGGCCGGACGCGGCTCGGGCGCGCCGGCCACCACGAGCGAGGTCACGGCCGCCGACCCGAACGAGGCCGCCGACCCGAACGAGGCCGGCGACCGGAACGAGGCCGGCGACCGGAACGAGACTGCCGATCGGCGCGGATGAGGGTCGTGGGCGGGATCGGCGCGCTGCGGCGGGCGGTTGTCGGCGGCGAACGGCCACGACATCAATCGAGGGCGTAGCACGCCTAGGATCGTGGTGCTGGTCTCGCGACGCATCGTGATCGCGGGTCGAAACACGGCGGCGGTGCGGCGCGTTGAACGAAACGACGTGCACAGCATTGTGGTTGGGGGGAACGTGTCCGAGCGGACCGAACGGGTCGGCGACCAAGCGGCGCAGGCCGGGGTCGCCGCGGTGGGCGATGCGGCGGGCACGCGGATCGACATCGGCGGCCGGCACGACGGGCCCGGCCGGCGCGATGCGCACGACGGGCACGACGGGCACGCTGTGGCGCGTCCGGACCCGTTGGCCGGTGCCGGAGACGTCGACGACGACGAGGCGCCACGCACCGACACGGACCTGGTGATCGTCACCGGTCTGTCCGGAGGCGGGCGGAGCACCGTCGCGCGGGCACTCGAGAACGTCGGCTACTACGTGGTCGACAACCTGCCGCAGGCGCTGATGCTCGACATGGCGGAGCTTGCCTACCAGGCCGGTGGCGCGGCCCGGCGGACGGCGATGGTCCTGGACGTACGGTCACGGGCGTTCTCCACCGATCTCACGGGCGCCGTGGCTGCACTGCGCGCTCGGGGATTCTCGCCTCGCGTACTCTTCGTGGACGCCGACGACGAGACGCTGATCCGGCGCTTCGAGAACGTACGGCGGTCGCACCCGCTGCAGGCCGGCGGCCGGCTCGTGGACGGCATTACCGCCGAGCGGGAGCTGCTGACCAGTGCCCGGGACAGCGCCGACGTGCTCATCGACACCAGCCATCTGAACGTCAACCAGCTGCGCAACCGCGTGGAGGAACTGTTCGGCGGCGAGGACGCGCGACGGCTGCGGGTCACCGTGCTGTCGTTCGGATTCAAGTACGGCCTGCCCTCCGACGCGGACTTCGTGCTCGACGCGCGGTTTTTACCCAACCCCTTCTGGGAGCCGGAACTGCGCGACCTGACTGGCAAGGACGAG
Organism: Micromonosporaceae bacterium; assembly: GCA_035263025.1. Taxonomy (GTDB): domain Bacteria; phylum Actinomycetota; class Actinomycetes; order Mycobacteriales; family Micromonosporaceae; genus DASQPR01. The sequence goes on from DATFRR010000264.1 coordinate 12,348, forward strand.
CCGGTCAGCCGCTACGTGCTGAACCAGCGTGGCGCGTCGACGTTCGTCGAGACGTACGCACGGCTCATCAACGCGACCGCGCCCGGCTTCGAGAAGGAGGGCAAGCGCTACCTGACCGTGGCGGTCGGCTGCACCGGCGGCAAGCACCGCAGCGTCGCAATCGCCGAGGAACTTGCCCGCCGGTTGCGCGACCTCCGGGTCGGCGTCGCCGCCCAGCATCGCGACCTGGGGCGCGAGTGAGCGCGGGGGAGCGCGGGCTGCGCGTCGTAGCGTTCGGCGGCGGACATGGACTGCACGCGTCGTTGTCCGCCCTTGTCGCGCTGCAGGACAAGATGCCGCTGGACATCGCGGCTGTGGTGACGGTCGGCGACGACGGCGGTTCGAGCGGTCGGCTGCGCTCGTCGCGCGGCGTGCTGCCGCTTGGTGACCTTCGGCAGGCGCTCGCCGCACTGGCCGGCGCGAGTCCTCGCGCGGCGGCCGCCGCGGAGCTGTTCCAGCACCGGTTCGCCGCGCCGATGAGTAGCGGTGCCGCGAGGCGCCATGATTCAGCGCCGACGCGCAGCGTGACCGGGAGGCGTCCGGAAAGTGGCCGGCCGGTGTCGGATATCGGCCAGTCCGGCGACGGACTAGCCGGGCATGCGGTAGGCAATCTCGTACTGTGTGGACTCTTGGAGATGTACGGCGACCCGGTCGCCGCCCTGGACCACGCCGCCGCCTTGGTCGAGGCGCGTGGACGGGTGCTGCCGATGTCGCCGGAGCCGGTGGAGATCGCGGCGGACGTACGAGTTCCCGGCGGCGACGCAATCCGTACGGTGTTCGGCCAGCACGCGGTCGCCGTGTGCCCGGACCACGTCGAAGCCGTACGGATCACGCCGACCGACCCGCCGGCGTGCGAAGCAGCCGTCACGGCGGTCCGAAACGCGGACTGGCTCATCTTCGGTCCGGGGTCCTGGTATACGAGCGTGATCCCGCATCTCCTGGTGCCGGATCTCGCCGACGCAATCCTCGAAAGCCCAGCTCGGCGCGTGATCGTTCTGAATCTGGCGGTCGAGACGGAGACACACGGCCTATCGCTTTCGGATCACGTCGGTGCGCTCACCCGTTACCTTCCGGGGCTGCACGCCGATGTAGTACTTGCCGACGCCGAAGCGATCGGCGACCCCGGCCCGGTGCAGCGCGCCGCGGAATCGCTGGGGGCCCGACTCGTGTTGGCATCGGTAGCAGCCGACGACGGCACGCCGCGCCACGACCCGTCGGCGCTGGCTACCGCCCTGTCGCAGGTGCTGACGTGAGCGGATTCGACGACGTACTGGACCGGCCTTTCGAGGTGACGACGCGATGGCGATGACCGCAGCGGTGAAGGACGAGCTGAGCAGGGTCGACGTGGCCAAGCCGTGCTGCCGCCGTGCCGAGATGGCGACCATCCTGAGGTTCGCCGGCGGACTGCACATCGTGTCCGGCCGGGTGGTGGTCGAGGCCGAACTCGACACCGGCGCCGTGGCGCGCCGGCTGCGCCGAGAGATCGCCGAGGTCTACGGCTACCCGAGCGAGATCCACGTACTGGCCTCCGGCGGCCTGCGCAAGGGCAGCCACTACATCGTCCGCATCGTCAAGGACGGCGAGGCGCTCGCTCGCCAGACCGGTCTGCTCGACGTCCGCGGCCGCCCGGTGCGGGGCCTGCCGCCGCACGTGGTGTCCGCGAACGTGTGCTGCATGGTCGCCGCCTGGCGCGGCGCGTTCATGTCGCACGGCTCGCTCACCGAACCGGGTCGCTCCGGCGCGCTCGAGGTGACGTGCCCGGGACCGGAGTCAGCGCTCGCGCTGGTCGGTGCCGCACGCCGGCTCGGCTTCTCGGCGAAGGCCCGGGAGGTCCGCGGTGTCGACCGGGTCGTGGTCAAGGACGGCGACGCGATCGCACACGTGCTCACCCGCATCGGCGCGCACGCCAGCGTGCTCGCTTGGGAAGAGCGGCGGGTACGCCGGGAAGTGCGCGCGACCGCCAACCGGCTGGCGAACTTCGACGACGCCAACCTGCGGCGCTCCGCCCGCGCCGCGGTCGCGGCGGCCGCCCGCGTCACTCGGGCGCTCGACATCCTCGCCGACGACGCGCCGAAGCACCTGATCAGCGCCGGCCACCTGCGCCTCGAGCACCGGCAGGCATCGCTCGAGGAGCTCGGTGCGCTGGGTGACCCGCCGCTGACCAAGGACGCGATCGCCGGCCGGATCCGGCGGCTCCTGGCGCTCGCCGACAAGCGCGCGCGAGATCTCGGGATACCCGATACCGAGGCGGCCGTGACCCCGGAGATGATGGCCGGCTGACAAGTTCCGGGAAGCACGACGCAGCACGTGTCGGCGGCGTGGTTTGCGCCGCGTCACCGTTCAGCTCGTCCATGATCCACTCTGTGGGACGATTGCGGTCGACATCTCGCCGAAATCGTCCCACACAGTGGATCATGGGTATTGCGCCGGACGCCGCGACCGGCGGAGCACCAATAAGCGCCAGCACGCCGCCCGCCCCGTTTCTCGTTGATCATCCGGAGCCGATAGGGTCGATCTGTTCGGCGACGAGGCCGGCGCCAGCCGTCCTCAGCCCGGCACGCAGCGGCGCGGCAGGTCGCTGCGCGAGCGGCCCGAGCCGCCGCACAAGGCGGACAAACGCGCGGGGCGGCTCAACCTGACCAACTGTGGGCGGTGCGACCAACCACCGTCCACATGCGCCAAGGAGTTGAACCTGTGACCATCCGCGTTGGCATCAACGGCTTCGGTCGGATCGGCCGTAACTTCTTCCGTGCCCTGCTCGCCTCGGACGCCGACGTTCAACTCGTCGGCTTCAACGACCTCGGCGACGTCAACACGATCGGGCATCTGCTCAAATACGACACCGTCCTCGGACGGCTCGGTCAAGAGGTCAAGATCACCGCGGACGAGCTCATCGTCGGTGGACACACCATCAAGGGGTTCGCCGAGCGTGACCCGGCCAAGCTCCCGTGGGCGGACCTCGGCGCCGAGGTCGTGATCGACTCGACCGGCCTGTTCACCGACGCGAACAAGGCGCGCGCTCACATCGACGGCGGTGCGAAGAAGGTCATCATCTCGGCGCCGGCCACCAACGAAGACATCACGCTCGTGATGGGCGTCAACGACGACAAGTACGACCCGGCGAAGCACAACATCATCTCGAACGCGTCGTGCACCACCAACTGCCTCGCGCCGATGGCGAAGGTGCTCAACGACTCGATCGGCATCGAGCGCGGCCTGATGACCACGATCCACGCGTACACGCAGGATCAGAACCTGCAGGACGGACCGCACAAGGACCTGCGGAGGGCGCGCGCGGCGGCGCTGAACATCGTGCCGACGTCCACCGGCGCGGCCAAGGCGATCGGCCTCGTGCTGCCCGAGCTCAAGGGAAAGCTGGACGGCTACGCGCTGCGGGTGCCGGTGCCGGTCGGCTCGGCGACCGACTTGACATTCGCCGCGTCGCGGGAGACGTCGGTGGCGGACGTGAACGCCGCGATGAAGGCGGCCGCCGACGGACCGTTGCGCGGCATCCTGACCTACACCGAGGACCCGATCGTTTCGGCGGACATCGTCACCGACCCGGCGTCGTGCATCTTCGACTCCGGCCTCACCAAGGTGATCGGCAACCAGGTCAAGGTCGTCGGCTGGTACGACAACGAGTGGGGCTACTCCAACCGGCTGCTCGACGTGGTCCAGTTGGTCGGTGCCACGCTGTGAAAACCCTCGACGACCTGCTCGCCGAGGGCGTACGCGGTCGGCGGATCCTGCTCCGCGCGGACTTGAACGTCCCGTTGGACGGCAGTCGGATCACCGACGACGGTCGGATCCGCGCAGTCCTGCCAACGATCAACGCGCTGCGGGACGACGGTGCGCGGATCGTCGTCTGCTCGCACCTCGGTCGGCCGAAGGGTGCGCCGGATCCGAAGTACGTGCTCGCCCCGGTCGCCGCCCGCCTGAGCGAGTTGCTCGGCGCCACGGTGGCGTACGCGACGGACACCGTTGGCCCGAGCGCACAGGCGGCTGTGGCCGGGCTTGGCGACGGCGACGTCGCGGTGCTCGAGAACCTGCGGTTCAATGCCGGCGAGACGAGCAAGGACCCGGCCGAGCGGGCCGCCTTCGCGGCGCAACTTGCCGCGTTCGGCGACGGGTACGTCGACGATGCGTTCGGTGCCGTACACCGGGCGCACGCGAGCGTGACCGACGTCGCCGGTCTGTTGCCGCACGTCGCCGGTCGGTTGGTCGCCACCGAACTCGACGTGCTGAGCAGGCTTACGCAACACCCGGAACGGCCGTACGTGGTGGTGCTCGGCGGTTCGAAGGTCAGCGACAAGCTCGCCGTCATCCAGGCTCTGCTGTCACTGCGTGCCCGCGCCGACGCCGCCGGAGGCGGCGCGGCGCTTGGGCACTCCGCCCATGCCGTCGACCGGCTGTTGATCGGCGGCGGCATGTGCTTCACGTTCCTGGCGTCGCAGGGTCTCGAGGTCGGCCGGTCGTTGCTCGAGCCGGACATGGTCGGCACGTGCGCGGACCTGCTGCGGCAGGCCGACGACCGGATCGTCCTGCCGAGCGACGTCGTGGTCGCGAGCGAGATCACCGATGACGCACACACGGCGACGGTGCCGGCCGACGCGATGCCGAGCGACCAGATCGGGCTCGATATCGGCCCGGCCACGGTTGCCACGTTCGCCGACGCGCTGTCCGGCGCGAAGACGGTGTTCTGGAACGGACCGATGGGCGTGTTCGAGCGGCGGC
>DATFRR010000265.1:0-5054 GCA_035263025.1 Micromonosporaceae bacterium
GCCTTCTCTTCGTCGCGCCGGGCGCCGCCGAACAGCGCGTCGAAGCGGTGCGTCTCGACGGCCTGTAACAGCACCGGAGTCTGGATGCGGTTGCGGATGCCGTCGGCCGGCTCGCGGACCAGACCGGACTCGATGGCCGCCGGTACGGACGCGATGTGCAGCGTCACACCTAGTTGCTGGACCCGGCGGTCGCGAAAGTCGATGACCTCCGGAAAGTTGTGCCCGGTGTCGACGTGCATCACGGGGAACGGAATCGGGCCCGGCGCGAACGCCTTCTCCGCGATGCGGAGCATGACTATCGAGTCCTTGCCGCCCGAGAACAACAACACCGGCCGCTCGAACTCGGCGACGACCTCGCGCATAACGAAGACGCTCTCAGCCTCGAGAGCGTCCAGATGGGAAACCCGGTAATGGGCCGGATGGTCCATCGCTGAACATTATCTCAGGTGGATCGCCGCTACCGACCGCGATTGGCGACTACCCAACCCGTGAGATCGCCTCGAGCAGCAGCGACGCGAGGTCCTTGCGGCAAACCACGAGGTCGGGAAGCAGCGGATCGGGCTGGTTGTAGGCGAGCGGCGCGCCGTCGATCCGAGACGCGTGCATGCCTGTGGCGAGCGCCACAGCCACCGGCGCCGCGGAGTCCCATTCGTACTGTCCGCCGGCGTGCAGGTAGGCGTCCGCGTCGCCGGAGATGACCGCGGCGACCTTCGCGCCGGCTGAGCCCAGTGGCAGGAGTTCGGCGCCCAACTCGGCGGCGACCGCGGTGGCCAGCGCCGGAGGGCGGCTGCGGCTGACCACGATCCGCAGCGGTCCGCCGGACGCGGCCTGGTCGGACAATGGCGGGTACGTCGGCGGAAAGTCGGTGGCGAGGATCCGCTGCTGCCCGGGTAACGCGATCGCGGCCGCCGCGAGCCCGTACGGCGCGGTCGACGAGCGTACCCACAGCCCGATGTGTACCGCCCAGTCGGTGCGGCCGGGCTCGCCGAACTCCCGCGTGCCGTCCAGCGGATCGACGATCCAGACCCGTTCCGCGGTCAGGCGCGCCGGGTCGTCGTGCTCGGCCTCCTCGGACAGCACCGCGTCGCCGGGCCGCCACTTCGCGAGCTGAGTGGCGATGAAGTCGTGGGATTGCTTGTCGCCGGCGTGCCGCAACGCCACGGGATCGTCGAAACCCACGTCATCGCGAAGGCCACGGAGCATGGTGCCGGCGCCATCGGCCAACCAACGAGCGAACGCACCATCGACCGCTGGTGCCATTAGTACGCTCCCGAGCTCCGGCACACCGCGGAAAGGGTGCGCAAAAGGATCACCAGGTCCAGTGAGAATGACCAGTTTTCCACATAGCGGAGGTCGAGGCGAACCGTCTCCTCCCACGAAAGGTCGGAACGTCCGGATACCTGCCAGAGCCCAGTGAGCCCGGGACTGACCGCGAGGCGGCGCCGCATGTCCGACGGGTAGGCGGCGACCTCCTCTGGCAGCGGCGGACGCGGACCGACCAGCGACATCTCGCCCCGAAGCACGTTGATCAGTTGCGGCAGCTCGTCGAGGGAGAACCGCCGCAGCCAGCGCCCGGTCCTCGTGATCCGCGGGTCGTCGCGCAGCTTGAACAGCACGCCGTCGCCGTCGTTTCGCTCGATCAGCCCGTCGAGCAACCGCTCCGCGTCGACGACCATGGTGCGGAACTTGTACATCACGAATCGCTCGCCGCCGCGACCGATGCGTACCTGCCGGAACAGCACCGGTCCCGCGGAGTCCCACCGGACCGCCCACGCGATCGCGAAGAGCGCGGGCGCGAGCACGACGAGACCGGCGGCGGCGGCACACCGGTCGAAGACCGACTTCGCGAGCCGACCGGCGCCGGAGAGCCTCGGATGGTCGACGTGCAACATCGGCAACCCGTCGACCGGTCGGACGGTGGTCCGGGAGCCGGCGACGTCGACCAGCGCACTTGCCACGATGAAGTCGATGTCGTCGCGTTCGAGCTGCCAGGCCAGCCGTCGCAACGCATGGCCGTCCAGTTCGGGACAGGAGAGCACCAGGACGGTGTCGGCGCCGGACCGGCGTACCGCGCCAGCCAGATCGTCGAACGTCCCGTGTACGGGCATGCCGACGTCGCCGTCGTTGTCGCGCGGCAGGCAGCAGCCGACCACCTCAAGGCCGTGATACGGCTCGCGACCGAGCTGTCGCGCCATCGCGACCACGGCGAGTTCGTGCCCGACCGTGAGCACGCGTCGCAGGCATTGACCGCGGGCGCGCTGGCGGTAGAGGTGCTTGCGCAGCACCAGTCGCACCGCGACACCGAACACCGTCGCGATGGGCAGGGCGAGCACGACGTACCCGCGCGCGAGGTTCGCCGCGAACGTGTAGGACAGGATCGCGGCGAGTGCCGTCATGAAGGCGCCGCCGCGTAGCACGCGCTGATATTCGTCCGAGCCGACGAACAGGTAGCGGCGCTCGTACGCCCGGTTCAGCGCGAGCGATGCCACGAACGCGCCCGGCAACGCGGCGGTGACTGCGAGGTACGACCGGTTCCAGTCGGTCACCTCGTCGCCAAAGCGCGAGGTGAACGCGATCAAACCGGCGGCAAGGCCGGCCAGCAGGTCGAGCACGACGAGCAGCCGGACGTAGCGCACCTCCCAGCTGGCACGGCGCGCCGAAGTGGTCCGGCGACGGCGGCGCTCGGCGAGGTCGTACGCGAGCGGTGGCATCTGCAACGTCGTCGCGTCGCTGGGATGCGGCCAGAACGGGCGGGCATTGTGCCGTCCGGTAGCGCGCCACGGCTTGGACACCTGTACCCCCGCGACAGGTCCCGCGCGCGAGCACCGGACACCGTCCGATGACCGGGCTCTCCGACAGCGGATGCTCCGACGGCGGACTGCCCGACCACGGGTCACGGTGCCAACGCGCAATGACAATTAGTCGCGATTATGCATGTATCTCACTGATTAGGAGGGGTTATCGCCAATCATGCGCTAACCCCCACAATGCCGGTTCAGGTGCCGTGGTACCGGTTCTGGGTAGGTTCCACGCCGTACTCGACCACCGACTCGACGACGTCCGCCGCGCGGTCGACGAGGAACTCAAGCTCCTTGCGCTCTGCCGCGGAGAAGTCCGACAGCACGAAGTCGGCCGGATCCATCCGACCCGGCGGCCGGCCGATGCCGAACCGCACCCGCGCATAGTCCTTTGTGCCGAGCGACTTCGAGATTGACCGCAACCCGTTGTGGCCGCCCTCGCCCCCACCGATCTTCGCCCGTACCGTGCCGTAGTCCAGATCGAGATCGTCATGTACGGCCACCACGCGGTCCGGGCCGATCTTGTAGAACGCGGCGAGCGACGCGGTCGGCGTACCCAGCAGGTTCATATACGTCGTCGGCTTCGCGATGACCAGCTTCGGGCCGCCGGGCCGAAGGAATCCGTCGGCCACCTCGCTCGCGGTGCGCCGCGCCCGACCGAACTTCGCGCCGATCCGGGACGCGAGCAGATCCGCCACCATGAATCCCACGTTGTGACGGTGGCGTGCGTAGTCCGCGCCGGGGTTGCCGAGCCCGACCACGAGCCAGGGCCCGGCCGACTCAGTCATGTCCCCATCCTCTCCGCTGGCAGCCCGTGGACCGCTACGGAATATGTCGCGACACGCCGCGGCGACAAGCCGTACGCGGTCGGACACGCCGCCGGCGATCGACCGATCGGTCGACCGCCGGCGGATGGCGCGTTGTATCAGGACTCCTCGGACTCCGGCGGCGTGGCCGCGGCCTCCGGCGCCGGCGCCTCGGCGCCCTCGACACCCTCCTCGGCTGCTTCCTCCTCGGCCGCCGGCACCTCGCCGAGGTCGGCAAGCGTAGCGACCTGGATGACGACGACGAGCGAGTCGGGGTCGGCGGCGAGCTCGACGCCCTCGGGCAATGCGACCTGGCCGGCAGTAACGTGCGAGCCGGCCGCGAGCCCCTCGATCGACACCACGAAGCGGTCCGGCAACTGGGTCGCGTCCGCGATGACCGACAGCGTCTGGTGCTCGACGGTGACGATCGTCTCCGGGGCCGGCGTACCCGTGATGTGCACCGGCACGTCCACCGTGACCTTCTCGCCGCGAATGACGATGAGCAGGTCAATGTGGTCGTACGAGTCGCGGATCGGGTCGCGCTGGATGGCCTTCGGCAGCGCCAGCGTCTCCTCACCGTCGTCGGTCTCGATGGTGAACAGCTGGTTCAGTCCGCCGTGGCGGATCGCCGCGGCGAATTCGCGCGCCGGCAGCGAGACGTGCCGCGGCGGGTTGCCGTGGCCGTAGAGCACGGCCGGCACGTTGCCGGCCCGACGGGTGCGGCGCGCGCCACCCTTGCCGAACTCGGTACGAGTTTCAGCCTTGATCCGGACCTCGGACACGGACATCCTCCACTGGCGTTTGGCTAGTCGACTCGTTGTGCGGTGCCGGGCGGGGCGAGGCGCGCCGAACCAGGGCCCGGAACACCGCGTCGATAACGGCACCGCGTGGGTGCCCTCGCCGAGGCAACGGCAATTAGCCTACCTTGCCGTCGTGGGCGGTTGCGCTTGGGCCTTTGGGGGATGCCTCGCACGCTTGACGGCAAACCATCTAGGTCTGCGCGGGCGAGGCATCCCCCAAAAGCCGACGTGGTCCGGGTTTGAGCCGCGCATCCAGCTTTAAAGATCTTTTATGTGTACGTGATACCGCAACGGTCCCCTGCCAACCCGGCGCCGGTAGGCACTCCCTTGGCCTGCAGTACCAGTGGGAGCGTTTCGGTTGTCACGATCACTGCGAAAGCCTTAACCCTCATGCGATCGGCGTACCTCGAGCACGTCACGGCTGTGGCCGACCTTGCCCCGCGCAGACCTAGACGCTTTGCCCGTCAAGCGTGGCAAGGTCGGCCACAGCCGTAAACCGCAACCACCGTCTACGACAACCCGCCGAAGAGCGTCGTCACCGACCCGTCATCGAACACTTCCCGAATCGCTCGAGCAAGCAACGGCGCGATCGATAGCACGGTGATCTTGTCGAGCTGCTTTTCCGGCGGCAACGGCAGCGTGTTCGTCAC
>DATFRR010000266.1:0-3699 GCA_035263025.1 Micromonosporaceae bacterium
CACCGATCGGGATCTCGTCCGGCGCGGTGAGGGTTCGAGCACCGAGGTCCGCGAGTGCCAGGAATGCGGCACCGAACATGGCCGACAGCGGAAGGATCACGCGGTAGCTCGATCCGGCCATTAGCCGCACGGTGTGCGGCACGATGATGCCCACGAAGCCGATCAGTCCAGAGACCGACACGGCGGCGGCCGTGCCGAGCGACGCGGCGATGACGAGGACCAGCCGGGTACGGCGAGGATGCGCACCCAGGCTCTCCGCTTCCGCGTCACCGACCGACATCACGTCCAACTGACGGCGGTACGCGAGCATCACCGCGCCGGTCACCACCGCGAACGGCAGCACGAGCAGCACATCGTGCCAGCCGGCGGTGGTCAGCCGTCCCATGATCCACGTGTAGACCTCGCGGATCGTCTCGACGTACCGCTGCTGAAGGTACGTCTGACCGGCGGTGAGGAACGCCGTCACGGCAACCCCGGCGAGCACGAGCACGGCGGGTGTGCGCGCACTGCCACCGGCCGCCCCGAGGGCGTACGTCAGCGTGACCGCCACGAGCGCGCCGGCGAATGCCGCGAACGGGACGTAGATCGGCGTACCCGAGCCGCCCGCACCGGGCAACAGCTCGAAGGCGTGACCGCCGATGATGCCGAGCGTCGCGCCGAGACCCGCGCCTGCTGCGATGCCGAGCAGGTACGGATCGGCCAACGGGTTCCGAAACACGCCCTGGTAGCAGCCGCCGGCCAGGGCGAGCATCGCGCCGACCAGCAGGCCGAGACAGACCCGCGGCAATCGAAGCTGCGTGACGATCGCCTGCTCGCTCGGGCTCAGTCCACTGTGCAGTGAGACGCCCGGGATCAGGTCGAGCAGTTCGATGAACACGCCGCCGGGATTGAGCCCGACCGGCCCGAGGGCGAGGCCCGCGATCAGCGCGACGAGCACCGCGGCGACGCCGGCGGCGATCCAGCGCACCCGAAGGCGCGCCGGCTCGACGCCGGACACCCGCCGGGCACGAACATCCCCGCCGCGCGTTCCTGCAGGCGCCTCGGCGCGCGTGGCCGGAGCGGCCTCACCATCGCTCAGCGGCGCCTCACCCATGGGTCGGTCTTCGATCACGGGGACGGTGCGGCATTCGACGCCGTGACGATCGTCGCCAGCAGCGCAGGCACGCGCGAGCCCCATTGCGACGCGACATCGTCCGGGATCGTCACGACCTGATGCGTCTGCACGGCGCCGATCGTGGACCAGCCCGGCCGCGCCGCGACGGTCGCCTGCGATTGCTGGCAGCACGTCGTGTCGGCGAGGAAGATCACGTCCGGATCGGACTTGATGATGACCTCGGCGGACAGCTGTGGGTAGGCGTTGTCCGCGTTCCCGGCGTCCGCGATGTTCGTCATGTGCGCCATCGCGAACAGCGAGCCGATGAACGACTTCGACGTCACCGAGTAGTACGTCTGGTCGAGTTCGTAGTAGAACGTCAGCGGCTTCGTACGCGGCTTGAGCTTCGCCAGGTCGTCGCCGATCGCCTTCTGCTCGGTGGCGACCGCGCTGCCCGCCTCCGTTGCATGACCGGTCAGCGATCCGAGGGCGAGCATCTGGTGGTACGCGTCGTCGATCGTCGTCGCGGCCGGCGCGACGTAGACCGGGATGTTCAGCTTGACGAGCGCTTCTTTGATCTTGTTGATGTCGTCGGACAGCACGACGAGATCGGGGTTCTTGGCCGCGATCGTCTCGGCGTTGGGTTGGAACGCGTCGATGTCCGCCGGTGGTGTGACCGACGGCGGGTTCGCGCCGAAGTAGTCGGAGTTCTTGTCGACGTCGATGACCTGGCTACCGGCGCCGATGGTGAAAAGCATGTCCGTCGCGGTGGGCGACATCGAGATGATGCGCGTCGGCTTCTTGGTCAGCGTCGTACCGTCCACAGTGATCGGGTATGCCACGGTCTCGGTCGAGGGCGACGCCGGTGCTGGGGTCTTCGAGCCGGTCGATCCGCAGCCGGCCAGCGCGAGTGCGGCGACGGCGAGCGTGGCGAGGGCAGCGACTGGTGTGCGTCTGTTCACGGGATCCTCCTGTCGGTCGAGGCGTCCAGGTGCTTCGCCGACCGGGAGGATCTCCCCGCCTGCGAGGCGCCCCTCCTCGAGAGCGCATGTCGCGACCGCGGGCAGGCGACCTGGCTTATCCCCCGCGCAGGCGCGGGGGCATCACAGTTGCGGGACAGCGCCGGATTCACACCGGCTTCGCTGCGTAGCGATCAACGAGACTCTAGCTCACCGCGCAACGGGACGATCCGTGGCGCGGTAAGCATCACTCGTCAGGAACGGGTCGCGAGGAACGCTTGTCGTCGACGCGCACCGCTCGCTCGTCGTCGTCGCCGGCCAGCGCGGCGCGTAGCCGCTCCTTGTCCGAGCGGCGCTTGGTCATCGACGTCTCCAGCGTCGCTGCCATCTCGTTGCGCCAGCGCGCGAGCAAGAACCATGACGCGACCGCCGACAACACGGCGGCGATCATCAGTCGGACCAGCAATGCGGCGTCGCGCGACATCGGCATCGGCACTGCGAGCAGCACGAGGAAGATGATCACGAATAGACCGATGCGACCCAACGTGAACTTGGTCGCCGGAGGAATCCTCACGCCGTCACCTCTCCGAGATCCGGTCGGCCAACGCTCTGATGCCGAAGAACCAGACCATCGCGTAAATCAGGCACGCCAGCAGCGCACCGAGCGCGCCTTGCCACAGCGGCGCGAGTGCGCCAAGCAGCGAGGCGACGAGCACACCGCCGAGTGCACCCAACGCCGCGGAGACCAGCGCGACGCCGGCCCGCGCCGGCCCGATTCGCCACGCGCGGAAATCCTCGATGAACATCCACACCGCGAGGATCGCGGCCGGCCAACCCGGCAGGTGACCGAAGGCGCCACGACCGGCCGCCGCACCGATGCCGTCCACGATGATCAGCAGCACCGTACCCAGCGCGACGAGCAGGACAACGGCGCCGGCCATCTCCGACGCTGACGCGACGCGACCGTGCGCGTCCCGAGGCGGGAACTGCTGCGCGGCCGACTGTCCACGGCGGACCTCACGGCCACCACGTGGCGATCCGCCGGACGTCTCAGGTCCGTCGCCGGTGGCCTTCGTACCGCGCCGTGCCATCGTCATGCCTCAGGCCCAGACCTGCTGCGGTTCGGCCCGCCGCTCGGCGATCGACGTCGGGGCGTCGTACTCGTGGACGATGTCGTAGCGCGTGTTTCGTTCGACGGGTTGGAAGCCCGCGTCCCAGATGAGGTTCAACAGGTCCGTACGGTGCATCGTGTGCGGCGTGCCGTACGAGTCGGCATCGTGCGTGATCTTGTACTCCACCACCGAGCCGTCAAGGTCGTCGACACCGTAGGACAGCGACATCTGCGCAACCGACAGGCCGTGCATGACCCAGAAGCACTTCACGTGCGGGAAGTTGTCCAGCATCAAGCGCGACACCGCGAACGTCTTGAGTGACTCGGCAGGGCTCGCCATCGTGGTACCCGCCTGCAGGCGGTTGCGGATCACGCCGTCCGCTGAGTCCACGAAATCGTGCTGGTAGCGCAGCGGGATGAAGACCTGGAAGCCACCCGTCTCGTCCTGCAGCTCACGCAGTCGCATCACGTGATCGACGCGATGGCGCGGCTCCTCGATGTGGCCGTAGAGCATGGTCGCGGGCGTCTTGAGCCCC
>DATFRR010000267.1:0-8118 GCA_035263025.1 Micromonosporaceae bacterium
CACATCCCAGCGCGCGTTCGTTCGACGAGGCTTCGCGCTCGAGTACGTCACGCTCGGCTGGAACGTCGTCGGCATTGTCGTGCTTGCCATTGCGGCGCTGTCCGCCCGATCCGTTGCGCTCGCGGGATTCGGCCTTGACTCGCTGATTGAGATCGGCGCCTCGGCGGTGGTGATTTGGGAGCTGGCCGGCAGCGCCACTGACACCGGCAGCGGTGCGGAACGACGGCGACATGCCATGCGCTTGATCGGGATCGGCTTTGCGGCGCTCGCGGCGTACTTGCTCGTGCAGTCGTCGCTCGTGTTGGCCACCGGCTTCCGGCCGCACCACTCACCACTCGGGATCGTGTGGACCGCGCTCACCGCGGTGGCGATGTTCGCGCTCGCCTGGGGCAAGGCGCGCACCGGTGCTGCCCTTGGCAACCCGGTGCTGCAGACCGAAGGCCGTGTCACGTTCCTCGACGGCCTGCTCGCCGTCGCGGTACTCGCCGGGTTGGTGTGCAACGCCGCGATCGGTTGGTGGTGGGCGGATCCAGCTGCCGGGTACGTCCTCGTCTACTACGCGGCGCGGGAAGTTCGGGAGATCTTCGCGGGCGAGCACTAGTCGGCGCGCTTCACGGGCGTACGCGGTCGGACTGTCTGGTTGAATGCTGCAATGCAGGCCAACCGCTCCATCCCGACCGCGACAGTGGTGCCGGTGCTGGTCTATCCGGATGTCCGCGAGGCCGTGGCGTGGCTGTCCGCCGCGTTTGGCTTCGCGGAGCGGGTGCGGATCGGCGAGAACCACCGTGCTCAACTCCGGTTCGGCGACGGCGCACTCATCGTGGCGGACGTCCGCGGCGCCCGACGGCCACCGCGCGCTGGTGAGTCGACAAACTCGGTGTTGGTACGAGTAGCCGACGCACGCGATCATTGCGAGCGCGCTCGTGCACACGGCGCTCGGATCCGCATGGAGCCGACCGACTTCGAGTATGGCGAACGGCAATACAGCGCCGAGGACTTCGCGGGTCACCAGTGGACGTTCTCGGAGACGCTGGCCGACGTCGCTCCGGAGGAGTGGGGCGGCGAGTCGGTCAGCTCGGATTGAGCGGCGAATCGGTCAGCTCGGGTTGAGCGCGGCACGCGTGGCAGCGCCCTCCCGGGTGGCTTCCCGAGAGGGCGCTTGTGATTCCCGTGCGCGGTTCCGGGTGTCTACCACCCGCCGGCGAGCTGTCGCGTGGCAGCGTTCAGTCGGTTCCACAGGTTGATCATCGCGATGGCCATCACCAGACCGGCGAGCTCCGTTTCGGTGTAGTGGTCGGCAGCCTCGTTCCAGATGTCGTCGGAGACTGCGTCGCCGGTGTCGGCCAGGCGGGTGGTCGCCTCGGTCAGCGCGAGGGCCGCGCGCTCGGCGTCCGTGAAATACGCCGTCTCGCGCCAGGCCGACACCGAGAACAGGCGCTCGTCGCTTTGGCCCTGCTCGCGTAGGTCGGTGGCATGCATGCCGACGCACACGCTGCATCCGTTGATTTGGCTGGCTCGCAGTGCCACGAGGTCGACCGTGACCTTGGGCAGGCCAGCCTGCTCCACGGCCTTGCTCAGGTTCATCAGCGCCGGCATCGCGTCCGTCAGGACGAAGGCCGGGTGCTTCATGCGTGCTTCCATTGGTCTCTCCTTACGACGTCACATCGTGGACGTCGATATGACGACGTCGAGCGGTGGGAGGTGACCCGGTTCCGGGTGACGCGCATCACCGATCAGTCGGCGAAGCCGGCCAGGTCAAGCCCGGACAGTCGGTCCGGGTCCGAAAGGATGTCGATCGCGACGATCCGGCCGTCGGCAACAGTGAAGCTCATCAGCGAGAACAGCTGCCCGTTGATGCTGTTGACCAGCCCGGCGGCACCATTGACCAGCACCGGACGCGTGGCCAGTGCACCGGTCGCCGCACGGCGGAACGCCGACGCCTGCGTGGCGACAACGGTTGCGCCGCGAATGACCTGCAGGCCGTCGGTCAGTGCTCCGCCGTCCACGCGCAGCACCACATCGGGATCGAGGATGGCGACTAGTGCGTCGAAGTCGCCGCCGCGGGCCGCGGTTTCGAATGCATCCACCACCCGACGCTGTCCGGCCAGGTCGGGGTCGGGGCTCGGCGTCGCGGTACGAACTCGCTGCCGAGCGCGACTGGCGAGCTTCTTGGCCGTCATGGGCGTTCGGTCCACGATCGGAGCGATCTGGTCGAACGGCAGGCCGAAGATGTCATGCAGCACGAATGCCAGCCGTTCCGCCGGCGTCAAGGACTCCAGCACCACCTGAAGCGCCAGCCCAACCGAGTCGGCGAGCAGCACTTCCTGCTCGGGGTCGAGTGCGCCGTCACGGCTTACGACCGGGTCCGGCATCCGCGCGTCCAGCGACTCTTCGCGTCGCCGCGTACGGGCGCGGAGCATGTCGAGACACACCCGACCGACGACCGTGGTCAGCCAACCGCCGAGATTGCCAATGTCGCCGCTATCCGAGCGCGCCAACCGAAGCCACGCCTCCTGTACGGCGTCGTCGGCTTCCGTCAACGAACCGAGCATGCGGTAGGCGACCGCCTTCAAGTGAGGCCGGTAGCCTTCGAATTCGTCGGCCAGAAAGTCATGACGCGTCACGGTTACGTTCCCCTTCGTCAGGCGACATATACCGATGACGGATCAAACCCGCAAAAGGTGACACGTCCCGACGTGATTCGCCGTACGTACCCGTCGGTCTGTCGTGTTGGCGCACCCGGACATACCCTCGCACCGACCCTTCCTGGCTGTGGCAGTGCCCCCTTTGTGCCAGGTGAGCGACCCGATCCGTCAATCTCTGCGGTTTGAGGTCTTATGCCGCTGCCTGGTGCCACATAGGCTGCGCACATCGCGGGCACAGACCCCCTAGCCCGCCGCAACCCCCGGAGGTTCCGCATGTCGGTCACACGACGCGCAGGGATACGGCGGCCGGCCTTCATCGCGTTAGCCGCGACGACAGGTCTGGCGCTGACGATCTTGGCGACCGGCTCTACGCTGGCCGCGCCGAACCCTGACGCATCGTCCGCCTCGTCCACTCTCTACTTGGTCCAATTCACCGGCAACCCGCTGGCCACCTATACCGGTGGCGTGTCGGGCTTCGCCGCGACGAAGCCCGCTAAGGGCCACCGCATCAATACGCATACCGCGAACGCCACCGGCTACAGCCGCTACCTCGCCAACCGCCAGCACACCGTGCTGTCGTCGGCCGGCGTCTCCGCCTCGAGCGTGGTCTACACGTACACCACCGTGGTCAACGGCGCGGCCGTGAAGCTGACCGCCGTTCAGGCGGCGAAGCTCGCCCACGCGCCCGGCGTTTCCATGATCCAGAAGAACACGATCCAGTCGATACAGACGACGCCGCAGCCGCCGACACCCGCGTTCCTCGGCCTTACCGGCGCGAACGGCGTGTGGAACAAGCAATTCGGCGACCAGTCGCACGCCGGCGAGGGTGTCATCGTCGCCGACATCGACACCGGCTTCTGGCCGGAGAACCCGAGCTTCGCCGCGCTGTCCGAACCACGGCCCGACGCCGCGACGATCGCCGCGAAGTTCCACGGTGTCTGTGACACCTCCGGCGAGTCTCCAGTTACCTGCAACAACAAGGTGATCGGCGCGCGCTTCTACGACGCGGCCGGATTGTCGACCAGCAACCCCGGCGAGTTCACCTCGCCGCGTGACTACGACGGTCACGGCTCGCACACCGCGTCCACCGCGGCCGGCGACCCCGTCGAGGCGATCATCAACGGCAACGACGTCGGCCCGCTGTCCGGCATGGCCCCCGCCGCGCGCCTGTCCATCTACAAGGTCCTCTACGAGAACGCCGCCAACACGACGGCCCAGGGCAGCACCGCCGACATCGTGGCCGCGGTGAACGACGCCATCGACGACGGCGTTGACGTGATCAACTTCTCGGTCGGCGACAACGTCGACACGTTCGGCGCCGAGGAACTGGCGTTCCTCAACGCCGCGGCGGCCGGCGTATTCGTCTCAGCGGCCGCCGGCAACGCCGGTCCGGGCGCGTCGACGGTCGACAACGCCATGCCGTGGGAGACCACTGTTGCCGCGGGTACGTATGACCAGAGCTTCCCGAACACCGTGACGCTCGGGAACGGCGCTGTGTTCAACGGCGTCGGGCGCGAGTCGGCGGCCGGTCCCGCGCCGCTGATTGATTCGGTTGACGCCGGACTCGCATCCGCCGACCCGGCCGAGGTCGAGTTGTGCTTCTCCGGCACTCTCGACCCGGCGAAGGTGGCCGGAAAGATCGTGCTCTGTCTGCGCGGCGTCAACGCGCGTGTCGACAAGAGCAACGCGGTCAACCTCGCTGGCGGCGCCGGCATGATCCTCTACAACGCGACGGACGCACAGGAGTTCGACGACGACTTCCACTTCGTACCGACCGTCCACATCAACAACACGGACGGCCTCGCGATCAAGTCGTACATCCACTCCACCGCGAACCCGACCGCCGCGCTCGGCGCTGGCGTGCCGGTGCGGGTCGAGGCGCCGGTCGTGGCCGGCTTCTCCTCGGCGGGTCCGTCCCTCTTCAGCGGCGGTGACCTGGGCAAACCGGACATCATGGCACCGGGCGTCGACATGGTGGCGGCGGTCTCCCCGCGCAACCACGCCGGCAACCTGTGGGACAGCGAGTCCGGTACGTCCATGGCGACCCCGCACATCGCAGGCGTCGCCGCACTGCTCATGTCCAAGCACCCGGACTGGTCGCCGATGGAGGTCAAGTCGGCGATGATGACCACGGCCAACCCGTTCGACAACGACGGCAACCCGATCCAGCGGGCGGGCGTCGACGCGACCACGTTCGACATGGGTTCCGGCGAGGTCACCCCGGCGCCGGCATTCGACCCGGGTCTGGTCTACGACAGTGACATCGTGGACTGGCTGCAGTACAGCTGCGGCGTGGGCGTGCACCTGTTCACCAGCAGCGGCGACGTGTGCGATCAGGTCGGCTCGATCCAGGCCAACCAGCTCAACTACGCGTCGATCGCGGCCGGTGCGCTGCCGGGCGCGGAGACCATCACGCGTACGGTCACCAACGTCGACAACAAGTCCGACAACTATACGGTGAAGATCACGAATCCGACCGGCTACAAGGTCACCGTGAAGCCGGATCACTTCGTGGTCAAGCCTGGCAAGTCGGCGACGTACACGGTCACGATCACCCGGACCACCGCGGCCCTCGGGACGTACGCGTTCGGTCAGATCGTGTGGAAGGACCAGCGTGGCCACGCGGTCCGCAGTCCGATCTCGGTGCAGGGCGTCGCGCTCGCCGCGCCGCCGACGTTTGCCGGGACCGGTGCCAGCGGCTCGCAGGCGCTGGCGCTCGCCGCCGGCTACACCGGCACGCTCACCACGAGCGTGGCGGGCCTGGCCCAATCCACCGTGAGCAGCCTGCCGCTGGTAGTCGACGACGCCCACCCGTTCAACCCGAACGCGCCGGCGACGTCGGATGCCACCGCCAGGGTCGACGTCACCATCCCCGCTGGTACGCCGTTGGCGAGGTTCGCCACCTTCGGTGCGGACTACGCGGCCGGGACTGACATCGACATCTTCGTGTATAAGAAGAACGCCAACAACAGTCTGTCGTTCGTCGGCCAGAGCGCCGGGTCGAGTGCGACGGAGACCGTAACGCTGGGCAACCCGAGCGGCAACTACGTCCTGTTCGTCAACGCATTCGCGTCCCCGAGCGGGTCCGTGACGGCGCTGGCGAACGTGTTCGTGGTGCCGAACAGCGATGTCGGTAACCTGACGGCCACACCGACCTCGCAGTCGGTGACGTCGGGTCAAGCCGCCACGGTCACGCTGACGTGGTCTGGCCTCGCCGCCGGCCACTTCCTCGGTGTCGTGACCTACGGCGACGGCACCAGCACGGTCGGAACCACGCTGGTGTCGATCGACAACTAGGAACCGCAACGACAAAGCCGGGCCCGGCCACCTGCCACGGTGGTCGGGCCCGACCTTGTCATGCGCTCGCCCACCGCCCGATGTCGGACGCTGGCAAAGCGCCGTTATGGCGCCGTCACCACGACCGGAGCCCCATAGTCGTGATAGGACACCGTGACCATGGTGGATACCGCGTTCCCGGGTACGGCGTTGGTGAACTCCACGGACAGGATGCGACGGGTAGCCACTTCGACCGTCGCCGTGCCGCCATAGGTCAGCGTGCTGAGGTTATGGCGATCGACGGTCACGAACCGCCACGTGTCGACGCCATTGCTTCGGCCGACGTACGTCGTCTTGCCGTCCGACGTCAGCTCGTCTACCAGCCGGGCGGGGTCAAGGTAGTGCAACGCGTTCGTACCGTTGCCGCTCTGGAAGCACGGCGACGTCGTCCGGTCCCATTGGCCGCCATGACTGACCCAGCAGATGCCGTCGAAAATGCGTTGCTCCGCGAAGTTGCCGCCGCCGCCGTCGCGCAGGAATGCGTTGCCAGTGGTGGCGTCATAGCCGCCGTCCAACGTGATCGTCGGCGCCGCGTCGGCGGGGCCGGATCGCAGGGTCAATTGGTAGCTGAGCTGATCCGAGATCTGCGCGGCGATGGCGAGCGACACGGGATGTGCCGCCGCCGGAGTCGGCCGCCCGATCCCCACGCCCTGGGCAACGGCGAGCGCCGTAGCCAGCGCCACGGTTAATGCCACGCCGGTCGTCGTCGCCCTCTTGGTCCGCACGCGGCGCCGGCCGCGCAGGATGAGCTCATCGATCGGTGGTACGGGTTCGGCATCGGCTTCGGCGAGCGCACGGAGGCGGGTGGAAAGGTCAGAAGTCATCGGGGAAACGCCCCTTCCGCTTTGGACGCCGGCAGCAGCTGACGCAGACGAGTCAGGGCCCGGGCGTGCTGGCTTTTCACGGTGCCAACGGAGCAGTCGAGCGCCTCGGCCACGGCCTTCTCGCTGAGGTCCTCGTAGTGCCGCAACACGACCACCGCCCGTTGGTGCCAGGGCAGCGCGAGCAACGCCTCGCGCAGCTCTGGATCGGGCGAGCCGGTGTCCGGGCCGAACCGGTCGGGTACGACGTCGACCAGCCGCTCCCGTCCGTGTCGGCGCCACCGACTGACGTTGCCGTTGACCAGCATTCGCCGGAGGTACGCGTGCGGATCACCGGCCGACGACACCCGCGGCCAATGGGTATAGAGCCGGACGAGGCTGTCCTGCAGAAGCTCCTCGGCGAGATGCCAGTCGCCGGTCAGCAGACGTGCCAGCCGGAAATACGGCACCCAGACCGCGGCCACGAAGTTCGCGTACTCGCGGTCGTGGCGGGAGCGGTCATCCGTTGTCATGCCAGCCACACGTACCCGCTCCGCGAAAGGTTGTCACCGACGATGCCATCGCGCGAAGTTCGTCGCACATCGAGCATCGCGCACGCAGCAGTTCGGGCTACGTGTCGTTCCCGACATCTTCGTGAGACGAAGTGCGGCGTACCTCGGGGCCGTAGATCAATGCACGGTGCTCAGGGTGGAGGTCATCGAGCCTTCGACCGTATGGATCGCAGCACGCGGTGCAGGCGGCGAAGCGCCTTGGTCAGGGCCGCGCGCCAATCCGCCAGCACCTCGGCCAGGTCTTCGAACAGGTAAGACTTCTCCCCGGGTACGCTGCCCCACGCGACACCGCGAACCCGCTGGCTCCCGTCTCGCGAGACGTTCCGCCATGGCCGACGCGGCAGCGGTTTTCGGTTTCCGTCTGTGATCTCGACGGTGACCCGCCACCGATTGCTCGGGTTGGCCCAGGCCGAGGGCAGCACGGGCCGCCAACCGGCCGCGATGGCCCGGGCGATCTCATCCGCGTCGTCGCCGGCGACCCCGCTGAAGTCGATGCCATCCAGGTCCGTGCCGGGGGCGTAGCCGGTTTTTCGTGTCGTGTGTTCCGTACCCGGGTCGGGGCCGCCCTCGTACTCGACCACAGTGAACCTGAAGCTGATCCGATTCCGGTCCATCGCGATCACTCTGCTTGCCCGTGGTACGCAATGTCATGGTGCGTCATATCGTCGGTCCACTGCCGGTACGACGTCACCGTCGCTCTCGCGAGTACGCCATGGCTCTCCAGCCGTCCTCGGACAACCAGGGCGCGCGCCGCAAGCACGAAGA
>DATFRR010000268.1:0-8351 GCA_035263025.1 Micromonosporaceae bacterium
CGCGGCAGCCGCGCCTCGACCGCGACGCGCAGGTCGTCGAGGCCGGCGCCGGTCCGAGCGGACACGAAGATCGCGGCCGGCCAGAGCCGCTTGAGCCGCAACAGCGTCTCCTCGTCCGCGGTGTCGATCTTGTTGATCACGAGCAGCTCGGGAACCTTGTCGGCGCCCACCTCGCCGAGCACCTCGTGGACCGACCGAACCTGTTGCTCCGGATCGGGGTGCGCGCCATCGACGACGTGCACGATGAGGTCGGATTCGGCGACTTCCTCGAGCGTGGAGCGGAACGCCTCGATCAACTGGTGCGGCAAGTGGCGTACGAAACCGACCGTGTCCGAGTATGTGAACACGCGACCATCGGTGGTCTGAGCGCGTCGCGTCGTCGGGTCAAGCGTGGCGAACAAGGCGTCCTCCACCAGCACGCCGGCGCCGGTCAATGCGTTGAGCAGACTGGATTTGCCGGCGTTCGTGTAGCCCGCGATGGACACGCTCGGCACCTCATTGGTGCGTCGGCCAGCGCGCTTGGTCACCCGTACCGTCCGCATCGAGCCGATCTCGCGGCGCAGCTTCGCGATCCGGGTGCGGATCCGGCGCCGATCGGTCTCCAGCTTCGTCTCGCCAGGGCCGCGTGAACCGATGCCACCGCCCTGCGCGCCGACCCGGCCGCCGGCCTGCCGGCTCATCGCCTCGCCCCAGCCGCGCAGTCGCGGCACGAGATATTGCAGCTGCGCCAGCTCGACCTGGGCCTTGCCTTCGCGCGACCGCGCGTGCTGGGCGAAGATGTCGAGGATCAAGGCGGTACGGTCGACGACCTTGACCTTGATCGTCGTCTCCAGCCGGCGCAACTGACTCGGCGACAGCTCGCCATCACAGATCACGGTGTCGGCGCCTGCTTGCAGAACGACCGACCGCAACTCCTCGACCTTGCCACGTCCGATGTATGTCGCCGGGTCCGGCCGATTTCGCCGCTGGATCAAGCCTTCCAGCACCTGCGAGCCGGCCGTCTCGGCCAGCGCGGCGAGCTCGGTCAGGGAGTTCTCGGCGTCGACGACGGTGCCCTCGGTCCACACTCCAACGAGCACCACGCGCTCGAGGCGGAGTTGGCGGTATTCGACCTCGGTGACGTCGGTGAGTTCGGTGGACAGCCCGGCGACCCGTCGCAGCGCTTGCCGCTCGGTGAGTTGAAGGTCGCCGTCGGTGTCGCGCTCATCGCGGTCGAGGACAATGTCATCGAGATCGATATGAGCGTCGAGCCGGGGCTCGATGCGGTCGTTGTTCATCTCCTCGATCGTGGCACGCCGGCCAGCCGGTCGCACGCTCATTACCTCCGCGCCGCGTGCGCGTCGGGTGCGTGTCGCCCGCCGCCGAGCAACGACCTTGATCCACTGCGCGGTGCAATCGCGACGGAATAGCGACCGGCATTCCACCGCTTAATGGATCAAGCGCGGGTACGGCCCGCAAGCGCGGGTACGGCCCGCAGCGCGCACGGGTAACGCGGCGACGGGTCGCGGCACACGCAATGTCGACCGCGTAGGGTGACCACGCGCCCCACGCGTCACCAGCGGACGTCCGGATTGGCGTCACCAGCGGTCACACGAAACAGAGGTCACGATGGCGGCTCTGCCCAGCGCCGGGTTCTCGATCACCGTACGGGTATCAGTGCCTGCCGACTCGACCGCCATCGGCCGGATCGCGACGGCGGTCGGCGACGCGGGCGCCATCGTGACCGCGCTCGACGTCGTCGACTCCGATCACGTACGCGTCATCGCAGATGTCACGTGCGACACGGCAAACGTGGCACATGCCGACGAGGTCGTCGCCGCACTGAGCAAGGTCGAGGGACTCGAAGTACGCAAGGTCTCGGACCGCACATTCCTGCTCCACCTCGGCGGCAAGATCGAGGTGCATCCGAAGGTCGCATTGCGTACCCGCGACGAGCTGTCCCGCGCGTACACGCCGGGGGTAGCGCGCGTTTGTCTCGCCATCGCGGAGAATCCTGACGACGCGCGACGCCTGACCATCAAACGCAACACCATCGCGGTGGTTACCGATGGGTCGGCCGTGCTCGGCCTCGGCAACCTCGGACCCGCCGCGGCGCTGCCGGTGATGGAGGGCAAGGCCGCGCTGTTCAAGCGATTCGGCGGCGTCGACGCCTGGCCGGTGGTGCTCGACACCCAGGACACCGAGGAGATCATCCAGATCGTCAAGGCGATCGCGCCGGCTTATGGCGGCATCAACCTCGAGGACATCGCGGCGCCGCGGTGCTTCGAGATCGAGGCGAGGCTGCGGGAGATGCTCGACATCCCGGTGTTCCACGACGATCAGCACGGCACCGCGATCTGCGTGCTCGCCGCGCTGACGAACGCGTTGCGCGTGGTGGGCAAGCAGATGTCCGACGTACGGGTGGTCGTGTCCGGGGCCGGCGCTGCGGGTACCGCCATCATGAAGCTCCTGCTGCGCGAGGGCGTCGGCGACATCATCGCGTACGACCGGCCGGGCGCGCTCCACCGCGGCATGGCCGACCTCACGCCATCGTGGCAGTGGCTCACCGAGCACACGAACACGTCGAACTACGCAGGCGATCTGCCTGGCGCCATCCGCGGCGCGGACGTGTTCATCGGGGTGAGCGCGCCGAATCTGCTGACCGGCGATGACATCGCGAAGATGGCGCCGGACGCCATCGTCTTCGCGCTAGCGAACCCGGATCCCGAGGTCGATCCGCGCGAGGCGCGCAAGCACGCCGCGATTGTCGCAACAGGACGGTCCGACCAACCGAACCAGATCAACAATGTGCTGGCATTCCCTGGCGTGTTTCGGGGGATGCTCGATGCGCAGGCTCGTGGGTACACCGAGGACATGGCGCTTGCCGCGGCACGCGCCATCGCGACGGTCGTCGGCGACGAGGCGCTCAACGCGTCGGTCATCGTGCCGAGCGTGTTCGACGCCCGGGTCGCGCCGTCCGTCGCGGCCGCGGTTCGCGCGGTGGCGAAGGGTACATCGCTGGCCGAGGCCACGGCCGCGGCGACAACGTTGGCCGCCGGGCCGCCGTTCGCGATCAGCCTCGGCGGCGAAGGCGGCGACTGACTCGGCTAGCGCTGGGGAACTAGGCCGGCAGGCGCGCCACGTCGACGTCGCCGGTCGCGACGACTACTGCGGGTCCGGTGAGCCGGCATGTGTCGGCCTCCAGCGCGATGAAGAGCCGCCCACCCGGTACGTCGACCGCGACCGTACCCGCCTCGAGCCCGGCCTCCCGGAGCACGACCGCACCGACCGCGCAGGCGCCCGAGCCGCACGACAGCGTCTCGCCGGAGCCACGCTCACGCACCCGCATGTGCACGTGGCGGTCGGCGCCCGCGATCGGTGCGCCGGCCGCGATGAACTCGACGTTCGCACCGTCCGGAAACATCGACGCGTCAACCAGTAGCGCACCGAGGTCGAGCGCTGCCAACGCGGCGACGTCGGCCACTGGACAGACGAGATGCGGGTTGCCCACCGACGCGGCGACACTCGCGTACGCGAGGCCGCCGACGGTGACGGTGGCCTCGCCGGCGACCACCGGCCGCGGCAGCACCACGGTGATCGCGTCCGGTCCGATCTCCACCGGCACCACGCCGGCCCGCGTCGCCACGTCAAGTCGCGTGGTGTCCGGCGCGACGAGACGCGACGCCAGAAGGTAGCGCACGTATGCGCGAACGCCGTTGCCGCACATCTCGGCGACCGAGCCGTCGGCGTTGTGATAGTCCATAAACCATTCCGCGTCGGCGGCGACGCCCGCCGCGTCGGGGTGTTTCGCGGACCGGACGACACGCAGCACGCCGTCACCTCCGATGCCGCGGTGCCGGTCGCACAGCGCCACGATGAGGCTCGGCGTGAGGTCGAGCGCGCCGTCCGGGTCGGGCAGCACGACGAAGTCGTTGCCGGTGCCGTGCGCCTTCGCGAACTTCATGACCCTCCCGTCGCCGCCCGTACCCCGCGCTCGATCAGTGCCTCCGCGCTCGTCAGCAGGTCCGGTGACGTCGCGTCCAGCCAGCCTATCCGTGGGTCGCGATGAAACCACGTGCGTTGGCGCCGGACGAACCGTCGGGTGGCTCGGATCGTGTCGGCGGCCGCCTGGTCCAGCGTGCACGCGCCGTCAACGTACGCGAGCATCTGCTGGTACCCGAGCGCTCGGCTCGCGGTGCGTCCGTCGCGCAGTCCGAGCGGAATGAGCGCGCGTACTTCGTCGGCCAGTCCGACCGACCACATGTGCCGCACGCGCGCGGCGATCCGCTCGTCGAGGACGCTGGTGTCGAGGTCGACGCCGACCTGCACGCTCGGGTAGGCCGGCGCCGGATCGGGCAGTACGGCGGTAAACGGCGCGCCGGTCAGCTCGATGACCTCGAGCGCGCGAACGATGCGGCGGCCGTTGGACGGCAGGATCTTCGCGGCCGCGGCCGGGTCGACGGCAGCGAGTCGAGTGTGCAGCGCGCCCGGCCCGGCAGCGGCAAGCTCGGCCTCCAGCCGGTCGCGCAATCCCGGATCGGTACCCGGAAACTTGAAGTGCTCGAGCGCCGCTCGCACGTACAGCCCGGAGCCGCCGACCAGCAGCGGTACCCGACCGCGGGTAAGGATGTCGTCGACGGCGGCGCGTGCAACGGTCTGGTACGTCGCCACACTCGCGGTGTCTCGTACGTCCCAGATGTCCAGGACGTGATGCGGCACGCCGCGCCGCTCCGATGCGGCCAACTTCGCAGTGCCGATATCCATACCGCGATACAGCTGCATCGAGTCGGCGTTGACCACCTCGCCACCGAGCCGCTCGGCGAGCGCGATTGCGAGCGATGACTTGCCGGCCGCCGTCGGACCGACGATCGCGACCACGGTCATTGCCGGTCCTCGCTGTTCCACGCGCCGCTCGGGACACGTACGTCCGGCACGCCGTACCGGTCAAATCGGATCGTAGCGGACGAACGACGCAGCGCGACGGGCGGTCGGCCATCCCCGGCTGCCGTCTCAGCTGAGCGGAGGGGACGATGGACATAGACGACCGCAGCGACCGCAGGCACGCTGTCACGGTAGCCCGAACGGCACCGTCCGCCGCGGTGACAGCGGCGGGAACCGGCGGCCGTCAGGACACCATATGGTCACGGTCTGCGGCGGCCGCTCGACTTGGACCGGGGGACACCTGTGACAATGCCTTCGGTGACTCTCCCGTCGGGATCGACCCGGGCTCTCCCGTCGGGTGCGGCGAGAGCACCGGCTGCGACGTGGCGGATCGCGCCAGGCCCCAGGCGCGTCCGGGAAGAACGAGGTTGACACATGGAAGACTGGACCGCCTTCGGGCGCGTGGATGCCGACGGCACCGTCTATGTGAAAACGGCCGGTGGCGAGCGGGTGGTCGGTTCCTGGCAGGCCGGTACGCCGGAGGAAGGCCTCGCGCACTTCGCCCGTCGTTTTGAGGACCTGGTCACCGAGGTCAACCTCATCGAGGCTCGACTGGGTAGCGGCGCCGCCGACGCGCACGCGGCACTCGCCTCCATCAAGCGGATCAATGCCTCGCTGCCCGAGGCGCACGTGGTCGGCGACATCGACGGCCTGTCCGCCCGGCTCGACAAGCTGACCACCATCGCGTCGCAGAAGGCGGACGAGTCGCGGGCCGCACGCGACGCCGCACGCGCGGACGCGATCACACACAAGACGGCATTGGTCACCGAGGCCGAGACGATCGCCGCCGAATCAACGAGCTGGAAGGTGGCCGGCGATCGGCTCAAAGCGATCCTCGACGAGTGGAAAACGATCCGTGGCGTCGACCGCAAGACCGATACCGAGCTGTGGAAGCGTTACGCGGCCGCTCGGGACGGGTTCACCCGTCGCCGTGGCGGTCACTTCGCCAACCTCGACGCCACGCGCAAGCAGGCGCAGGGCCGCAAGGACGAGTTGGTCGCCGAGGCCGAGTCGCTCGCCGATTCGACGGAGTGGAACGCCACAGCGTCGCGCCTGAAGGACCTGATGGCCGAGTGGAAGGCGGCGCCGCGCGCCGCGAAGGACGTCGAGCAGCGGCTGTGGGAACGCTTCCGGGCCGCGCAGGACGCATTCTTCACCCACCGCAGCGAGGTATTCACGGCTCGCGACACCGAGCAGAAGGTCGCGATCGAGCGCCGACAGGCCGTGCTTTCTCAAGCGGAGGCGCTCGACATCGACGCCGATCCGAAGGCGGCACAGGCCGCCATGCGTGATCTGCAGGCGAAGTGGCATGACGCCGGCCGGGTGTCACGCGACGCAGGCTCGAACCTCGATCGCCGGTGGCGCGCTGTCGAAGAGAAGATCCGCGATGCGATGGAGGTCGCGTGGCGACGTCCGGAACCGTCGGCAAGCCCGCTGCTCTTGCAGATGCGTGAGCAGGTCGCCGAGGCGGAGGCGCGCCTCGACCGGGCGAAGGCGGCCGGCGACACCAAGCGCATCCGGGAGGCGGAGCAGGCGCTCGCGGGCAAGCGCCAGTTCCTCGCGCTCGCCGAGGGTCAGACGTCGTAGCTTCCGCAGGCGTGCGCGGTGCTTGCGCCCGCAACGGCCGGCACGCCGATGGTCGGCAAACCCAGTAACACGCCCTGACGGGTACGGCCTTGTGCGGCCTCGAATGCGTCGCCCGCACGGGTACGTCGCACTGACCGCAGTGGACCGTCGGCGTTCAGGTGGTGTGGCGCCGCGTACGTGATCTCGGTGGTCACCACATCGCCGGGCCGCAGCGTCGTGCCGTGGGTTGCGAAATGCACGAGCCGGCCGTCACGGGCTCGCCCCGACATCCGGCCGGTCGCTTCGTCCTTTCGCCCTTCGCCGACCGCGACAAGCACCTCGGCGGTCGTGCCGACGAGCTTCTTGTTCTCCGCCCAGCTGATCTCTTCGATCGCCGCCACGAGCCGCTGGTACCGCTCGCCGACAACCTCTTTCGGCACCTGGCCGTCCATGTCGGCGGCCGGCGTGCCGGGTCGCTTCGAATACTGGAACGTGAACGCGCTCGCGAACCGCGCGGCGCGCACCACGTCGAGCGTGCGCTCGAAGTCGTCGTCAGTCTCGCCGGGAAAGCCGACGATGATGTCGGTGGTGATCGCGGCATCCGGCATGGCGGCGCGTACCCGATCGATAATGCCGAGGTAGCGCTCCGCACGATAGCTGCGCCGCATGCTGCGTAGCACCGAGTCCGAACCGGACTGTAGCGGCATGTGCAACTGGTGACACACGTTCGGGGTCTCGGCCATCGCCGCGATCACGTCGTCGGTGAAGTCCTTGGGATGCGGGCTGGTGAACCGTACGCGTTCCAGGCCCTCGATCTCCCCCGTGGCACGGAGCAGCTCAGCGAAAGCGGACCGGTCGCCACTGTTACGTCGATCGACTTCGTCGAAGCCGACGCCGTAGGAGTTCACGTTCTGCCCGAGCAGCGTGACTTCGAGCACGCCGGACTCGACGAGCGCACGGATCTCGGCGAGGATGTCGCCCGGTCGGCGATCCTTCTGGCTGCCGCGCAAGCTCGGCACGATGCAGAACGTGCAGGTGTTGTTGCAGCCCACCGAAATGGAGACCCAGCCGGCATACGCCGACTCGCGCCGAGTGGGCAGCGTGGACGGAAACACCTCGAGCGACTCGAGGATCTCCACCTCGGCCGCCTCGTTGTGCCGGGCACGTTCCAACAACACCGGCAGCGAACCGATGTTGTGCGTGCCGAAAACCACGTCGACCCAGGGCGCGCGCCGGACGATCTCGCCACGGTCCTTCTGCGCGAGGCAGCCGCCGACCGCGATCTGCATGCCGGGCCGCTTGCTCTTCACCGGAGCGAGATGACCGAGGTTGCCGTAGAGGCGGTTGTCCGCGTTTTCGCGTACGGCACAGGTGTTGAACACGACAACGTCCGCGTCATCGGCTTCCGCGCGAACGTATCCGGCGTGCTCGAGCAGGCCGGAGATGCGCTCCGAGTCGTGCGTGTTCATCTGACAGCCGTACGTGATCACGCGGTAGCTTCGCGGCACCTGTCCGCCCTCCCTTCGGCAACACCCCAGCGTACCGGTGGATCCGGCGATGCCATCGCCGGCCACTTCTGGTTGAAGCGCCTGGACCTCCCGGTCGGCGCACGGGACCCCAAGTGATTGCCGACAGCATCAGTCAGACGTCTGGCTGAAGCGCCTGGACCTCCGGTCGGCGCACCGGCCCGACGGTCATAGCCGATTGCAAGTGAATGCGGACAGCATCGGTGGGATGTTCTGGGCGCGGTCGTTCACCAAACCGACGTAGTGTCGCGATATGACCTCGGTACCCCCGTCACCCACCACGCTCGGCGCGCTGCGCGGCTCCGGCTACGTGTCCCGGACCGTGAAGGAAGAGATCCG
>DATFRR010000269.1:0-6079 GCA_035263025.1 Micromonosporaceae bacterium
GAAACCGAGCAGAACGTTAACGCCACAACC
This sequence comes from Micromonosporaceae bacterium, assembly GCA_035263025.1. Classification (GTDB taxonomy): domain Bacteria; phylum Actinomycetota; class Actinomycetes; order Mycobacteriales; family Micromonosporaceae; genus DASQPR01. The sequence continues at coordinate 31 of DATFRR010000269.1, forward strand.
GACTGCCGCACCAACGGCAACCACCGCGCCTGCACCGACACGTGCGCCTGCACCGACACGTGCGCCGTCGCCGACACACATGCCATCGCCAACACACACGACGCACAAACCGCCGAGTCCGAAACCGACGACTACGAAGCCGAGCAGCAGCCCAACCGTGTCCGGATTCGTGCACCCTGGAGCTTTCTGTTCGCAGCACGGCTGGTTCGGATTCACTGTCGATCACGTGCTTATGCGGTGCAAGACATCTGCGACGGACAGTCGGTACCGCTGGCGGAAGGCGTAGCTTCACGTCGCGCCGACTCGTGGCCGGCCGACAAGGATCGCACGCGGCAGGCGATCGACGGCGCATTGGGGCTTGTGCGTCCCGAGTGGGCCACGCGATTCAGGCGTGACGCAGTTCGAGCGCGTCGAGACAGCTCTCGATGCCGTTGGGGCTATTTGGCGTTGAAGTAGCTCGCATCCGGGTGGTGGACGATGATCGCGTCGGTGGCCTGCTCGGGTACGAGTTGGAACTCCTCGCTCAGGTGTACCCCGATGCGTTCCGCGTCCAGCAGGTCGACGACCTTCGCGCGGTCCTCAAGCTCCGGACACGCCGGGTAGCCGAACGCGTAGCGGCAGCCGCGATATTCGGTACGCAGCAAGCCGTCCAAGTCGCCCGGATCGCTGTCCGCGAGCGTCGCGCCGGCGGGCAGGACGAGTTCTCGGCGTACCCGCCGGTGCCAGTATTCTGCCAGCGCCTCGGTCAGCTGTACGGACAGCCCGTGCACCTCGAGGTAGTCGCGGTACGCGTTGGCGCGGAACAACTTCGCGGTGTACTCGCTGATCGGCTCGCCGACCGTGGCTAGCTGGAACGCGACAACGTCCAACCCGTCCGGCGAATCCTTCGGCCGGAAGAAGTCGGCGATGCACAGCCGCCGTTCCTGGCGTTGACGCGGGAACGAGAACCGGGCCCGTACGCTGGCCGCGTTCTCGTCGAGTACGACGAGGTCGTTGCCCTCCGAGTAGCACGGGAAGTAGCCGTAAACGACGGCGGCTTCGAGCACGTGGTCGGCGGCGAGTCGGTCGAGCCAGTAGCGCAGCCGCGGCCGGCCCTCGGTCTCGACGAGCTCCTCGTAGCTCGGCCCGGCGCCACCGCGTGCGCCACGCAGGCCCCACTGCCCCATGAATGTCGCACGCTCGTCGAGCAATGCCGCATATTCCGCGAGCGGGATGCCCTTCACGACGCGCGTACCGAAGAACGGCACGGCCGGCACATCGACGTCGTCCGCGACGTCCGACCGTACCGACGCATCGTCGAGATCTGGCAGCGCGGCCGTGACGATCGCGCGCTGCCGCTCGCGGCGGGCCTTGCGCTGGGCGAGCGCCGCCGCGCGTGCCTCGTCCACGACCGGCGCGCCACCGCGCTTTGCGGCCATCACGCGGTCCATCAGTGCGAGACCCTCGAACGCGTCGCGCGCGTAGTGAACCTGACCCTGGTAGCGCGCGGCGAGGTCGTCTTCGACGTAGGCGCGCGTCAGCGCCGCGCCACCGAGCAACACCGGGAACCGCGCGGCGATGCCCCGCGTGTTCATCTCGTCGAGGTTGTCCTTCATCACGACCGTGCTCTTCACGAGCAGACCGGACATGCCGATCGCGTCGGCGCTGGCCGACTCGGCAGCCTCGACGATCGCGGTGATCGGCTGCTTGATGCCGATGTTGACGACGCTGTATCCGTTGTTGGACAGGATGATGTCCACGAGGTTCTTGCCGATGTCGTGTACGTCGCCCTTGACCGTGGCGAGCACGATCGTGCCCTTGCCGCCCGAGTCGGTCTTTTCCATGTGCGGCTCGAGATAGGCCACCGCGGTCTTCATCACCTCGGCCGACTGCAACACGAACGGCAGCTGCATCTGGCCGGAACCGAACAACTCGCCGACCGTCTTCATGCCATCCAGCAGCGTCTCGTTGATGATGTCCAGCGCACTGCGGCTCTCCAGCGCGGCGTCGAGATCGACCTCCAGGCCGTTACGTTCGCCGTCCACGATCCGACGTGCGAGCCGATCGTTGAGCGGCAGCGCGGCGAGTTCCTCAGCGCGCGACGCGCGCAGCGACGCCGAGTCGACGCCCTGGAACAGTTCGATGAAGCGCTGCAGCGGGTCGTACCCCTCGCGTCGGCGGTCGTAGACCATGTCGAGCGCGACCTCGCGCTGCTCGTCGGGGATCTTCGACATCGGCAGGATCTTGCTCGCGTGCACAATCGCACTGGTCAGGCCGGCCTCGACGCACTCGTGCAGGAATACCGAGTTCAGCACCTGGCGGGCTGCCGGGTTGAGGCCGAACGACACGTTGGAGACGCCGAGCGTGAAGTTCACGCCGGGATATTGCGCCGCGATCTGGCGGATCGCCTCGATCGTCTCGATCGCGTCGCGCCGGGTCTCCTCCTGACCTGTCGAGATCGGGAACGTCAGGCAGTCCACCAGGATGTCGGCCCGCCGTAGCCCCCACCGCCCGGTCAGATCGTCGATCAGTCGCGACGCGACGCGCGCCTTCCACTCTGCGGTGCGCGCCTGCCCGTCCTCGTCGATCGTGAGCGCGACGACCGCGGCGCCGTGCTCCGCGACGATCGGCATGACGCGGGCGTACCGGCTATTCGGCCCGTCGCCGTCCTCGAAGTTGACCGAGTTCACCACGCACCGGCCGCCGAGCATCTCGAGTCCGGCCTCGATCACGTTCGGCTCGGTCGAGTCCAGCATCACCGGCAGCGTGGACGCGGTCGCAAATCGACCGGCCAGCTCACGCATGTCCGCCGCGCCGTCCCGGCCGACGTAGTCAACGCACAGGTCCAGCAGATGCGATCCGTCCCGCGCCGCCTCACGCGCGGTCTCGATGCACTTCTGGAAGTCGGCGGCGAGCATCGCTTCGCGGAACGCCTTCGAGCCGTTGGCGTTCGTACGCTCACCGACCATCAACACGCTCGCGTCCTGCCGGAACGGCACGTTGTGGTAGAGCGACGCGACACCCGGCTCGGTGTCCGGCGTACGGGTGGCTAGGCGCGTGCTGTGCATCGCCTCGACCAGCGTCGAGATGTGTTCCGGCGTCGTACCGCAGCAACCGCCGACGAGCTTCGTGCCGAACTCGGATGCGAACCGCGCCAGCGCCTCGGCGAGACCGTCCGGCGTCAGCGGGAAGACCGCGCCCTCGGCGCGCAGCTCGGGCAGCCCGGCGTTCGGCATGACTGACAGCGGGATCCGGCTGTGTTGTGCGAGGTATCGCAGGTGCTCGCTCATCTCCGCCGGGCCGGTCGAGCAGTTCAGGCCGATCAGGTCGATGCCGAGCCGTTCGAGCGCGGTGAGTGCCGCGCCAATCTCCGTACCCAACAACATCGTGCCGGTCGTCTCGACCGCCACCTGCGCGATGAGCGGAACCGACCGACCGGCCTTGGCCATCGCGCGACGGGCGCCGATGAGCGCGGACTTCATCTGCAGCAGGTCCTGGCAGGTCTCCACGATCAGGCCGTCCGCGCCGCCGGCGAGCAGCCCGGAGGCATTTTCCTGGTACGCGTCGCGCAACGTCGCGTAACCGATGTGACCTAGCGTCGGCAGCTTCGTGCCGGGTCCGATCGAACCGAGGACGAACCGAGTCCGATCCGGCGTCGACCATCCATCGGCGACCTCGCGGGCAAGCTGCGCGGACCGCTCGGACAACGAGTAGATCTTGTCCGCGATGCCGTAATCGCCCAGGTTGCCATAGTTCGCGCCGAACGAATTCGTCTCCACGCAGTCCGAGCCGGCCGAGAAATATGCGTCGTGGATCGAGCGGATAACGTCCGGCCGGGTCTCACAAAGGATCTCGTTGCAGCCCTCGTGGCCCTGGAAGTCGTCGAGCGTGACATCGGCGGCCTGCAGCATCGTGCCCATCGCGCCGTCCGCGACGACGATGCGATCGGGTTCGTTCAGGGCGTCTGCCAGGGTCTGCGTCACCCGTCAAGGCTAAACGGTCCCCCGGGGTGCGTGCTGCGACCCTCGCGATCCGTGGCGCGGGCCATGTCCCGGGTCGCTCGCCGACACCTCCCGACGGCAAAGGCCCGGCCGGCCAACCCACCGCGAGGCGTCATGGACACCGCCGACGCGTAGCGCTGCCGCGAGGCGTCATAGACACCGCCGACGCGTAGCGCTGCCGCGAGGCGTCATAGACAACGCCGACGCGTAGCGCTGCCGCGAGGCGTCATGAACACGTTGGTGTCGACGGAACCAGTAGGCTGGAGTGGTGAGCGAGTTCGACGGGCTACCCGTGCTTCGCAACCCGGTGGCGATCGCGGCGTTCGAAGGTTGGAACGACGCCGCCGACGCGTCGACGGCCGCTGTCGAGCACCTGGAGCAGGTGTGGGGAGCCCGCGAGATCTCCGCAATGGACCCGGAAGACTATTACGACTTTCAGGTCAATCGGCCCACCGTGTCGCTCGTCGACGGTGAGACGCGTCGCATCGAATGGCCGACCACGCACTTCTCTGTTGCGAGTCCGCCGGACGCCGAGCGCGACGTGCTGCTCGTTCGCGGCATTGAGCCGAGCATGCGTTGGCGAACGTTCTGCGAAGAGATCCTCGAGGTCTGCCACAGCCTCGAGGTCGAGCGCATCGTCGTGCTCGGCGCGCTCCTTGCCGACGTGCCATATACGCGCCCGCTCCCGATCAGTGGCAGCGCCGGAAACAACGCATCGGCCGAACGCTTCGACCTGACGCCGACCCGTTATGAGGGAGCTACTGGCATCGTCGGTGTCCTGCACGAAGCGTGCGCGCGCGCCGAGCTGGACTCGCTGTCGTTCTGGGTGCACGTGCCGCACTACGCGAACAACCCGCCGTGCCCAAAGGCGACGCTCGCCCTCCTGCACCGTTTGGAGGACGTGCTCGACCTGCCGATTCCCATGGTCGACCTGGCCGAAGAGTCGGCGTCCTGGGAACGCAAGCTGCGGGTCGCCGCCGAGCAGGACAGCGAGCTCGCCGACTACGTTCGCGAGCTCGAGGAACGCTCCGGCGGAGACGGCATGCGAGCGGCGTCCGGCGACGAGATCGCCCAGGAGTTCGAGCGCTACCTGCGCCGTCGTGGCGGGCCAACCGCCAAGTAGCACTTCGCCGGACCCCACGGCTGTCGGTGGGCGCTGCGTTTTCAATGCGTTGGTACGGCGTGTCACAACCGGTACCGCGTCCTAGGAAGCTAGGTTAAGTCCGTGCCAGTCAACGCATCCGGAGCGCTGGCGTCTGCGCGACCGAGTGAATCCGCAGTCAATCCCGGAGTCACCGAGCACCCGCATCGACAGATTGCCGGCGAGATCCGATCACGGATCCGTCGCGGCGATTGGGCGCCGGGTGAGCGACTGCCATCGATACCCGCGATCGCGGAGATGTACGGCGTCGCCAAGCAGACCGTCCAACGCGCTGTCGACCAGCTGCGCATCGAAGGCGTACTGATCACGAAACCCGGCTCCGGGACGTACGTGCGCGGCAGCCGGCGCAAGTTGAACCGGCTGTCCCGCGGCCGGTACGGCACCCAGCGTGGGTACCACGCCGACCTGGCCGCCCGCTATCGCCAGCAACTTGTCGGGGTCGGTCGAGCGCCGGCCCCGGGCGAGGTCGCGGACTGTTTCGGTGTGCCGGTCGGCACCGAGCTTGTGGTCCGTCGGCACGTCGTACGCACACCGGACGCGACGGCCGAGGTTGGCGCGTCGTGGCTGCGGCCGGAAGACGCGGACGGCACCTCGCTGGCGCGCATGGAATCCTTCGGGCGGCCGCTCTACCAGGAGGTCGAGGACGTCACCGGCCGGGTCTATGCGACCGCCACCGACCAGCTCACGGCGCGACTTCCGACCCGGGAGGAGTGCGAGATCCTCGCCATCCGGCCGGACACGCCGGTGCTGCACCTCGTGCACGTCGCGTACGACCGGTCGCACCGGCCGATCGAGGTCGCCGTGGCGACATGGCCCGGCCCGATGACCGTACTGACCGAGCAGTACGCGATCCCGCCGCGACGCGACGCCCCGATCGACACGGATCCCGACTTCTTCGTTGGCTAGC
>DATFRR010000270.1:0-30056 GCA_035263025.1 Micromonosporaceae bacterium
TGGCCGGCCGTCGTCGAGGGCGCGTTCGATGCCGCAGTGGTGTCTGCTCCGGGTACGGCTGCCGACGCGATGCGCTGCGTACGCGACGGTGGGCGGCTCGTGGCATTGGTTTCGGATCCATTGGTGGAACAGCGCGGCATCAGCGCGACCACACTCTACGTCCGCCCCGACGCGAAACAGCTCGCCGACCTCGCACAGTCGTTGGCCGACGGCCGCATCAGGCTTGAGCCGACGGTGACGTCGCTCGAGCAGGGTCCCGACGTGTACGCCCGCATCGTCGACGGTCGGGCCGCGGGAACGAAGTTTGTGCTGCAGCCGTAGCTTCTTTCGCGACTGTCTGCCAGTCCTGGCCGCGAATCTGCCAGGCGGCGGGGTCCATCGTGGACGACTTGGCCACTGCACCCTGACGCGCCACCAGAGGGGCAAACGTACCAGGCGCAATGTGCGCGTGAGCGGTATTGCCGCACCGTTTGTTCTCATGGATGATGGCTGATGTCTCTGGGCAATAAACAGGAGACGTGACACGGCGGGTCGGGGCGGAGACGCATGTCGGATAACCGATGGACCTTGCACATTGCGATCATTGGAACGCTGCTCACCGCGGCAGTGATTGGCATTGGACCTGCCACTGCGCAGGCGTCCGCCGGTTGCGCCACGCGTGTCGCGAGTGATTTCAACGGCGATGGACAGGCGGACATCGCGGTCGGCTATGGCCTGTTGAACGCCTCCACCGGCGGTGTGGACATCTTGTATGGGCAGACGGGTGGGCTTACCGGCGGCGAGCAGTACATCTCGGGCACGATGCTCGGTGTACTCGACCCGACTGGATCATTCGCCGATGCGGGACTCGCGGTGCAGGCCGGGTTCTTCAACGGCGACTGCTACGCCGACCTCGCGATCGGCGGCGGCATAACCGTCCACGGTGACCGTGAGGTTGTGGTGTTGTACGGCTCGGCCGCGGGGCCGGACGTCGCTGGTGGCCAGGTCTTCGTCGATAACAATTTCCGTCCACCAGAGGCGTTAGTCCGGTTCATGTCGTTCGGGGCCCCGTTCGCGGCCGGCGACTTCAACGGCGACGGGTTTACCGATCTCGCGATGAGTGATGTCGGATACGGCGGTGAATCGGGTGGAGTCGCGATCGCGTACGGCTCCGCGTCGGGTCTTTCGCTGACCGGTAAGCAGTGGTTTACGCAGAACACGTCGGGCGTGCCGGGGGCGAATGAGGCGGGCGATCACTTCGGGTGGGCGCTGTCCGCGGCGGATTTCAATGGTGACGGCCGGGCGGATCTTGCGATCGGTGCGCCGGGGGAGGACCTGGGTACCACGGTCGATGTGGGGGCGGTAACGGTTTTGCACGGAACGTCGGCGGGGTTGACCACCGCCGGCAGCCAATTCTTCTCACTGCACACCGCCGGTATCCCCCGTGCCTATCCGCCGAGTGACTTCGTCGGATACTCCGACTTCGGGGATTCGCTGGCCGCCGGGGACGTCACCGGCGACGGAAGGGCCGAACTGGTCGTGGGTGCGCCGCAGGACTCCGTTACCCAAGTCGGGTTCGAGGGGACGGTCACCCTCATCAAGGGCTCCACGTCTGGGCTCACGGCTACCGGCAGCACGGTCTGGACTCAGAACAGTCCTGGTGTTCCGGGCGTAGCGGAGATTAACGACCGTTTCGGTCTCAGCGTGTGCGTCGGCGATTTCAACGGCGACGGCCACGGCGATGTCGCGGTCGGCTCCTTCGAAGCCATCGGCAGCGTGCTCGACGCTGGCAGCGTGACGATCATTTACGGTGCCCGCACGGGCCTGGTCTCGACGAACGCACAGGTTTGGTCACAGAACTCGCCAGGCATCGCCGGCAGCGCGGAACGCAACGACTTCTTCGGTTCGGCGGTCTACGCCGCCAACATCCGGTCGGTCGGCCACAGCGATCTGGTCATCGGCATCCCTAACGAGGACACCGGCACCTACACCGACAACGGCGCCATCGAATTCCTCCGTGGCGCCACGAGCGGTATCACGGCCACCGGCAGCCAGTTCGTCGACGGGACGTTTCTACTCAGCGGCCGCAACTCCGGTGCCCAAATGGGCGGCATACTGGCCTAGGTCGTCGGCGCGCGTTGCCGTACCGCGATCCCGGACCACGCCGCGCAAACACCAGCGCTCCGATTCCGCGCTCACCGACGCTGTCCTTTACGGCGTACCGACGGATCTCGTTGGGACTGTTGACGCCGGCCTGAGGATCAGGCGCCGCCCTCGGTGCCCCTGGCGGTCTGCACCTTCGTGATGACGTCGTGCAGCGGCTTGGTGCCACTGCCGACCACAAGGCCGGTCACGATCGCATCGATCCAGCCTGGGATCGCCGCCGGGTTCCACGAGTCCGACGCGACCATGTGCAGCAGGTATACGCCGCTCGCCGCCGATACGACCGTGGCCACGGCGGTCGCGACGCCCCACAAGACGATCGCGCGGTTAGCCACCGACCGGTCGAACGCGGCCTTGCTCCGGGCAACGGCGGTGAGGTCAGCGGCGGGGTGGCCGTTCATCATCGCGGCGACCGTTGCGTCGTAGGCGTTGCGGGCGCCACGGCCAGGCAGCCAGTGGGAGAACGGCTCGAGCAGCCGCTCGACGGCGGCGGCGAAGACGAAGACGACGCCGTAGGCGGCGGTCGCCGTGCCGACGTGGAAGGTGGTCGCTTTGGGCAGCATCCACGCGACGCCGCCAGCGATCGCCACGACGAGCAGCGAGGTGAGAATCGCGCCAATGCTCGCGGGCAGTGCTGGCGTCGCGGCGGCCTGCTCCTGGCCGGGTCCGAACGGCGCGCTGGGGCCAGCCGGTGCCTCGCCGGGTTGACGCGGCACGGCGGCGACACCGGACGCGACGTAGCCTGTCGGGCCAGGCGCACTGGTGAGTGTGGAACGGCGGACGAGTGGCACAGCCGCACACGGTACCCGGATCCATGCCACCTGTGTGTCGGCTGTCCGACCGAACGGGACGGTCAGCTGAGCGCTGCCTAACCGACAGCCGGTCAGCCTGCATCGGTCATGCGTCTATCAGCGCGGCGCACATAGCGGACGCCAGCCAGCGGCGGAACTTGCGCTCACTCCAGCCGCGATCGAGCACCAACGCCGCGTACTGGGCCGGATCATTGAAGATCCATAGAATGTCGATGGCGGTCTCCCGTTCGAGACCACTCTTAAGGCCGCCAACCTTCAGCACCTGCTCGATGACCATCTTGGCGCCCAAACGTCGATTCTGCTGAAGGGTCTTCCACATCTCGGCGGATTCCGCGGCGTCGTCGGTCGCTCGTCGCACGGCCTCGAAGAGCAGCGCCGATCGACGGGCAATGATGAGACAGACCCCGGCATACGCGTCCAGCACCGCCCCTGGCGAGACGGCGTCCCACACTGGTCGAAACCACGGCCGTTGCGCGACCGGAACCGGCGCATCGTCGCCGGCAAGCGCCTCGTCGAGAACCTGGCGCAGCAATGCGGCCTTCGAGCCGAATGCCGCGAAGACGGTGGGCCGCGCAACGCCGGCCGCGGTAGCGATGTCGGCCAGCGAGGTTGCGGCGTAGCCACGGTCGACGAACAGCCTGGTCGCCGCGGACACGATCGCTTGCCTGGTACGCCTGGCGCCCTCTGTGCGCACCGACGATTGGTAACGCCGCCGTGGTCCTGCCTTGTTGACATCACTCATGGTTCCGTCATACTAGCAAGATATTCACTAGACGACAGTATGGTGAAATGAGAGGCAGGCATTGTGGACAGTGCAGCGGTTCGGCCATACGTACGGCATGACGGCGATGGCGAGGCTCTGTGGTTTCTCGGCAGCCTAGTGACGATCAAGGCGACCGGCGCCGAGACGAAGGGGCGCGTCACCGTTGTCGAATTCGTCAACCCGCCCGGGTTCGCACCGCCGCTGCACCGGCACCTCGAGGAAGACGAGATGTTCTACGTGCTGTCCGGTACGGCTGAGTTTCAGTGCGCCGAGACGACATTCTCTGCTGGACCTGGCGACTTCGTCCTGCTTCCGCAGGGACTGGCTCACACTTTCATAGTCGGTACCGATGAACCTCTGCGGACCTTGCAGATCACGACGCCGTCGGGCTTCGAGGAGTTCGCCGCCGAGGCTGGCGAGCCCGCAGCTGCGCGCACGTTGCCCGCACCCGGGCCGATCGATCCCGCAGTCGTTGGCCACGCCGCGACTCGACACGCCATCGAGCTGCTCGGCCCACCGCCTGGGCACTGAGCCGGCGCGCATCTCGAACCCGGTCCGGCAACACGATCCTCTGGCAGGATTCCCGTTGGCGACTCAACCATTTCGATAGGGTCGGGTTGACGTACACGGCCGAAGGGGGTCGGCATGGCGCCAATTTCTGAGCGCGAGAACCGAGAGATTGAGGCGGCCAACGCCTCCGGCAACACACCGGTCGTCTTGATCCACGGCCTCTGGCTGCTGCCGAGCAGCTGGGCAAACTGGGCGGACTTCTTCCGGCTGGCCGGCTACGCACCATTGACACCGGACTGGCCAGACGATCCCGCAACAGTTGAGCAGGCTCGCGCGAACCCGGATGTGCTCGCCAAGAAAACCTTGCAGCAGATCGCCGATCACACCACCGAGATCATCAAGGCCTTGGACAAGAAGCCAGCGGTAATGGGCCACTCGACCGGCGGCTTGCTTGCGCAGATGCTCGCCGGCGAGGGCCTCTCGGCAGCCACGGTGGCCATCGACCCGGGGATCTTCCGCGGTGTGCTACCGCTTCCGGCGTCGGTGCTCAAGGTGGCCGGCCCGTTTCTAGCCAACCCGCTCAGCCGCGGCCGCGCGATCACGCTGACCTTCGACCAGTTCAAGTACGGCTGGGCCAACGCGCTGGACGACAAGGAAGCGAAGGAGCTTTACGACACGTACCACGTGGCCGGCTCCGGGATCGCTCTCGTGCAAATGGGCAACGCGAACCTCAACCCGTGGACGCAAGCGAAGGTGAACACGCGCAACCCCGATCGCGGTCCGCTGCTGATCATCGACGGCGAGAAGGATCACACGGTGCCATGGGCGATCGCGAACGCCGCGTATAACCGGCAGCGGCACAACCCCGGCGTGACCGAGATCGTGAAGATCCCGAACCGCGGCCACGCCCTCACCATCGACCACGGCTGGCGTGAGGTCGCCCAGACGGCGCTCGACTTCGTCAAGCGGTTCGCCTAACACGCCAGCGCGAGAAGTCCTCACCGAAACGCTCCTGCCCCTGACAGGTCGGCCAGTGCAACGGAACTGCGCCAGTCTGCGTACCGTTCAGCGACGCGACGGCGCAACGGCAACCCTTATCATCGCAACATGACAAACCGATCGGCTGATGAGCCTTCGCCGGACGCACCTGCTCCGGTGCGCCAGCTTAGGGTGGTTGTCGAGGCTGCCGACTTCGAGGTCGCTGTCGCGTTCTATCGCGACGTGCTGGGTCTTGGCGAGCTCGCGTCCTTCGTGGGCGACGGGGATTCGCGGGTCGTCATCCTCGACGCTGGGCGGGCGACGCTGGAACTGGCGAACGCGGCCCAGACAAGAATGATCGACGAGGTCGAGGTGGGGCGCCGCATCGCTCCGCACATTCGGCTCGCCTTCGAAGTGGACGACGCGACCGACCGGACGCGTGCGCTGGAGGCCGCCGGCGCAACTGTGCTCGCACCGCCGACGCTCACCCCGTGGCGGTCGCTCAACTCACGTCTGAACGGGCCGGCCGGAATCCAGCTGACGTTGTTCGAGGAACTCGACTCGTAGCCGCGGGGGGCACAGCGTCCGGACCGTCCCGGTAGGCCGGTGATGCGCGGCTGATTCGCGGCCGGCTAAGTAACTGTCAACGGCGGCCAACAACCCAGTACGCCGCCGAGTTCCCCGGGTTCATCGCGATCGCGACTCGCCAGAACTGCTTACTTCCCCGCACTTCGTCGTTCGCCCGACGACCGAGATCACGCCACGCTAGGACCGCCGAGGCCACCTCGATCGCGACCAGACCAAACAGCAGTGGCTTGTACGATGCGCGCATCGCTGGTCTCCGTCGGTTGCCGTGCATCCAATTCGAGTTCGGCCGATGCACCGGCCAGACACAATCATCTCAGCGCCTCGCAAGGCAGGTGGCGGAAGCGCGGGCGAACTTGCGGCACGTCGAGCAGCCGAAGCGACTTGCGCTTCGCGGTATTGGTTGTCGCGGGCAACGTGATCGTCTATGTTCGCAGACCCCGATTCACACGCGCACTAGTTCCACAGCTGCGGTAGGAGATCGGTGGCCTGCGCCGGGCGGGAGTCGACCACGCGCTGAGCATCGTCCGGAGCGAGTCCGGTGAGTGCTGCCAGCGCCTGCGCCCGCGGCAGCAGATTGAACCAGCGCAAAGCCAACTCGGCGAGCTCCGCCTCGGCTGGCATTCCGAACAGCCGTAGTCGGGCCATGCCGCCGTCCGGGTACACGTCTAGGCGGACATGTGTTGCCTCTGGTGCGGCCGGCGTGCGGAACCGGTGCCGGGTGTCGGGTTGCAGCGGGGTGCGGGGTAGCACATCGAACCAGGCATCCGCGTCGTCTAGTCCACCGAGCCTGGCGTCGATGGCTCGCACCGCTGCGTGCCCGGGTGCATTGCCCTTGAAGTGGCTGGTATCCAGCTCCGCGAGTCGTACCCGACCGGGTACGGCGAGGCGGATCAGTACCCAGTCATTGCCGGCGTCGCGCCGGCGGGCGGTTTCCCAGCCCTCACCCATCGTGCCGGCGAGACCGGGCAGCAACAGGTTGTTCGGGGAACCGTAGAACATGTTGCTGCACTGGACGACGCGGCCACCGTGTTCCATCGCCGCCAGGTCGACCGGCATCACTCCGAGCAGCCGCGGGTCGGGCACCACCTCACCGTGTACGCGCAGCCGCGCTACCCCGCCATCCGGGTAGATAGACAGCCGGACGTGTGTGACGCGCTGCTCACCGTCCACCATGAAGGCGTTGCGGGTGTCACCGGCGAGCGCGACCTTCGTCAGCAGCGGAATCCACGGTGCATCGGCCAGCTCGGCGGCGTTCGGATAGCCCTCCACGCCGCATCCTTCGACTGATGCGTAGGGCGGGTAGTTGCCGGTGAAGTACGCGGTGTCGATGACCACGCCGCGTACGACGCCCGGTGCGCCCAGCCGGACGATGGCGTGGTCATGCCCGGGCTCCCGCCGCCGCCGGGTCTCCCAGCCGTCGTATGTCTGGCCCTTGGGTCCGAACGAATTCGGCTGGAACACCGGCGCCGCCGGATTGACCAGGTAGTCGGCAGCGGCGAAGAACTCATCGTTGGCGCAGACCACGCCTCCGCCGAGGCGTTGGGACGCAAGGTCGGGCAGGGCAGTGAAGTCAGTCATGAGCCGCTCCGGGATAGCAGGGTGCCGCGCGGCTCACCGCCGACGGATTCGCCGCGCAGCCATGTCGAGACCACGACGCCGTGCAGGCGCATGCCGGCATAAGGGGTGACCGGGTGCCGGTGAAGCAGCCGCGCCGCGTCGACGACGAAGGTCTCCTCTGGGGCGAAGGCAACCAGGTCGGCGTCGTACCCGACGGCGATGCGTCCCTTGCCGGGCAGCCCGACGATCTCGGCCGGACGTTGCGCCATCCAACGAGCCACGTCGGCCAGCCGGCATCCGTACGACCGGGCCTTGGTCCAGACTAACGGCAGCCCGAGTTGCAGCGAGGCGATGCCACCCCAAGCGCCGGCGAAGTCACCGGTTTCGGAAAGCTTGAGCCCGGGGGAGCACGGGGAATGGTCGGAGGCGATCTCGTCGATCACTCCGCTGCGCAGGCCGCGCCAGAGCACATCCCGATTGGCTCGCTCCCGGATCGGTGGGCAGCACTTGAACTCCGTCGCTCCGTCCGGCACGTCTTCGGCCGCCAGCGTCAGATAGTGCGGGCACGTCTCCGCGCTCACCCGGACGCCGTCGCGCTTCGCCTGATCGATAATGTCGAGCGCGTCGCCGGAGGACAGATGTAGCACGTGTACGCGAGCGCCGGTGCGCCGCGCCGCGTCGACAACGGTGGCGACGGCGCGATTCTCGGCGACGCGTGGCCGGGAGGCGAGGAAGTCCGCGTAGCGACGCGAGGGCTTGGCGTCCCGGATGTCGCGTGGATCCTCCGCGTGCACCAGGAACAGCGCGTCCACCGTGGACAGTGCCGCGTCGAGATCGTCGACCGAAAGCGGCCGGAACTCCGGCACGCCCGAGTCGACCAGGAAGCATTTGAGTCCGAAGACTCCGGCGTCGTGGAGGTCGGCGAGCACGTCAAGATTGCTGGGTACGGCGCCGCCCCAGAACCCGACGTCGACATGGCACTGCCCGGAGGCCGCATTCCGTTTAGTGGCAAGGGCTGCCGTGGTGAGCGTGGGCGGCAGGCAGTTCAGGGGCATGTCGATGATCGTCGTGATGCCACCGGCCGCGGCCGCCCGGGTTGCCGTGGCGAATCCCTCCCAGTCGGTGCGACCGGGCTCGTTCACGTGCACGTGCGGGTCCACAAGGCCGGGCAGCAGAGCCAGATCGCCCAGATCCTGTCCTGGTCTGGCGTAGTCGTCGATGGCCGCGATCCGACCGTTGCGGACGCAGACCGCGGCTGGGCGCGTTCCCTCCGTGGTGACCACTCGGCGAGAGCGCAACACCAGGTCATAGCTGGCATCACTCACCGCCCTCATGGCGCCTCGGTGCCGGCGCTACCGGTCGCCGCGACCGGTTCCCAGGCCGCCAACGGCAACCCGATCTCGGTTTCGTCCAGCGCGCCGCAGTCGCGGCCGCGGAGGAGAAAGCCCGCTAGGGCCCGGGCCGTGGCCGGCTCGTCGAGCACGCCGCCGATGTCGTGGGTGTTGGCGGAGCCTAGGTACGCGGAAAGCCGAGCAGTCGCCGCGGCGTAGCCGTCCCGGTAGAAGCCGTAGGTCGCCGCGTACCGGGTGGGCAGCTGCGCCGGGTGTAAGTCCCAGCCCTGATAGAAGCCTCGCTCCAACGAGCGTCGCACAAGTCGTGTGTGCAGCGCCCATGCCGCGTGCACGGCGGTGGTGTTGCCGACGGGCAGCACGTTGGTGGAGCCGTCCGAAAGGCGCACCCCGGTACCGGCCGCCGCTACTTGCATCACCGCCTTCGCGTAGTCGGCAGCCGGGTGCTCGAGGCTTTGGTACCCGGCGGCGATGCCGCACGCTGCGCTGTAGTCGTATGTGCCGTAGTGCAGCCCGGTCAGCCGTCCGTCGCCGGCCTGAATCAAGCGGGCCACCGTGGCGCTACCGTCGGCGCCGAGTACCGCCGGCGGCGTCTCGACCTGTACCTCGAACCGCAGCCGCCCGGACGGGTAGCCGTGAGCTTCCTCCAACGCTCCACACAGGACAGTCATCGCGGCAACTTGCTCGATGGCGCTCACTTTCGGCAGGGTAACGACGAACCCGTCCGGCGGCGGCCCGAGTGCGTCGAGAAACACATCCAGAGTGCGTACGGCGCGGCGCCGGCTCGTACCCTCCAGGCTCTTGCACCGGATGCCAAGAAACGGCGGCATGTGCCCGTCATGCATCGCCGCGGCGGCGGCTCGCGCGTCGGCGTCCTCCCGGGCGTCATCGCGTGTGCCGTATCCGTCCTCGAAGTCGACGCGCAGGTCTTCGATCGGCTCGCGGTGCAGCTTCGCCA
The DNA here is from genome assembly GCA_035263025.1 of Micromonosporaceae bacterium. Classification (GTDB taxonomy): domain Bacteria; phylum Actinomycetota; class Actinomycetes; order Mycobacteriales; family Micromonosporaceae; genus DASQPR01. Next base: position 9,658 of record DATFRR010000270.1, read on the forward strand.
GCACCCGATCGTGCAACGACTCCGGATAGGGCAGCGGCGGATTCGCACGTAGCGTGTCGAGTGCTTGGCCGCGCCAGTCTGCGACCAGATCCGCATGGAACTGGTCGGCCGGAACGTACACCGTGTGTACGGGCTGCCGCCCCGGCACATCACCCGGATAGTGGCGTCGCAACCGGCCGTCCACGTCGTCGAGCCGCCGGTCCAGCTCGCGATAGACGTCCTCGGAGAGCATCAGCCGGCCACGATGTGTTCGGGGCGCACTGGTACCCGGGTCAATGGTCGCCCGGTCGCGGCCCGGATCGCCGCCACGATGGCCGGCGTGGACGAGATCGTCGGCGGCTCCCCCACGCCGCGCAGCCCGTACGGTGCGTGTGGGTCGCCTAGTTCCAGCAGATCCACGTGCATGGTCGGCATGTCGAGGATGGTGGGAATCAGATAATCCGTGAAGGACGGGTTGCGCAGCACGCCGTCGACCAGCTGGATCTCCTCCATCACCGCAAGACCGAGGCCCTGCGCGGTACCGCCGTGAATCTGCCCCAGCACGGCCCGCGGGTTGACCGCCTTTCCCACGTCCTGGGCGGTCGCGATCTCGACGACCCGAACCAGCCCCAGTTCGGTGTCGACGTCAACGGTTGCCCGGTGGGCGGCGAACGCGTACTGCACGTGCGCGTTGCCCTGGCCGGTGACCGGGTCGAGCGGATCGGTCGGCCGGTGCCGCCAAGCAACGGTCTCCTCCACCGCACCATCGCGCAGGACGTCGACGAGCTCAGCGAGCGGCTGGCCGGAGTCGTCGACGATCGTGCCCGCAACCAGCCGGGTACCCCCCACGCGGGACAGCACGCGATCGCGGACCGCAATACACGCCGCCCGCACCGCGCCGCCGGTCATGTACGTCTGCCGCGATGCCGAGGTCGAGCCCGCGTTGCCCACGCTGGTGTCTGCGGTGGCAATGGTGACCCGCTCCACGCCCAGCTCGGTCCGGGCGATCTGCGCCTGTACGGTGACCAGCCCCTGGCCAACTTCTACCGCGGCGGTGTGCACCAGCACAGCCGGGGATCCGCCAATGAGATGCAGCCGTACCCGTGCGGTGGCGTAGTCGTCGAAACCCTCCGAGAAGGCGACGTTCTTGATGCTCACCGCGTACCCCACGCCGCGCACGACACCCTCGCCGCGTGTCGTGTTGGAGACCCCGCCAGGCAGTTCGCGCGGGTCGCCACTGGCCGGCTTCGCTGCTGGCGCCGACGCGACCAACTGGAGCAGTTGCGCGACCGGGGCCGGCCCCTCCACCACCTGGCCGGTCGGCATCGTGTCGCCGGTAGCCAAGGCGTTGCGGACCCGGACCTCCACTGGGTCGAGATCCAGCGCCGCGGCCAGCCGATCCATCATTGATTCGTAGCCGAAACAGGCCTGTACCGCGCCGAAACCCCGCATGGCGCCGCACGGCGGGTTGTTGGTGTAGACGACCGAGGCGTCCATGACGACGTTGGGCACCCGATACGGTCCGACACCCAGACTCGCGGCGTTGGCGCAGACCGCGTTCGAGCTCGACGCATAGGCTCCTCCATCGAGCAAGATGTTGGCGCGTAAGTAAACCAGCTGTCCGTCCCGGCTGGCACCGAGCTCGTAGCGCATGGTGGCCGGGTGGCGGTGTACGTGGCCAAAGAAGGACTCCTCCCGTCCGTACACCATCTTCACCGGCCGCCCAGTGCGCAACGCCAGCATTGACGCGTGTACCTGCATGGACAGGTCCTCGCGTGCGCCGAATGCGCCGCCGACGCCAGCCAGCGTCAGGCGGACCTTGTCGACGGAAAGGCCCAGGCACGCGGCAACCTGCTTCTGGTCGACGTGGAGCCACTGGGTTGCGATGTACAAGTCGACGCCGCCGTCGTCGGCCGGCACGGCAAGTCCGGATTCCGGGCCGAGGAACGCCTGATCCTGCATGCCAACTTGGTATTCGCCGGACACCACAATCTCAGCTGTCGCGGCCGGATCACCCCGCCGAATCGGCACGTGGCGCAGCAGGTTGCCGGTCGGATGCACGGAAGCACTGCCGGGGCGGAGCGCCGCCTCGGCATCCACTACGGGCGTCAGCACCTCGTAGTCCACCGCGATGCGAGCAACAGCACGGCGGGCGGTCTCCGGATGGTCGGCGGCCACGACCGCAACCGGCTCGCCCTGGTAACGGATTTGGTCGATGGCTAGCACCGGTTGATCCTGGATCTCCAGGCCGTACAGCTTGGCGCCCGGTACGTCCTCGTGGGTGAGCACCGCGTACACCCCGGGCAGCGCAAGGGCGTCGGTCAAGTCGATGCCACGGATCCGGGCCCGGGGGTGTGGGCTGCGCAGCGTCGCCCCCCACAACATGTCCGGCACCCACAGGTCGGAGGAGAAGGCGAACTCGCCGAGTACCTTCAGCGTGCCGTCGGGTCGGCGGGCATCGTCGCCCACACCGCCGGGGACCGGGGTGTCGAGCGAGGAGGTTTGCGGTGCGGCGGTTGGCGCCGTGGTGTTGGCCGTCATCGCGCCACCGCCGCACTTAAACGACGAGCCGCAACCCGCACGCGGCCGGTTAGGTCGGCCTCCGTCGTGTTGACCAGTACGCCTCGTTCGACGATCGGTCGTCCTCCGACCAGCAGCAGCTCCACCACGGCGGATGGGCCAAACACCAACGCCGCCACCGGGTCGGCGATGCCCTCGTGCCCCAGCCCGTCCAGCCGCCACATGGCAAGATCGGCGAGTTTGCCCGGTTCCAACGAGCCGAGTTCATCCGCTCGGCCCAGGCACCTCGCACCACCGATCGTGCCCAATGTGAGCGCCTGCCGGGCGCTCAGTGACGCTGGGCCCCCACGCAAGCGCGCGACGTATAGCGCCTGGCGCAGCTCGGCGCTGAGCTGCCCGGCCTCCTGCGACGCGGCTCCGTCGACGCCGAGGCCGACCGCCGCGTGCGCGTCGAGCAACTCGCGCACTGGCGCGATGCCGGCGCCGAGCCGGGCGTTGGAACTCGGGCAATGCGCGACACCTGTACCGGTCTCACCGAGGCGGAGTATCTCGGCGGTGGAGAGGTGGACTCCGTGCGCAAGCCATACGTCGTCGCCGAGAAATCCGAGCCTCTCGGCATACTCCACCGGCGTACAGCCGTGCTCACTCCGGCAGAAGGACGACTCCTCCTGCGTCTCGGCGAGGTGAGTGTGCAGCCGTACGCCAGCGTTGCGCGCCAAAACGACGGCCTCTCGCATCAGCTCCGGGGTGACGGAGAATGGCGAGCACGGCGCAACCGCGACTCGCAGCATCGCGCCCGGCGACGGGTCGTGGAAGCGGTCGATCGCGTCTTGAGTTGCGTTGAGCGCCTCGTCGGTCTTCTCGACCAAATCGTCGGGTGGCAGCCCGCCGGCGGACACGCCGAGATCCATCGACCCCCGCGTCGGGTGGAACCGCACACCCACCGCAACGGCCGCGTCAACCGTTGCGGCGAACAGGTCGCCCCGACCATGCGGGAAGACGTAATGATGGTCCGCGCTGGTGGTGCAGCCGGACAGCGCCAGCCAGCCCAACCCCGCAGCCGCCGCCGCGCCGACCACCTCCTCGTCGATCCCTGCCCAGATCGGGTACAGCTCGGTGAGCCAGCCGAAGAGGTTCTGCTGCTGGGCAAGGCCACGGGTGGCCCACTGGTACAGGTGATGGTGGGTGTTGACCAAGCCCGGGGTGACCAGGCAGCCGGTCGAATCGATGTGGCACACCGGTTCCGGGTAGCGCGGCGCGGCACCTGGACCCACAGCCACGATCCGGTCGCCGTCGACAACAACGTGCCCGGGCTGATATTCCGTGCCCGACGCGTCCACGGTCGCCACTGCGCCACCCTCGACGACGATCATGGCGCGGCCCTCGACGCGGCAAGCCGTACCGCGTCAAGAATCATCTCGTACCCGGTGCACCGGCACAGGTTGCCAGCCAAGGCCTCGCGAATGTCGGCATCGCTCGGGCTGGGATCGCGGGCCAACAGGTCGTGCACCGCGATGATGAGACCAGGGGTACAGAATCCACATTGGACGGCGCCCGCCGAAAGGAACGCCTCCTGCACCGGATGCACAACGCCGTTGGCCGCGAGACCCTCGACCGTACCGACTTGCCGACCCTCGGCTTGCCCGGCGGAGACCAGACACGCGCAGACCGCGACACCGTCCAGGTACACCGTGCATGAGCCGCACTCGCCCTGTTCACAGGCGTTCTTGGAGCCGGGTAGGCCGAGCCGCTCGCGCAACAGATACAGCAGACTCTCGCCCGGCCACACCCCGTCCGCCTCGCGGCGCTGCCCGTTCACTGTGCACGTCACGCGCATTGGTACTCCCCCCACGCCCAGGTCAGCGTGCGCGCTGCCAGGACCGTCAGCGCGTGCCGCCGGTAATCCGCGCTGCCTCGCACGTCATCGATCGGCGACGCGGCGGAAGCGACGAGTTGCCCGAAGTGCCGTGCCACCGACTCGGCCAGCGCCGCGCGCGACTGCCAGGGCAGCTCGCCGGCCAGCATCTCCTCGGCCGCCGCGGCTCGTCGCGGCGTCGGCCCCGCCGAGCCGATGCCAGTGCCGACCCGTCGCCGCGACGCGTCCAGCGCCAGCGCGAACGAGCACACCGCGATCACCATTGCGTTGCGCGTACCGACCTTCGCGAACTGCTGCGGACCGGTGGCTGGTTCGACAAGCACGGCGGCGATCAACTCGTCCGGGGCGAGCACACTGCGCTTGGGGCCGGTGAAGAACTCGGCGACCGGCACCCGGCGGACGCTCCGCAACGACGCGAGTTCCACTATCGCGTCGGTGGCGAGCAGCGGCGGATGCGCGTCGCCGGCCGGGGATGCCGAGCCGAGGTTGCCAGCCACCGTCCCCCGGTTGCGAATCTGCGGCGACCCGACTGTCCGCGAGGCCATGGCCAGCCCCGGCAGTTGCGCGCCCAACTCGTCGATGATCCGCTGGTACGTCACGCCGGCCCCGATCCGCAAGAACTCGCCGTCTCTGGCCCATTGCCCAAGCGACCCGATCCGAGTGAGGTCGAGCAGTGCCGTCGGCCGTCGGCGGTCGAAATTCAGCTCGACCATCAAGTCGGTGCCGCCGGCGATCGGTACCGCATCCGGTCGCTCCGCCTTGATGGCCAGTGCCTCGTCCCATGTGGACGGCTGCCAGAAGTCCATACTCACCACCAGGCCAGCCCGGCCGGCGGCGCATCGTCGCGGAGCACGGTGCCCTCGATCAGCCCGTACGGCCGATCGGCGGCCACGAACACCTCGTTCGGATTGTCCTGCCCGAACGGAGCCAGATCGACGAGCAGGTGGTGCCGGTTAGGCAGGCTCAGCCGTACCTCCACGACCTCCGGTCGGTTTTCGAGCACCCGCCGCCCCATCTGGTAGAGCGTCTGCTGCAGCGAGCGGCTGTACGTCTCGACGAACGCCTCGACCAGATCCGCCCGGACGCCCGCATTCGTGTCCGCCCAGTCATCCGGCACCGTGCCGAATCGCCAGGACGCCGCCACGGCCGTGGCCAGAACGCGCTCGCGCGTTTCGGGCAGCGTCGTGTACTCGTCCTTGACGTAACCCCAGAATTCCGAATCAGTGGAGTTGAGAAGCACGAGACCATGTAGGCCGCCGACCGCCCAGGACTCCCGCCCGTCGTACGTGAGCACCGCGGTACGCGTCTCGCCACCGTCGCGCGCGAACGAGTGCGGCCCGAGTCGGGTCCAGCCGTACTCCTCGATGCTGACCCGGGCCGCGCCGATGCTTGGCTGGGAGTCGACGAAGTGCCGTGCTAGGCGCAGGCCGAAGTCCTCGATCTGCCCGACGCCGTAACGCCTCGCGAAGACGTACACCGTGTTCTTCATGGAATCGGTCGGTAGCACCGTCGCGTTGTCGCCAGTGAGATGCGTACCGTCGAGGTCGCCGCGCAGCGCCACGCTGACGTTGAGATCATGCAGCGTGTGCCGGTCACCTTCACGGTCCACCCGTACCAGACGGGTCTCCGCCTTGCCGTACTCGTTGGCGCCGAGGACGATGCCCATCTCACGTTCCCCGATAAGTGGTGTAGCCGTACGGGCTGAGCAGCAACGGGACGTGGCAGGGGCGGCCCGGCTCCGACACCTCGAAGACGACGACGACCTCGGGAAAGAACGCCCCGCCGGTCTCGAATACCAGCCGGTACCGGCCCTCGCCCCAGTCCGAATCCGGTACCCAGTCACGCAGCCGACCGTCGGCGTCCGTGAGTCCGTCCGCGACCGGCGACCATTGACCGCTGACCAACCGATGTAGACGCACCGGTATCCCCGCCGCCGGCTCGCCACGCGCGGTGTCCAGCACATGCGTCGAAAGGCTCATCTCGTCACCGCCTCGCCGACGCCCAACAGCTTTTCCAGCCGCAGCGCGACAATCTTGCCGAGCTCGGCCCGTACCACTTGTTGCTCGGTGGCCTCGTCGTTACCGAGCCTCGCCCGCGCGATGTCAAGCAGCTCCACGCCGCTCTTTCCGGTCGCGAAGATCAGCAGGACGTATCCGAAGCGTTCCTCGTACGCCCGGTTCGCCTCGGCGAGGGCGGCTAGGGTCCGCTCGTCGTCACGGTCGACGCCGGCCTGCTCACGCCGCGACCATGCCGCGTCGCGCCGATCGCCGAGCGGACGCGCGCCGATCTTCGGGTGTGCGCCCAATGCGAGCGTCACCTGCGACCATGGCAGCCGCGCCAGCGCCGCGGCGCCAGCGGCGGTCACGGCCGCGACATCCGGGTACGGCCGTGCCGCGGCCACCGCACGCGCCCAGGTCGGCGAGGCACAGCAGGACATCAGCTCCGCCTCCGCGGCCTCGGCGGAGAGGTCGTTGATCCTGGACAGCGCCGACACGCCCACGTCTTCGAGTAGAGCAGCCCCTGCCTCGCACGGATATGGGCGCACGATCCGAACCGTGTCGGACGGGCGTAGGTTTCTTTGTAGGTTCCTCCAAGAGGTGGCGAAAATGCGACTCCGTGAGCTGCTCGATCTGCCTAACCTGCGACTCACCCTGCTGTCCGGCACCGAAGACGATCTCGACCGGCCGGTGCAGCGGGTGTACACCACGGACCTACTTGACCCCGGCCGGTACCTCTCCGGTGACGAGCTAGTCCTCACCGGGCTCATGTGGTGGCACGACCACACGGACTCCGAATCGTTCGCGGCGAACCTGGCAGCGGCCGGCGTCGCCGCCATCGGCGCCGGCGAAGCCGCCCTCGGCCGGGTTCCGCCCGACCTCGTGGACGCCTGCCGCCGGCACGGGCTGGCCCTCTTCCGCGTACCGGTGGATGTGTCATTCCAATCGATTACCGAGGAGGTGGGTCAGTCGATCATGTCGCGGCGGGCCAGCAGGCTGACCGCGCTCCTCAGCCGGCAGCGTGGGCTCGTCTCGGCGATGGCCCGCGGCGCGCGGCTGCCTGACCTGCTCCGTTCGGTGGCGGGCGAGCTGGCGGTCTCGTGCTGGGTTTGCTCGGCCACCGGCCGGGTCATCGCCGGCACCGGACCGCTTCCGGCCACCGTCGTCACCCAACTGACCCGTGCCTTTCTCCTCGCCGAGCGGCTACCGCACGCGGTCAGGATTGACGGCCGCGACTTCCTTCTGCTGTCGGTCGCGGGCCGCCCGGAGCATCGCCTGGCCGCCTGGTGTCTCGTGTGCGAGACGACGCCGACGCGTAGCGACAGCAGCGCGCCAACGAGCACCAACGCACGACTACCAGCGCTCTCGGAGGCCGCGGACGAGATCCTCAACCTCGTCATATTGGAGCGGGCCCAACACGACCAGTTGCGCCGCGCCGAGTGGCACCTCGCCGCACAACTCACAGGTCTGCTCGCCAACCCGGGCGAGCGGTCCGATCTACGCGCGGCCCTCCGCGCCTGCCGACTCTCCGCCGACGCCACCTATCTCGTCGCGGCGGCCAGCCTCATCGAGGTATCTGCCGGCCCCGCGCCCGGCAAACTGGCAACGTATCTCCTGGACGAGCTCGTGCGGCAACTGTCTGCCCACACCGCGGTTGGCAGGGTCCCGGACGCCGCGATGGCGGTGCTCGCCGTCAAGCCCGAACAAGCCAGCCAAACGGTCGAGGCCCTGCGCGCGGCGGCGCGGTCGTTAGCACATGGCTTACGCGGCCAGCGGCTTGCGATCGGGGTCAGCAGCATAGCAATCGGCGCGGCGGCGTTGCCTGTTGCGGCGGAACAGGCGCGGCACACGCACCACGCCGCGAGCCTCATCAACGAACCCGTCGCTGTCGTGTCCACAGCGGACCTCGCATCTCATGTCCTGCTGCTGGCGAGTGTCGCGGCGGATGCCCGGCAATCCTTCCGCCGCCTGCTGCTTGGTCCACTCACCGAGTACGACCGCTCCCACAACGCCGACCTCCTAGGCACAGTGGACAGCTTCCTGCGCTGTTCGGGATCGTGGCAGCGGTGCGCCGAAGAAATGCACGTGCACGTCAACACCCTCCGGTATCGGCTGCGGCGCGTCGAGCAGCTCACCGGCCGCGACCTGAGCCGCTTCGAGGACCGGGTTGACTTCTTCCTCGCCCTTCGCTTACCTCCCGGCTGACCCGGCTCTGCGAACCAGGCGGCATCGCTGCGCCGCCTTCGGTTACGACTCAGCGAGGCCTGTCACACTCTTGCGATGAGTAACCACGCGCACCGAAGGCGACCGGCCCGCGTCGAGGCGGAGTTTGACCAACCGCGCGGTTTGATGCGTCGAGTGCTCCGCTTTCTCCGATGGTTCTTCGGCCCGGCCCAGGGTAAGGACACGTTCCCTAGGCGTGTGTTCGCATCGGACCGGATAGGTGCCGCGCTGAGAGATGGCTCCCGTCGGCAACGTACAAGGGGACCCCGCTAAGTACCTTGATCCTTTGGTGGTTGTGCCTTGGATGTCGGCGTGGCGGGCCATCATGGATGTATGTATGGGGTCCATACGGTCGACGTACCCCGGCGCCCGGTGGCAGCGCTGGAAGACGTGATCGGCTTGCCGCGGACCGCCCGGTTGCTCGACGCGGCGGCAGACTTCCGGAACCTGTCGGATAGCCGCGTCATCTGGAACGTCAGCTCCACCGAAAGCGGTGGCGGCGTTGCGGACATGCTGCAGGTGCTGGTCGGATATACAAAGGACCTTGCCATTGACATTCGCTGGTCGGTCATCGGTGGCGACGGCGAGTTCTTCCGCATCACCAAGCGTTTACACAACCGGATTCACGGCCAGCTTGGCGACGGTGGCTCCCTTGGAGCGGCGGAACGCGCCCACATCGAGGACGTGATGGCGGCCAACGTCGCGAGCCTCGGCGATCAGATCAGTGCCGGTGATCTAGTGCTGTTGCACGATCCGCAGACGGCAGGTCTTGTCGGACCGCTTTCCCGGCGTGGTGCGCACGTGGTGTGGCGATCGCATATCGGTATCGATGGTGAGAACGATCTGAGCCGGTCGGCCTGGGAGTTTTTGCAGCCCCTCCTTGATGACGCGGACGCCTTCGTCTTTACCCGCGAGTCCTATATACCTGCGACCGTGCCGGCTTCGCAGGCCTGGATCATTCAGCCGTCGATCGATCCATTCTCGCCGAAGAATCAGCCGATGGATCCGGACGCGGTGCGAGCGGCACTTGTCCAGATGGGGGTGCTTGCCGGGGACAGCGCCGGACCCGTGTGCCGGTACGTGCGTCGAGACGGCTCACCAGGCGACGTGACCCAGGCGGCATCCGTGGAGGCCGAAGCGTTGCCGAGTCCTGACGATCCGGTTGTCGTACAGGTGTCTCGATGGGACCGTCTCAAGGACATGGTCGGAGTAATGCGTGGGTTTGCCGAGCACGTGGCGCCGCACGGTCCCGGGTGGCTCATCCTCGCCGGGCCATCCGTTGCCGGTGTGACCGACGATCCGGAAGGCGCAACGGTGTTCGCGGAGACCCTCACTGAGTGGCGGAATCTTCCGTCGTCGCAGCGGTCCCGCGTGATGCTGGTGACGCTTCCGATGAGCGACGTCGACGAGAACGGCGCGATGGTCAACGCGCTGCAGCGACACGCCAGCGTGATCGTGCAAAAGAGTCTTGCCGAGGGCTTCGGTCTGACCGTCGCCGAGGGCATGTGGAAGGGCAGGCCGGTCGTCGGCTCGGCAGTCGGAGGCATCCGGGACCAGATCGCCGACGGCACCGGCATTCTGCTACCCGACCCAACGGACCTGCCCGCGTTCGGACATGCGGTACGAACGCTGATCGACGATACGGCGCTTGCCGACCGAATGGGCACAGCGGCACGCGAACATGTCCGCGCGCATTACGTCGGCGACCAGCACCTTCTCCGATACGCCGAGCTGTTTGGCACTCTGGTCGCGAACGCATCGACCCCGACCCGGTGACGGGCCGCGGCCGCTCGCACCCGCGCCGCATGATCTGAACCTCTCCGACCATGGGCCAACCTAACTCCGTGTCAGTGAGCGACAGGCTGAGTCAAGGCGGCGGGTTGGAGTGCTTCGGATGGCCCGACTCGGCGCCGGGTCGACAGCCGCGGTTCTGCCAGTGCGATGACGAGCGCCGCCACGGTGAACAGCGTGCCAGCCAGCGCCGTGACCCGTACGCCGAACACTGGCAGCAGCAGGCTACCGGCGAATGCGCCCACGGTGATGCCGACGTTGAACGCTGTTGACGTGCCGGCTGCGGCGAGGTCTGAGCTGCTCGGCGCGACCTCGAGAACGCGCGCGCCGAGGCCGGCAGAAAGCGCGGCCAATGCAAAGCCTGAGACACAGATCGACATGACAGTCGCGATCTGGTTGCTACCAAGCGCCCATTGCGCGGCCAACGCGACCGCCTGCACACCGATCACCCAGGTCATCGCCAGCCAGCCGTTGCGGCCGACCAGGTAGCCAATGACGAAGACACCGATCAGCCCGGCGAAACCGCGGACGAACAGCAACTGCCCGACGACGCGTTCGTCGAAGTGGCTGACCGCCGTAAAGAACGGATTGATATACGTGTACGAGGCGAAGGCGCCGGTGATCGCGAGAGCCGTGTACGCCACGATCGCCCAATACCGTCCGGCGTCAGGTGCGGAGCCACGGTCGGCGTCACTGGTGCCGGGCGGGGTGGCAGGCAGCAGGATCGCGATCGTGACCAGGACGGCGAGCCCGATCACGCTAAGTGCCAGGAAGGCAGCACGCCAACTCGTCTGCTGGCCGAGCCAGGTGCCGGCCGGGACGCCGGCGAGGGCGGCGACGGAGTTTCCGGCGTACAGGATTGACAGGGCACGCGGGCGCACCGCGGGCCGAAAGAGCGACGCGGTGGCCGGCGTGACGACGGCCCAGAAGAGCGCCTGGCTTAACGCCGTGACGATGCGAGACACCAGGAGGGTCTGGTAATCCTGGGCAAGCGCGGACGCTGTGTTGGCCGCCACGAAGACGGCAAGCAGCCCGCAGAGTAAGCGACGCCGATTGATCCGTTGGGTAAGTCGGGTCAGCGGGATCGAGGCCAGGACCACGACAAGCCCGTACGCCGTGATCAGCAGGCCGATCCCGGATGCCGTACTTCCTAGGTCATGGGCGATCAGTGGAAGCAGGCCGATCGGCAAGCTCTCGGTTGTCACGTAGGCGAATGTGGACAGTGCGAGGACACTCAGTGCCACGATCGCCGACGGGCTGCCTAGCCGCTCGCGCATGCTTCCTCCAAACGCCTAATAGACGGTAGCACATGCTTGAGTCATCTCGCGAGACCGACGGATGCCGTCAGGCCGACCGATTCACCGCACAGCGCCACCTCTCTCAGTGCACGGCCTCAGCCGATCGCAACGCGCGCAAATCAGAGCCGCGGGACGCGCCGATCACTTCCACCGTACTGGCTTATGGGAGTAGCATTGCCTCCATGGAAGAACCCCGCATCGTCGGCGGCAGTGTGGCCCTCGACCTGATCAACACGGTGGCCCCCCGGCCGGCAACGGCCGAGGCCACCGACTGGCTCGACTCACCACCAGCGCTGCTGCACTGGGCTTGTCGAGTTGGCCTGATCTCCGAGTCCGAGGCGGGGGGCGTGTCGTCCGCCTGGGCAACCGAACCCGCCTCTGCCGTTGCGGCGTGGCATTCCGCAGTGGACATCCGCGAGGCTCTCTACGCGGTGCTGTCGGCCGCGCTGGGCTCTTCGGATCCGGCCGACGGCGCCGTCGCCGCGTTGGAACGGCTGGCACTGCGCTGGTCGGCGGCGACCGCCCGCTCGTCGTTGCGGCTGGGCGGACCCGGTGAACCGCCGGCAGTGCTTACGGCCAGCGCCGGCGCTCTCCTCATCCCGGACCGCCTGGCCCACGCCGCGGTCGACCTCATGCGTACGGCCGACCTGTCCCAGGTGAGGGCTTGCCCGGTCTCCGAAGGCGGCTGCGGCTGGCTGTTCCTAGACCGCAGCCGCAACCATTCCCGCCGTTGGTGTGCGATGGAAGACTGTGGAACCCAGGCCAAGTCCCGCCGCCTAACAACGCGCCGCCGCACGGACCGCACGCGGGCCGCCGTTCCTTCCCACGTTCGTACGACGGGCGTCGGCAATTGAATCGGGTCGGCGCGGCGGGAGTCAGCCATGATGGGGCGTCTAGCCAGAACGGGGTGCTGATGGGGCAACCAACGCTGTTCCTGACTGTCGGACTCCCAAGCACCGGCAAGACCACTGCCGCGCGGGACATCGAGGTCGAGCAGAGGGCACTTCGTCTCACGAAAGACGAGTGGGTGAAGGCTCTCTACGGGCACGACAATCCGCCATCGGCCCAAGACGTGATCGAAGGACGGCTCATCGAGATTGGACTGCGCGCCCTGGAACTGGGCAACAACGTCGTGATCGACTACGGCCTTTGGAGTCGAGACGAGCGTTCGGCTCTACGACAGGCGGCCGCGGACCTCGGCGCGATAGTGGAGTTGCGCTACTTCGAACTCACCCCAGCCGAGCAGCGGAGACGAATTGACCAGCGCCAAGCCGAGGTGCCACACACGACTTGGCCCATGTCAGACGAGGAACTCGCCGAGTGGGCCGCCAAAATCGAGATCCCGACGCCCGGCGAACTCGACGGCAGCGAACCTATCGATGACCCACCGGCTGGATTCGCGACATGGGACGAGTGGCGCAGACATCGCTGGCCGCCATCGGTCTCCTGACGCCTGCGCCGTAGCGCCGCCACGTCCGCTGATCGACGTCACGTTGACGTTGCTCGCCTCCGCGCTCGCGCTGTTCGCGCCGATACCAGAACCTGACTAGATTCCGCGTCACCGTGTCACCGGTCGCAACCACAAGTTTGTAGAAGGTGGTTGACAAACCACACCCGGCGACTACTTTGTAGATGAGCTTCTACGAACGTGCGGGCGGAGGTCACGTGGTTAAGGAGATGCTCAGCGTGGCTGACATCGCCGCGATGTTCGACGTCGAACCGAAGACAGTCAGCATGTGGCGGTTGCGGTACGCGGAATTCCCCGAACCGGATGTCGTTGTCGGCGGCATGGCGGGCTGGGATCCCGACCGCGCAGCGGAGATCCGTGTCTGGGAGAGCCGGCGCCCTGGACAGGGTCGGCGAGCGATGCTGGCCGAGCACGTTCAGGAAACGTTGCGGCGGACATTCGTTTTCCGGTTCATGCGGCCCGACGACTTCGCCTGGGCGCCGATCGACTTTCCCGGCATCGAGTACGAGGACGGAAGACTCGTTGACGGAATGCAAGCCAAGGCGGCCGAGCACTTGATCGGCGCGCTCCGCGACCAGGGCTACGAAATTGTCTTCCAAGACACGGCCACCGACATGACACAGGCCATGCAGCACGTGCTCTGGGACCGGTGGACGGCGTCGGAGGTCGGGGAGAACGAGTTCCTCGGGCCGCTGTTCGATGAGTACGGCCGGATCTACCGCGGCTGCACCGCTTTTGACGCCGCCGCCTACACACTGCAAAGACTCGCCGCGCTCGGCGGCGAGATCCGCTCGATGCTCAGGTCGTCACCGCAAGCACCCAACCGCCGGCCGAGGTAGAGGTCCGCCGGCCGACCTCGCAGATTGTGCCGCCCGCCCCCCAACACAGCAGTCCTACATTTCGCCGACATCCGGCCGGCGCACGCATGCCCGCATGACGACGCAACGCAACGACATTCGAGCCGACGCGGACGCTGACGTGTCAGCGCGGCATCATCGTGGAGGCGAGCTACTTCATGGAGATCTCCAAGCATCGCATCGAGCCCGCGGCCGGACGGCTGGGCGTGCTGACCGTTGGCCTCGGAGCCGTGGCGACGACATTCATCGCCGGCGTAGAGCTGGTCCGGCGCGGCCTCGCTGAGCCGGTCGGTTCACTGACCCAGATGGGCACCATTCGGCTCGGCAACCGGACCGAGTCGCGCACGCCGCTGATTCGTGACGTTGTGCCGCTGACCGGCTTAGACCAACTGGTCTTCGGCGCCTGGGACGGCATCTCGGACACGGCCTACGACGCCGCGCTCAAGTGCGGTGTTCTCGACCGCTACGCCCATATCGAACCGATCGCGGCCGTACTGAAGGAACTCGAGCCCATGCCGGCCTTCTTTGACCAGAGCTACGTACGGCGTCTCGACGGCACAAATGTCAAGTCTGCGGCGAGCAAGCGGGGCGTGGCCGAGGCGATCCGCAAGGACATCCGCGAGTTCAAAGTGGAGCACTCCTGCGACCGGCTGGTGGTGATCTGGTGCGCGTCCACCGAGACGTATCTCGAGCCCGGCCCGGCACACCAGAGCCTGGAAGCGTTCGAAGCTGCGGTCGACGCCAACGACGAAAGCATCGCGCCCTCGATGCTCTATGCGTACGCCGCACTGATGGAGGGCGCCCCCTTCCTCAATGGCGCGCCAAATCTCACCACCGACATGCCGGCCTTGATGGAACTCGCCGACACGACCGGTGTGCCGATCGGTGGCAAGGACCTCAAGACGGGGCAGACACTTCTGAAGACCGCTCTGGCGCCGATGTTGCGGGCGCGAATGCTCGGGCTTGAGGGGTGGTACTCAACCAACATCCTCGGCAACCGCGACGGAGAGGTGCTCGACGACCCGGACAGCTTCCGCACCAAGGAAAAGTCCAAACTCGGCGTGCTCGAGCGCATCCTGCAGCCGAATCTGTATCCCGAACTCTATGGCGCCTCGTACCACAAGGTCCGCATCGACTACTACCCACCCGCTGGTGACCAGAAGGAAGGCTGGGACAACATCGACATCTTCGGCTGGCTTGGCTATCCGATGCAGATCAAGGTCGACTTCCTGTGCCGTGACTCGATCCTGGCGGCTCCCCTCGTACTCGACCTTGTGCTCTTCACGGACTTGGCTCAGCGAGCGGGGCTGAGCGGCGTACAGGAATGGCTGTCCTTCTACTTCAAGGATCCTCAACACGCTGCAGGCGTCGATCCTGAGCACGACCTGTTCATCCAACAGGCAAAGCTTGAGAACACACTTCGCCAGCTGATCGGCGAGGAGCAGCCACCCGGAGACGAGTGTTACCAGGACTAGTGTGCGGCACCGCGCGAACCGTTGCGGCACGTGAATCCCGTCGTGCCGGCTGTTGGCGACGTTCTACCGCTTGCGCGCGAGCGTGAGGCCGTCGCCAATCGTCAACACAACCGTCTCGACGCGGTCGTCATCTCGCACGATGTCATTGAACGTGATGATGGCGGCGGTATCTCCGGTCGCCGCCGGATCGATCACGCGGCCGCTCCACAGCGTGTTGTCCACCGCGATCACACCGCCAGGCCTCATCCGCGGCACGAGTTCGGCCCAATACGACACGTACCCACCTTTGTCCGCGTCGATGAACGCGAAGTCGAGATGCGCCGTCGCGGGCAAGGACTGCAGGGTTTCCAGCGCTGGCGCGAGCCGCAGCTCGATGCGGTCGTCGACGCCGGCGCGCTGCCAGTAGCGCCGTGCGATTGACGTGAACTCGTCGGACACGTCGCAACACAAAAGCCGACCGCCGGGCTCGAGCCCACGCGCGATCGCCAACGACGAGTAGCCCGTGAACGTGCCGACTTCAACGGCCGCCCGGACTCCGACAATCCTCACGAGCATCGTCAGGAAGGCGCCCTGGTCCGCTCCGACCTGCATGCTGGCCGACTGCGGCAGCGCCGCACGTGTCTCCTCGATCAAGTCACGTTGGACGTCATCCGGTGGAGTGCCGTGCGCGACGACATAGTCGTAGAGTGCTGCGTTTGGCGCGACAAAGCGATCGGGCATTGCTCGACCTTATCGGAGACCGCCCGCACGTTGGATGAGTTGGTCGTGCCTGGCCAGTCGACGATTAGCCGCCGGGATCCGTGGTCTCCTCGGGTCGCGATCGCAAGACACGGGCTATCAGATCTATGCGCGGCGCAAATCGTATGCCGCTGGAGTCCGCCGCGGTCGGTATGGTTGCGGCGTGGCGGATGCGGGCGTCGTACGGGTGGTTTTGCTGGATGCCGACGATGGCACGGAAGTGGCCAGCATGCAGATGCCGGCCGGGCAGCTGCCGGCTTCGTTGCAGCCTGGTACGGAGTTGTATGTCGACGACGGGATATGGGAGATCACGCGCGCCGAGCCCGCTGACGTCGCCTACGCTGTCGCCTCAGGCAAACTTGCCATCTGGGCACGCCGCATCGAGCTAGTCACGTCGACGGGGATTCTGTTCTCGACGCCGACGATCTGTGAAGTGCTCGCGCCGACCGACCCGACCGCGTCAACCACCGGCCTTTGGCTCCTGCACGAGGACGACTGGCGGCAGATCGAGTGGATCCACCGCTCCCTCATCGACATCGTGACGGCCGAGATTCAACAGGTGCGACGGGTGCACCGCGACCACACGCACCCCGGCGCACCCATCGTCGGTTACTCCGCCTGTCACGGCCGCCGGCAACCCGTGGCACCGCTTGCCGGCACAGTACAGGCGAGCGCCTGGCACCGTCTGTTGCCCGCTCCGGCGCATCGGTTCGAGGGACTCGGATACCACGACTGGCCGGGAGCGGTCCGCAACGGTTTCGCATCATCATTAGACGGGTTCGTCATCTACGGCGTCACCGGCCGGGACCAGCTCATCGTGCTCGGGATCGCCATCGACCCGTCTGCGTCGACCCCGGCCACCGCGGACGGGTTCGGCGAGTCGATCGCCGGCGCCATGGACACACTGGACCTCGTCCTCGTCGACTGGCCGCGCGCCGAAGTCATCGGACCAGAACACGTCCGGCAATACCTTTCAAGCCAGACCGCTCGAGCCGACTAATGGGCTGAAATGACGCGCGCCAGCGCCGTTCTCGTTCGTAGCCACAGAACCGCGGTCGGGCCGTGCGATGCAGACGGGACGACGACGGCCTCGCGTGACATCGGTACAGCGTGAACTCGAGGAACCGGCCATAGCATGTTTTGGACGCAGACTTCAAACGACAGCGGACCGCCGCGGATGTCGCGCGACGGGTGCCGGTCGGTGCTGGGGTTTCTAGCGGCGTGCGTGGTGCTTAACGCGTCCGTGGCGGCCGTGGTCGTGGTCGCTCCGGGCGGACTAGCCCGCACCCGAGCCCAGGCGGTCGCATTCACCGTCGCGATCCTTTGCACCGCCATCGGATTCCTCGTCCTTCGCAGACGGCTCATCCGGACCATCGCGGAGCTCAACGCCGGGCGGGAGATGCGGCGCTCGCACGTCGCGGGCGAGCCTGCTCTGATCGCGCACGTGCGGCCGGAGTTAGCGGCGCTGTACGGAAGTTCGAGCCTAACGGCCGCAATCGCGTTCTCTTGGCTAGTCATCGGCGGCCCGCCCGGCCTCGTCGATCGGCTGCTCGGCGCAGCCTTGGTCATGCTGTTACTCGTTTCAGCCGTCCTTTGCGGCCGCGTCCTCTGGCACCGACAGATGTTCGTTGCGATCTCGCGAACGGGCATCACGTTCCGAGGCGTCACGACCCTGACCCTGACCACCTGGGAGGAGATCGAGTCTCGGCCGCGGCCGACGTATCGGATCGGCAAGAACCGACGGCCACTCAGCGACGTTGCGAGCATGCGGTTCTTGGACTGCGATCCCACGCGTGTCAAGTCCACCGCGACGTACTACATCGCACACCCAGACGCCAGGGCACAACTGAGCACGCCAGAGGCGCCACTGCCGGAACTGTAGTGACACCCCCGAGGCAGCGGACCGACCGGCACTGTTCAGCAGCTGAGACAACGCCGAGCACAGCGCCGTTGCATGACGTCGGCGATGCTCGGGGCGCCGAAGCAGCCAACTGAGCGTGACCGCGACGCGGGCGCGAGCTACCGCCGACCGGCGACGTCGACGTCTACTCCGGCATCGCCGAATGACAAGCGCGGGACAGCGGCTGTGCCGACTGCGTAGCCGTTGGTGGCGGTCATGATCATCGGACCGGGGCGGTGTACAGCGCGCTGCGACAGCCGGTTTCGCCGGGCTCCAGCTGGATGCGGTCGAACGCGATCTGTTCCGGTTGCCCGTCGGGGGTTCGGATCATCACGACGCAGTCGCGTTCGGCGGGAACGCCCACCGCGGCAACCATGGTGTCGTGCCACGTGACGGTGTCGACGCTGATACCAGTCCGGGGGAACGCCGCGCGCACGACGCTCGCCAGCGTCTCGGGTTTCGCCGAGCGCAGCGCGACGGCCAGGCGGTCCGGTGCGTCAGGCGGCAGCCTCAGCACCGGCGCGGCCGATGGAACCGGCGGCGTTGCCACCGCCGGGCAACGGATTTCGCGGTATCCGGAGTATCGGTACAGCTGCAGTGTGTAGCGATAGCACCGCGTGGCGCTGCCGGCGGTGTGGCCGCGCTCACCGAACGAGACCGCCGGCTGCTCCTGCACCGTCGCCGCGAACCGCAAATCGAGGGTGGCCTTCTCGTTCCCGGAGGTCCGGCCGGACCACGCCAGCGGGGTCACGCGGACCTGGCCGTCGTCCTGTGCCTCGGTCGGCACCTCGGTCGCGGCAATGTATTCGGCGTCGCGGACCCGCTCGCGGTGGCCGAACTTGTCGTTGAGCCGCTTCGCCGTCAGTGCCGCGGCGTCGCGTGCCAGCGTCCGACCGTCGACCGGTCCGGTCGTGCAGCCCACAAGCGTGATGGCGGCCGCGGCCATCGCCGCGGCGAGCCGCAGAACCGTTGTCCGCCTTCGCACGCCGGAACTGTAACGCAATGGATCCAATGGGCCGGCAGCGCTCGCAGTCACATCCGGTCCGGGCCGAAACTTCAACATCTTCAACATGTCCGGTACGTCCCGGTCGCTGCAACTGTTGAGTAGCAACGCGATCATCAACCACTCAAAGAGCGCCGTACCCGCATTGCCTGTTTCAAATGCCGCTGACACGGTTTCGTGAAACGCAGCACGGCACCACGTCGCCATCCGTATCGTGGCCGGCGGAATCGGTCGTCGATCGTGCGGTCGGAGTGCGCTGCGATGCGTAGAAGGCTAGTGACGGTGTTTGCTGTCGTGGCATTGGCGGCAGGTTGCACGTCGACCTCGCATACGCCGTCACAAGCCGCAGCACGCGTCGCAGCTGGGTCTCAGGTGCCCTCACCGCACGGTAAGGCTGGCGCACGGAACATCCCCGCGCCGGGCACCGCCGACTCCGGCGATTCGCTATACCCGTCCAACGGCAATGGCGGGTACGACGTCCAGCACTACACGATCGCCATCGCATACGATCCTGCGACGCACGCGCTGACCGGGACCGACATCATCACGGCGCGCGCGACGCAAGCGCTGTCCCGCTTCGATCTCGACCTGCATGCCCTCAACGCGCAGTCGGTGACGGTCGACGGCCACGCAGCAACGTCTGCTCATTCCGGAGACAAGCTGGCCATCACGCCGGTCCGGCCGGTCCCGAACGGGACTATCTTTACCGCGAAAATCCGGTACGGCGGCGTACCGAAGCCGTACAACGACAAGTACAACGGGCCTGGGGGATTCATTGCGCAGCCGGACGGAGCGCTAGCCATCGGTCAACCGGAGGTCGCGGGCGCGTGGTTCCCGGTCAACGACCGCCTGACCGACAAGGCGAGCTACGACATCACCATCACGGCGCCGAGCAGCCTCTCCGCGATATCCAACGGCGTGCTGGTCAACAAACACGTTGCTGGACAGCAGACTTCCTGGCACTGGGCCGAGTCCAGCCCAATGGCCAGCTATCTAGCATTTCTCGCCATCGGCAAGTATCGGGTGACGATCACCGCGCACGACGGCCGACCTGTCGTGCTTGCCGTGGCCGCCACGCTCCCCCGCCAGATGGACACCGAACTCGCCGAAACGCCGTCGATCGTGGACTTCCTGACCACGCAGTTTGGCCCGTACCCGTTTGACGCCATGGGTGGCGTGGTCCACACCGACACCGAACTCGATGCGCTGGAGAACCAGACCCGGCCGACGTACTCGTCCGATGACTTCGACTCCCCCGCCGACGCCACCGACGT